>JBGPNN010000127.1:0-9796 GCA_041487495.1 bacterium
GGCCGCCACCGATTCTTTGATCTCCTCGATCTTGAGGCGCAGCGGGGTCTGGCCCGCCGGAAACCCGGTCGAGACCGCGGCCACCGGGATGCCCGAGCCGCGCAGCGCCTCGACCGCGGCAGGCACCATGTTGTGATAGACACACAGCGCCCCGACGCGCACGTCGGCCGAGTCAACGCCGAACCCGCGCAGGATCTCGGGACGCACCGGATGCTTGGCCTTCGCGGCGAGGCGCCGGACGGTGCCGGGCGTGTCGTCGCCCGCGAGGGTGGTGAGGTCGAGACACTGAACGGCGCGGATCAGCCAGGCGGCTTGCCAGTCGCGCTTGACGGTGCGGCGTGTGGGAATGGTCGCGGCCCGCCGCTCCACCGCGCTCCGGTTCACGTGGAGGTCTCGCAGCCGGCCCGGATCAAACGGCGTCCCCGGATTGCGCCCCTCGGTTCTGAGGGCCGCACGATGCGTCAACGTAGCCATACAAAGACATAATATCATAGCGCAGGTGGCCATCAGCTGCCGCAGGAAAGAGCGGCACTGGACGAGAACCCCTTGCCAGCGATGCGTCCTATGCCGGGAGGGGAGACGATCATGAGCGAGTTTACACGTGATGGGGGTGCGCTGACCCGCCGCGACCTGCTCCGCCTTACCGGCGGCGGTCTGGGTCTGGCCCTGGCCGGCAGCATGATGCCGTGGCGTGCTGTGCTGGCGGCGCCGGCAACCGCCGCGAATACACTCCTCGTCGGTACCAACCTCAACAACATCCGGACTCTTGATCCCGGTCGAACGATCGAGGTCACCGGGATGATGATGGAGCACGTCATGTATGACACCCTCGTGACCTTTGAGGGCGAGGACCTCCGGACGCCGAAGCCGCACATCGCGACAAGTTGGAGGGTATCCGCTGACGGGCTGCTCTACACGTTGGCGATCCGGGAGGATGTCCGGTTCATCAGCGGCAACGTGCTCAGCGCCGCCGACGTGAAATGGTCCCTCGAGCGGGTGCTGAACCTCAAGGCGAACACGCTGTTCCTCCTGGAAGGCGTCGAGGATGTGATCGCGGTGAATCCCCGGACCGTGGCGCTCCGGCTCAAGGCGCCCAATCCGTCGCTGATCCCCATCCTGTCACATCCCGGCCTCGGGATTCTCGACAGCAAGTTTCTGATGGAGAAGGGTGGGGACGCCAGCCCTGGGGCTAATACCAGGGATCAGGCGGAGCCCGTCCTCAACGCGCGTTCGGCCGGCACAGGTTCGTTTGTCCTCACCAGTTACATCCCGGCGCAGGAGTTGGTGCTCGAGCGGAACCCCAACTATTGGCGCGGGCCGGCGCGGCTCCAGCGGATCGTGGTCCGTCACGTGCCGGAACCGGTTGCCCAGGCGCTCCAGGTGGTACGGGGCGACCTCGATCTGGCCACGAGCATCGGGCAGGATCAGGTGGCGACCCTGCGGCGCGCGGTGAACGTGGACGTCCGGACGAGCCCGGCCGCGACCACGTTCTACGTCCTCATGAACAACAACCCCGACGTGGGCGGACCGTTCGCGAACCCCAAGGTCCAACAGGCGGTCCGCTACGCCCTGGACTATGAGGGGATCATGGCGATCGCCGGCCCGGGCGCTGTGCGGCTCGCCGGGGTCATCCCCACGCTCTTCCCAGGATCTCTTCCGTCCTCCGAGGCGATCAAGACCGACCGCACGAAGGCGAGAGACCTGGTGAGGGAAGTCGGCGAGGTTCGTGGGAAGATTTCGTACGGGAGTGACCAGGTGTCATGGGGCATCCCGATGGCGCTCCTGGCGCAGAAGATCCAGAATGACCTCGCGCAGGTCGGCATCCAGCTCCAACTCGATGGCCTGCCGATCGTCACCGCCATCCAGGGATATCGCGGCGGCAGGAACCAGGTCGGGGTGTGGGGATGGGCGGCCGACTACCCCGATCCGAGTGACTTCCTCGTGTACGCGCCCGGCCGCGTCGTCGGCAGACGTGCGGGGTGGCTGCCGTCGGCGAGCCCGGTGGCCCAGCAACTCGCGACCCTCGCCGATCAGGCGGAGTCGGAGATCGACCCGCGCAAGCGCATCGCCCTGCTTCAGGACTTCGAACGCCGGCTGGGCCAGGTCGGGCCCTATGCGCCGCTGTTCCAACCGGCGGTCCCGTACGGGTCTCGATCGAACGTCGAGGGCGTCTCGTACCATAGCGTGTGGATGGTAGACTTCTACCCGATTCGAAAGACGTAGACCGAGCCGGGGCCCGCCGGCGGCGGACGACGTGCACCTGGGCCGGTACATCCTGCGTCGACTGCTCATCATCCCGCTCATGCTCGCGGGGATTACGCTTCTGAGTTTCACGCTGTCCCATGCTGTTCCGTCCGACCCAATCGCGGCCAATCTTGGGGAGCATGCGGCGGCAAATCCCCAGGTCGTCGCCGCGTTCCGCCAACGGTGGGGACTCGATCGTCCCCTGCCCGAGCAGTACGCCATTTACCTCTGGCGTCTGGTCCACGGCGACATGGGTGTGTCCATTTCGACCCATCAGCCGGTGGCGACCGACCTTCGGCAGCGCTTGCCCGCGACGGTGGAACTGGCAGTGGCCGCGATGCTCGTCAGCCTCCTTGCCGGGGTACCCTTGGGGATACTTTCAGCCGTGCGTCGAGATACCGTCCTCGATCAGGTCGCCCGGGCTGTGGCGCTGGTCGGCGTCGCGATGCCCGTGTTCTGGCTCGGCCTCGTGGCCCTGGGAGTGTTCTACGCCCGATTGGGATGGGCCCCGTCGCCCGGACAGCTCAACCCGGGGTCGCCGCGTCCGCCCTTTGTCACCGGGTTTATCCTTCTCGACGCTGTGCTGTGGGGACGCGGTGACGTGGCGAGGGACGCGCTCGCCCATCTCGTCCTGCCTGCGCTCGTCCTCGCGTCGTACAGCGTCGGGGTGATCACCCGCATGATGCGCGGCACGATGCTGGAGGTGCTTGGGGAAGATTACGTCCGGACGGCGCGCGCGAAAGGGTTGCCGCCCCGGATCGTGACACTCAGGCACGTCGCCCGAAACGCCGCGCTGCCGGTGCTCACGGTGGTCGGGCTGAGCTTTGGGGGCTTGCTCTCCGGCGCGGTCGTTACCGAGACCGTCTTCGCCTGGACCGGTCTGGGCTCATACGCGTTCAGCAGCGCTTCCTCGTTAGATTTCCCGGCGATCATGGGCGTCGGCATCGTCGTCGCCACGGTCTACCTGCTCGTCAACCTGCTGGTCGACGTGTGCTACGCGGCACTCGATCCGCGTATCCGGTTTGGGTAGGGCGATGGCGGTCCAGGCTCCCGCGATATCTCACGCCCCTCGGCGGCCGGCGCGCCTGCTGCCGCGCGCTTTTGTCCGCTCACCGCTGGCGATCGCGTCGCTGGTCATCGTAGCGCTGTGGGCCGCCGCGGCGCTGACCGCGTCGCGTCTCGCGCCCTATGATCCACTCGCGCAAGACATCGCCGCGCGGCTGACCGGTCCGAGTTCGGCGCACCTCCTCGGCACCGATCCTCTCGGGCGCGACATTTTCAGCCGGATCCTCTTCGGGGCACGCCTCTCGATCCCAGTGGGCGTTGCCGCGGTGATGCTCGCTCTGCTGCTGGGCACGGTGATCGGCGGAGCGGCCGGCGCACTCGGCGGGGCGGTGGACGAAGTGCTCATGCGCGGGACAGACCTGATGTTGGCATTTCCGACCGTGATCCTGGCGATGATCATCTCCGCCGCACTCGGGGCGGGCATTCGAAACGCGGTGATCGCGATCATGGTAGCCTGGTGGCCGTCCTATGCGCGGTTCGCGCGCGGGCTCGTGCTGAGCGTGCGGGAACGCGAGTATGTCGAGGCCGCCCGCGCCCTGGGCGCGTCGCCGCTGCGCGTCTTCCTGCAGCACGTCCTCCGTAACACGGTGTCCCCGCTGGTGATCCTGGGGACGCTGGATGTCGGCCACGCGATCCTTACGTTCGCGTCATTGAGTTTTCTCGGCCTCGGCCCGCCACCACAGATCCCAGAGTGGGGAGCCATGATCGCGGCGGGGCGAGACTACCTGGACGAGTGGTGGATCGCCACCTTTCCCGGGGTCGCGATCCTAACGCTGGTCCTGGCCCTCAACATCGTGGGGGACAGTCTGCGGGACGCACTCGACCCACGCCTGCGGCAGCAGTAGAGGAGGGGGTCGACTGAATTCGTTTGACACGGTACTCCGCAGGGACTAAAATTAGCAATGTAACGCGACTGCAGTCGGATCGCTCACGAAGTACGCTCCATTCCTTCCGGTTCAGTCCCTCTGGGAACAATCTCGTAAGCACACAGTCCACCGGGATAAGCGAATCGCCGCGGGATGGCTGCCCACTCTACGTGCACTCAACAGGGCGCAGAGTGAGGACAAAGCCATAAAGGAGAACCACATGTCACCAGAAGAGAACAACAAGGTTCTTGGACGAAATATCGTGGACGCCATCAACAAGGGTAACCTGGCCGGTATTGACGAGGCGTTTGCCCCTGGGTATGTTGATCGAAATCCGTTTCCCGGCGCAACCCCGGACCGGGAGGGCTTCAAACAGAGCGTGACCAAGCTCCGAACGGCCTTCCCAGACTTCCGCTATACGGTCGACGACGAGATCGCGGTCGGCGATAGGCTCGTTCACCGTCTCACCGCGCACGGCACGCAGAAGGGTGAGTTCATGGGTTCTCCCGCAACGGGTAAGCAGGCGACGTGGTCGGAGATTCATGTCGGGCGTATTGCCAACGGCAAGGTTGTTGAGCACTGGGGTATCGTAGACCAGCTGGGCGTGATGCAGCAGCTTGGGCTTGTCTCGGCACCGAAGCTTGTTCCGGCCCTGAAGTAAGATCGACGGGGCGTAGGGATCAACTCCCTATGCCCCTTTTTTTTAGTGGCTTGTCGCGGGCACGGGGGCGTCGTCTACGGCTACGCCATAAGGCCCCCAGAGGTAGATCAATGAGATGTCAAAATGCGTGTACGAAGATAGCATGATCAGTTGGTTGCCCTGAGCATCCTTCAGCCGCACAGCCCCGCCCTGGTCAGAGATGATGTCTTGCTTTACCAGCGTATCTGAATATGAGGAGACCAATTGATTGCGAAGATTGTAGCTGCGATTTCGCCAATCACTCATAGAAGAAAACGCGGCGGACGGCCAATCGATGCTAATGACGGCTATTTTGTCGTTCCAAAACTCCAAAGTCAGTGTCGCAGAATAGTTGTAACTGCCCAACGCGGCCTGGATTCGCTTGCTGTGTCGGACAGTTGGAACCCTCGATGTGTAGATCACCGCGGAACCCGCCGTCAAGTCAGCCGTCATATTCGGAATCTGGTCCGAACCCAGGGCATATGGCGGGAATCCTGTGATGGTGGCTCTCTTTTCTTGACCCACTGTAATCCCCGCGAGGATCAGCAGGGCAACGATCGCTATGGCCGCAAGTTTCATTGTCGTCCCTCCGCGTAACTATCTGCCCTTCTGTTTATGGGGTAAACGGCGTCCACTGGCCAGTCTGGCCATGTTTCAGGTACCGGGTATAACCGGCCTCGGACATGAAGTTCGCCTGCCCGGAAAATGCCGTGAGCTTGGTCAGCTTCGGAGGCTCCTGAGCCGACGCGACACCCGCCAGCGCCGCGGAGAGCAGCATCACGCCAAGGACAATGCTCGCGAGCCTTTTCATCGTGTTTCTCCTTAAATCATCAAGTCATCTATTCGTCCGAATGAAACGTAACACGGCACAGCTGTGCCGTCTGTTCAAAACTGCTCACATCGGCTCACATACGGGAAATTGAGTGCTGGCCTTAGTGGAGTCCCTGTTTAGGCTGCCCGGGATGCGGCTGGGCGCGGCCCAGGGAGAACTGCGGATCGTCGAAGGTGCCTGCCAACAAGAACGTTACGCGGACACCAAGCGCGACCGCGGCTCCTCGCACCACGTCGCCCAACATCCTCCCCACCGACAGTGACGCACCCCGTGCCCCCGACGTCTTCGATGTCAAGGTCTTCAGCGTGCCTGTCCCCGCGTAGTCCAGCGTCTTGTTGATGCCGAAGCTGCCCACCGCTGTTCCTTCCAGACCGTCCGCCTCGAACCGCAGAGAGTCGCTGTACACGCGCTGCTGCGCGATGCGAACGTCCCCGCCGAAGTAGGTGAATCGGGTGGCGCCCCCAGGCACGTCGGGTTGCATGACTCTGGCCATCTTTGCCAGGTTGCTCTTGAGGTCCAGCCCCTCGAGGGTCCCATTGCGCACCGCGAACGTGCCCGCGCCCGTCAGTGGCGCCTTCGGGTCTCGTCCGAATGCTGTGGCTATGTGGAAGTCGGCTTCGAGCGTGCCGGTGATCTTCCGCGCGCGGGGTGCGGCACTTCGCATCATCTCAGCGAGGTTGATCCCACGCGCCTTCGCGGTCACCATAGCCGGCAGGCCGGAGGCAAGATCGTCCACCGCGGCCGCGCCCTGGACGGTGCCGGCATAGAAGGAGAGCCTGTAGGAGTCCAATTTGACGGTGTCCGTGTACACGCTCAGCCGGCCATTCATGCTCTCGGCCGCAAGCGGAGCATACAGGATCTTGTCGATCTTCACATCTCCGCGTGCCAGCAGGCGGTGCTGCGCAGGCGCCGCCTCGGCGTCCGGCCCGTCCCCGGAGACGTTGACCATCAATGTGCCCAGTCTAACGAGATCGAGTTCGGGAACCCTAACCGTGAACGTGATAGAGAGGGGATCAAAGCGAGCGACCGTGAGCATGCCGTCCGCGTGCATCCCTTCCAGTGTTGTTGCCATTGTTCCCCGCCCTGTGCCCCTCGTGATCGTGAACAGTCCCCTTTGGATCAGCACGGGCTTGGTCAACGCTGGGATGGAGAACGTTACGCTTCGCAGGTCAGAGGTCAACTCGAAGCCTTTCGTCCAGTCCGGCGCATCCAGCCGGATGTTCTGAATCCTGGCGCTGAGTCCGGTGAACGTGAACAATAGCGTGGCCTGCCGACGGCGCCGGGCGTAGTTGCTGAATGCGACTTCCGCGTTCCGTATGGTCACCGCCCCAATGCCGTCGAGCGACAGGAAGGAAGTACCATCGCCGGGCGCGGTGACGACTCCCGATGATCCTGGCGCGAGCGGGCCGAAATCATAGTTCGTCCTGCCGGCCAGATCACGAAGCAGATTCGCACGCACACCCTTGATGGTGACATACGTGACAACCAGCCGACGGGAGAGCAGCGCGCGGGGCGCAATGCCGAGGTCGACCGACTTCACGACGATCACGTCGCTGTCGGGGAACCCCTCGGGGTTCTTTACGCGGATGTTGACGGCCTGCAGGTGGACCGTCGGCAGCAGGAAGAGCCTCAGCGCGTCGATCTGAACCTTACGCCCGGTGAAGCCTTCGATAGACCGGACAAGCAGCGGCCGGAACCGGTCGGCCGGGACGAGGAAGGGGATCGCCACCGCTGCCACCAGCACAAGCAGCAGCACCATACCTCCGGTGCGCAACCACTTTGATTTGTGCCAGGGTCTACGCATGGCGCAGCATCCGCCTAGACTCAAGCTGTCGGCGAAATTTCAATCATGCTGTAGACTCTGGCCCGGTTCCTGGTCAGGAGCCGCAGGATCCGGAGAGACACCACAGCTCCGATGAAGGCAATCACCATCGAGCCGATATTGAGATTGTCAGCTGCTGGGTGGCCGAAGGAATAGAAGATCCATCCGCTGATGAGCGCGCCGATGACGCCGACGACAAGATCCGCGAGGACCCCGCCGGCGCCCTCTTCCCGCACCACTGTTTTCGCTAGCCAGCCCCCGACAATCCCGACGATGATCCATGCGAGAATATTCACGTCGCGCACCTCCCTTTGCATCCATCTGTCCAAGTGAAAAGTACCACGGCAACCGACCGGCCGTCTGTTCAAAATCGCTCACAACGGGTCTCAAACGGAGGAACTGCTGCGGATCTAGTCGTGCAGGACAATATTCAGGAGGGAACTGTGCACGCGCAACCCACCCTTGTTCTCAATGAGGCCCAGCTGCCTGAACCTGTTCATGAAGAAGCTCACACGGGCCCTCGTCGTACCGATCATTTCCGCCAGACTCTCTTGACTGACCTTGGGAACTACAACCTCAGCCGCTCGTTCCTTGCCGACGTGAGCCAGCAGTAAGAGCGTCCGCGCTAGCCGTTGCTCGGTTGAGTCGAACAGTTGATCAAGGAGGTCCTCTTCGGTGCGAATATTGCGGGAAAGCATGTACGACACGAACGGCTCCGACAGTGTGGGCTCGTCATGCAGCAAACGGATCATTGTTTTCTTCTCAAGCCTCACGATGGAGCCATCAGTCGTCGCCGTCGCGGTTGCCATGCGGAGGCGCTGACCGGCCAGGCAGCCTTCGCCAAAGAAGTCGCCCGGCGCCAACATCGCGATGACCGCCTCTTTCCCGTGCCTGGACAGCACGGTGACCGTGATCTTGCCCTTGAGAATGTAGAAGACGGCGTCAGCAGGATCCCCTTGCGCGAAGAGCACCTGCTGCTCTCGGAATGCCACAATGGCCCGTGCATCTCCGCGACTTGCGAGGAGGGCCTCGAGATCGAGCCGCAAGGGCTTTTTGCCTCTCATACGACGTACCTCAACATAGCCTTGAGTGTACTCATGCCCGCGCGCTCCGCGAGGCCCAGCCGACGACCACGTTATCGCGTTTGCGCCACGCGCATCAGTTCGCTTCAACAAAATAGCAGGGGAAGGATGTGCCGTCTGTTCAAATTTGCTCACAGGAGCCTAAATACACGAATGGCTGCGAAAGCCCGCATTCTATCCGAACGAACTGTTCTACGCGAGGAGATCCGAGGATTTAGTCGTGCAGGACGATATTGAGGAGTGCACTGTGCACTCGCAGCTCACCGTTATACTCAATGAGGCCCAACTGCCGGAACCTGTTCATAAAGAAGCTCACACGGGCCCGCGTCGTGCCGATGATTTCCGCCAGACTCTCTTGACTGATGTTGGGAACGACCACCTCAGCCTCTCGTTCCTTGCCGATGTGAGCCAGCAGTAAGAGCGTCCGCGCCAGCCGTTTCTCGCTTGAATTGAACAGTTGATCGACGAGGTCCTCTTCGATGCGAATATTGCGGGACAGCACATACGACATGAACAGGTCTGAGAATGTAGGCTGCTCATGCAGCAAGCGGATGATGCCCTTCTTCTCAAGCCGCATGATGGAGACATCGGTCGTCGCCGTCGCGGTCGCCATGCGAAGGTGCTGACCGGCCAGGCAGCCTTCGCCAAAGAAGTCATCTGGCCCCAACATCGCGATGACCGCCTCTTTGCCGTGTCTGGACAGCACTGTCAGCTTGATCTTGCCTTTGAGAATGTAGAACACCGCATCTGCAGGATCCCCTTGCGCGAAGAGCGCCTGCTTCTGTCGGTACTCCACAATGGTTCGTCCGTCCCCCGCTCCTGCGAGGAACGCCTTGAGATCGAACCGGGCTGCGCGCTGCGGTTTTCGTGGTGTCATGGGCTCGTCTCCACGGGACGCTAGCTGGCTTAAGTATACGTCGTTCGGTCCCTATAATCATCCCTACGTACGGTTGCGACTTGGATGTTCCATGCCCAAGGAGAGGGTTCAGCGAGACGTCTTCAAGATCGCGCATTCCGAGCCTCAGACTGGGCTTCGAAGAGGTGGGAAGCCCAGTCTGTGCCCAGCTGTTACCTGTCCGCTCTTCAGCTTACGGTGTGAAGGGGGTCCACTGGCCGGTCTGCTGGTGGTTCACATACCGGTGATAGCCAGCTTCGGACATGAAGTTCATCGATGCGCTGAAGGCCGTGGGGGTGGCCGTGTTGGGA
>JBGPNN010000128.1:0-9753 GCA_041487495.1 bacterium
CGAATTCACTATTCTGCAGCGACTTCACGAAGCGTTGAAGCTTCACCGAGTCTGGCACTCATGTCACCTCCGTGCCTGGGTCTTCAGTCGTCGACACCAACAGCGGCGGGGATGCAGCGCTCGCAGCGTGTGGCCATTTCGAGAACGCCCGACGCCGCTCCTCGTAAGAGCTTGCAACAGGATTCCCCCGTTAACCCTTGGAATTGGGGCTGGACAATGCCCTCACTCAGTGTCGTGATGCCTGTCTACAACGGAGAAGACTACCTGCTGGAATGCCTCGAGAGCATTGTGCATCAAACCTTCCGGGACTTCGAGTTTGTTATCTTGGACGATGCCTCTACCGATCGGACTGCCGGCATCTTGCGCGAGTGGGCCAGACGGGATGACCGCATCCGCATCGTCACGAGCCGGGACCGGTTGGGTGTAGTTGGCAGCGCCAACCGTGTCGTCCGGGAGGCTCAAGCACCGATCTGCGCCCGGATGGATGCGGATGACATTTCCCATCCGGAGCGGTTAGGGCGCCAATGGGAGGTCCTGCAAGCTCACCCTGGCGTCTGCCTGGTGGGAACCCTCTCAGTGGCTATCGATGCGGGCGGGCGGGTAATTCGTACGCGGGACCGCTCCACGCTGCTCCGCCGAGGAACCGCGCCACCATTCCCTCATGGGTCCGCCATGTTCCGGCGCCAGGCGTTTGACGAAGTCGGCGGGTACCGGCAGGCCTGCACGTTTTGGGAAGACCGCGACCTGTTCATCCGGATGTCTCACCGAGCGCGCATCCTTGTCCTCCCCTCTCCGCTTTACCGTCTGCGCTGCCACTCACTATCCGTCAGATTGAGTGCTCCCCGGCACCAGGTGCGAGAAGCCTTCCACCTAATGTACCAGTGCCTCGCCCTCTATCGCGCCGGCCAAGACTACACGCCGCTTCTGGAGGGCGGTCTCGGGCGAGTGGATGCCGACAAAGAGGCGGAGCTGTACTGGCTTAATTCAGTGGGATCCTTGCGGCTGTGGGCCGGCGATCGCCCCGGGATTCTGAAGGATATGAAATCACTTCGCGGCATCCGCGTAAGCCGGTCGACCCTGCAGGTGCTCGGGCTGGCGACGCTCGGCGAGCTCAGTCCGGCACTCTACAAGCGTCTGTCGCAAGGGTTGTATCGCCTTCGCGACTGGAGGGCGAGCGCAAAGATCGATGACTGGAGACCGGTGGAGTGGCGATTCGGGTAGGCATCGTGGGGATGGGACTCCGAGGGCGCCAGTGGGTACAAGCCCTCCGGCAGATCTCTGGATACGAGATCGTGGCGTGCGTGGACGTCGACAGCCAGGCGCTCCGGGAGGCGGCTGCCATGGGGATCCCGGCCCAACGCTGTTACGCACGCCTCGAGGACGCTGTGGACGATGCGCGGCCCCAAGCGGTCATCGTTGCGACTTCCATTGATCACCATTTGCTCCCCAGCCGAACCGTGCTGGCACGTCGAATCCCGCTGCTGGTGGAGAAGCCGTTTGCGTTGACTCTTCGCGACGCACGCGGCCTTGTGGCCATGGCCGCTGAGGCGAAGGTCCCTCTCGTCGTCGGACAGACCTACCGCTACACGGGCATGACGCAAACTCTCAGGCGATTCCTGCGTACGGGGACGATCGGCCGTGTCGGCATGGTCGCCTATCAGGTGTGCCGGAGCAACGCGTACCTCCGGCCGGCCGTGTCAGCGCTCCCCAACGGCATTCTCTGGGAAACTGCGGTCCACCATCTTGACCTGCTCCGCTATGTTCTTGGCCAGGACGTCGTCGCGGTCACGGCGGAGAGCTTCGCCCTGCCCTGGAGCCGCCTGGGGCCTGGCGCCTCCGCGTCCATCCTGCTCACATTCGCCGACGGGACGCGGGGCGTGTTTACCGCCACGTACGACTCCAGACCGGCATCCTGGCTGCGAATCGTTTCCGAACGGGGCATCCTCATGACCTGGCGCCGCTGGCTGGTGCTCATCGGCGAGGGGCGCGTTCCGCGGATCGTGGGTACTGCGCCCCACCTTGTCCCGGAATCCGCTTTGATCGACCAGCTGGCCCGAGCGATGCGCACCGGGGAGGAGCCGGAATGCAGCGGCCGGGACAACCTGCACACGGTGGCGGTCCTTGAGGCCTGCGCGCGGTCCGCGGCAGAGCACCGGCCCATCAATCCCCGAGATCTGTTTGATGAGCCCATCTAGCGCTCTTCGCGTCCTTGCCATAGGCATCGACGCGGCCGAGCCAACCCTGGTCAGGAAGCTGGTTGATGAGGGCAAGCTGCCTTCGCTGCAGGGTCTGCTTACGCGTGGCGTCTGGGGGGAGGTGCGCTCACCTGCGGATGTCGGCAGCGGGACGGTATGGCCGACCTTCATGACCGGGAAGGGCCCGCTTGAACACGGCATCTACTCGATCCTTCCGTGGGATTCGCAGGCGATGTGCCTGGTCCGTCTCACGACGAACCACCTGACGCCCTTCTGGGAAGCGCTGTCTGAGGAGGGCTATGCCGTCGGAATCCTGGATGTCCCCTTCGCTCCCGTCGTTGGCCTGGATCGCGGCATCCAGATCTCAGAATGGGGCGCTCACGATCGGATGCGCGGACATATGATGGTTTCCCCAAGAGACCGGCACGAGTGGCTGGCGCGCACTGCCGGGGAGCACCCGCTGCGTATGAGCCGGGTGGACGTGGCGAGTCCCCGGGACTGGAAGGCCCAGCAAAGGCTGGGGACTGAGTGCCGAGCCGGCGTGCGACTCCGCGGCGCCCTGGCCGCCCGGCTCCTCGCGGAGCTCCGGCTCGACATGCTCTTGGCCGTGTTCAGCGAAGTCCACCATGCATCACATTACCTCTGGCATACGCTTGATCCGGGGGATGGCGCCCTGGTAGATGTGTATCGAGAAGTTGATCGGCAAATCGGTCAGCTGATCGATGCTGCCGGTGCTGATGCGACGGTCTTGGTCTTTTCCCTCCATGGCATGCGCGCGACGCGGGGCATCCCAGTGATTCTCGATCCACTTCTGCGAGCCTTGGGACTGGCTTCGGTCACGAGATGGCGCGCACGAAGTTGGTTGGAGCGACGCCAGTGGGCTGTGTCAAGTTTCAAACAGGCCGTTCCAAATCCGCTGCGGCGTCTTTACAGGAAGACCGCCTCTGGGGCCTTACGCCCGCCTCAGGCGAAAGTCCGGCTACCCTATGATTGGTCCCGGACCGGCGCCTTCCCCGTGCCAACGGATCAGCATGGATGGATCAGGCTGAATCTGAAAGGACGGGAAATCCGCGGGATCATCGACGGCGAAGAGTATGATGAAGTTTGCACGCGACTCGAGCAGGCGCTCCGCGGCCTCTTGACCGAGGACGGATCGAGAGTTGTGAAGGATGTTCTCCGCCCTGGTGGCGTCGCCGGCGGTCCGCCTGAACACCTACCGGATCTCATCGTTCATTGGGACGATAACGCGCTGGCCAACCCCTTGCGCCTGGCGGCGCCAAAGATTTCGGCCCGCGCCACGGGCACCAAATTCACCGGGCAGCATTCGCCGCATGGATTTTTCATCCTACGATCGGCTCCAGGCCGGCTCCTCAATCCTGGGACTTGCGTGACCGCTCAGGAGTTGCACCGGTGGATCCGGGCAGGAATCGGAAACGAACGTCGGAATCAAGTAGGCTGTTGACAAACTTCGATCATCTCCTGACCGCGCCAGTGTTCTTCGCGGATCCCTACCCCACGTACGATCTCATGCGTGAACAGGCGCCGGTCGTATGGAGCGATGCCTGGGGCGGGTGGGTGCTGACTCGCTACGCGGACGTCGTTGCCACACTGCGTGATCACAAGCGGTTCTCCAACAAGGGGCGCGTCGACCACATGCTGGCCCATGTGCCCGAGGACGCGCGGGGTGCCGCGGGGAACCTCGAAGTACACTTTGCCGCCAACCTGGCCCATGCCGACCCCCCGCACCACACACGCATGCGCACGCTGCTCAATCGCGCCTTTACCCCTCACCAGATGGAGAAGATGCTTCCGCGCGTCCAGGCCGTCGTCGACACGCTACTGGACACCGTCGACGCGCGTGGGGACGGTCGATTGGACCTGATCGCCGATCTGTCATTCCCCCTGCCGGCGACCATCATCGCCGAGATGATCGGCACGCCGACCGATGACAGTGCGCAGTTCCGGGATTGGGCGAATGGCGTCAACCAGTTGTTCAGCAGCGTGGGGCGCGCGACCGCCGACCAGGTCGCGACGGCCCAGACACATGTGACGGGCATTCGCGAGTACACGCTCCAGCTGGCCGAACGCCGCCGCGACGACCCACGGGACGACCTCATGACGGTCCTCATCGAGGCGGTAGACCAGGGGACGCTCAGCCTGGACGAACTGGTGTCCACCGTCGTGACACTCTTTATCGCGGGCCACGAGACGACCACGTACACGTTGGCAAACGGCATGCTGGCCCTGCTGCGCCATCCCGCCCAGCTCCACCTGCTGCGCCGGCACCCCGAGCTCATGGAGTCCGCCGTCGAGGAGATCTGGCGTTACGACACGCCGGTGCAGCGCGGGTGGAAACTGGCGACCGGGGATGCCGAGATCGACGGACAGCGCATCCGCGCCGGCGAGCTCGTCCTGCCGATGCCGGGTGCCGCAAATCATGATCCGGCCCAGTTTCCTGAGCCGGCTCGATTCGACATCACCCGCAAAGACAACCGCCACGTGGCGTTCGGCTACGGGATCCATTTCTGCATCGGCGCGCCGCTGGCTCGCGTCGAACTCCCGGTCGCCCTAGCGACCCTCCTGCGACGCTATCCTCATCTGCGTCTGGCTACCGAAGACCTGGAATGGCGGCGCGATGTTGCGATGCGGGGTCCGGTCAGACTGGAGTTGCGCTACTAGCGGCCGCTTAGGACTCCGAGCCGGTGATGGCGGGAAGGATGAGCGCCGGGGCCGTGTCGCTGGAGACCTGACCGGAGATGGCGGTGCCCCCCTCTCCGAGCAGAATCGCTACCGAGACCGCATCCTGTGGGTATGAGAAGTAATGGCCCTGGCCGTACGTACAGTCGAGTTCCTGCAGGAGCGCTACCTGGTCATCCCGTTCCACACCTTCCGCGACGACGTCCAACCCGAGATTGTTAGCCAGGCTGGTGATCGCGCGCAGGACCTGAGAGCCGTCGGACGACGATGTGTCGAGTTCGGCGACGAAGCTGCGGTCGATCTTCACGACATCGATGGGGAACCGCTGGAGCAAGCTGAGGGACGAGTAGCCGGTCCCGAAGTCGTCGATCGCGATCCGAATCCCCATGGCGCGCAGGGTGGCGAGCGTTCGCGCCGCGTCCTCGGCGTCCTCCATGATGGCGCTCTCGGTGATCTCCAGCATCAACCGCGATGGATCCAATTCCGTTTCCCGAAGGAGACGGCCGACATAGTGGACGAGTTCGGAGTGCGCGAGTTGCCGGCGGGAGAGGTTCACACTGATCCACAGCGGTGACTGCGGCGGGTAGGTGGTTAACCATCGGCGCATCTGGCGGCAGGCCTCGCCGAGGACCCACTCGCCCATCGGAATAATCAACCCGGTCTCTTCGGCGATCGCGATGAACTCACTCGCGGACACCGAGCGCCCGTTCGGATAACTCCAGCGGGACAACGCCTCGAAGCCGACGACTTTGCCGGTCCGCAAGAGCACGATCGGCTGGTAGACGAGGCTAAACTCCTTGCGGTCGAACCCGCGACGGAGCGCCGTCTGCATTTGGAGCGTCTTCAACACTTCCTGGCGCATCTGCTCGTCGAAGACCTGGTAGGTGCCCCGCCCCGAGTTCTTGGCGCGGTACATCGCCGTGTCGGCGTTGCGCAACAGCGTCTCGGGATCGGCGTTCTCCAGCGGCGCCACCGCGATCCCCAGGCTTGCCGAGATGAAGACCTCCTGCCCGCGCAGATCAAAGGGTTTTTCCAACTTGCGCTTGATGCGCTCGGCGACCATGACGGCCTGGCGGGCCGCGGGAAGGTCTTCGAGCAGCAGGCCGAACTCATCTCCACCCAGCCGGGCAATCGTATCGCCCGGCCGCAGACACGTCAGCAGCCGGCGGCCTAGGTCTGCCAGCAGTTGATCGCCGGCGCCGTGCCCGAAGCTGTCATTGAGCAGCTTGAATCGGTCCACATCCAGGAAGACCACGGCAAAGCCCAAGGCGTCCTGGCGGCTGCCACGGTCAACCACATGCCGGAGCCGGTCCATGAACAGCGTCCGGTTCGGCAGCCCGGTGAGCGGGTCGCGAATAGCGCTGGACTGGAGTTTCTCGGTCATCTTCCGCAGGCTGACCGTCATCTGGTTGAATGACGTGGCCAGGACCTCGAGCTCGTCGTTTGTATAGATGTCGATTCTCGTGTCCAGATTGCCCGCCGCGACCGCGCGTGTTCCGGCAATCAGCACAGAGATGGGCCGCGTAATCGTCCGCACCAAGATATAGGTGAACGCCGCAGCCCCCAGCAGACCAAATCCGATCCCAAGGGTGAGGTTCCGAGCGCGAGCCACCGAGGCTTGCTCGCTCGTGTTGGCGGTGATCGCGGTCACCGTGGCGCCGAACAATATCAACAACCAGCAGATGATCAGTAGAATGAATTTCCCGTGTAGGCCAAGGTGCGTGAGGAATCGACGGTCCGTGCGGTTCGATGAGGGGTTCCCCTGTTCATCGACCGTTGCCAAATCCCTAACCCCCAGCACCGGTAGCGGCGCGACGGTGAAATGGACGCGGAAGTACCCGTGTGGGACTCCGGAAGGCTTCCCGCCGTACGAGTTTTGCCCAACCCAAGCGGCGTCCAGACACTTGCGGACGTGCAATCAGGTGTCGCTCGGGAGGCTCAATCCCGCTCGATGTTTTGCAGGGATGTCCGAAGCTTCTGCCGCGACCCCATGCCCCAAGCAAGGGCATCGGCGTTGTATCGGCCGATGTGCAGCAATGCTTGGCGCACCCGTTCCGCGGCCTTCAACGCCTCAGCGTCACCGGCCTGGCGCGCGGTAGCCTCGATAGCCTGGAATTCCGTGAACAGACGAGCGCCGCCCCCGATGAGAATTTCTTCCAATAGGGCATGAACCTGCGATGCATCGAGCCGACCCACCTCGGCGAGCACCGGGACAACACTCTCGGGCGCCTGCCGCAGTTCCCATGCGATGAGGACGTCGCCATACACCTCGATGAGGTCTTCAAGATGCTGGAGCTGGTCGAACAGCGACGTATGATTCATCCGGCGTTCCCCCCAGTGTCTTGCGTCGTGTTACGGGAACCTGCTCAGCAACACGGCAGCCTCTTCGGCTTCGGGGCCTGTCTTCTCGAGCTCGAGGACCTTTTCGAGCGCGCGTCGTGCCTCGGTTTGTCGATCAGATCGCATGAGTGCTCGTCCGAGCCAGAGATAGGCCTGCGGTGACTTTGGATCGATCGTCGCGGCCTCTCGGAAGCGCGCCGCGGCGGGCCCAAACCACCCGTTCTTGTACAAGTCGATCCCCTCTCGCAGGGTGGCATCGAAGCGTGTCTGGCTACTCCGGCGCGCGACCGTGGTGGGCTGCGGGCGCGGCGTTTGCGCCGCCCTGGGGAGGGGCAGCCGGATGATCACGGTCTGCTGGTCCTCCTCGCCCACCTTCAGGACGCCACGCCAGACCCGGTTGCCTTTCTGCATGACGACACTCAGTGACTCACCGGGTTTACCTTCGATGTTCAGAGGCGTGATACCACGCAAATCTCCGCCGACGGTCACCTGGGCGCCGCTCGGGTCCGACTTCAGGAGAACGGTCGCGACTCTGGCTGCACTGGGCGATGGGGCCGGTGTTGGGGCCGCCGCGGCGACGCCGTCCGAAGGCCGCGCCTTGTCGCCGCCGTTATTGACGATCGGTCCAACCGTGCCGATCCTCCAGAAGGCGGTGACGAGCCCGATCACAAAGACGAATCCCGCAGCGGTCAAGAGCGCGAGACGCGAGCGGCCGCGTGGGCTCCGGGACGGGATTGGGGATGTCTCCCCGACGTTCGGTGGGCCCATCGCCTCACCCGGGCCGGCGGCCATGACGGGCTCGGGCGGCGAATCCATTTCAGGAGCCGTGACGACGGCGCTGGGTGTGCCGGGAAGGACGGAAGCCGCCCCGGCCACGGCCGCGGCCGCGGTGTCGGAGGCTTCAGCCGTCGTCGATGTCGGCATGGGACGCGGTGGCTCTGGCGCCGGCAACGGCGGCGGCGCAAGTAGATCTACTTGGGCCAGAGTCTGGCGGAGATATTCGACCACTTGAGCGGTCCTTGACGCGTCGCGATCGCCGTCCACGTGGAGTTGCATGGCCGCGGTCGAAAGCTGTAGCGCGTGCTCGAGATCCGCGTGAGGTGATGACTGTTCGATGTCCAGGGAGCCCCTGCTCTCAGACCACCGCTCTCGGATCGCCACTGCCTGACGGCGCAGGGCCACGATGATCGCCCGGCGGGTCCGTTCGAGCAAGGTCGCCTCCCATTCGGAGGCGCTGCCATCCTGCTCCATCACATACGAGGCGCGGATGGCGAGGAACTCCCGATGAAGCGCAAACGCGCGATCGACCTTGGGCGTACGATCGCCAAGGACAAGCACCCGGGCTTCCCGGTATGCGCGGGCAAGCTGATCAGTGAAGGCCTGTGACGTCGACATCTCCCCGCAGGGTTATGCCCCGCTTGCCGGCGGGAAAGTCTAGGTTGTGGCGAGTGCCTCGACGCCCAACTCGCGCAGGATCTGCTCCTTGAGGGCGAGGACGTCCGGGCTTGATAGCTTGCGGGGGTGGGGGAAGGGCACGTTGATGACGGTCCGGATCTTCGCGGGCCGGGCAGAGAGGATCAAGATCCGATCGGCCATGTGAATAGCCTCTTCCACGTCATGTGTCACCAGTAAGCTCGTGTGGCGCTCGCCGGAGAGAATCCGGAGCAGTTCAATCCGCATGCGAAACCGCGTCAGGGCATCGAGGGCCGCGAGCGGTTCATCCATGTAGAGAATCTCCGGCTGCACGGCGAGGGCGCGGGCCACCTCCACCCGCTTGAGCATCCCGCCTGAGAGCTCGTGAGGGAAAGCGCGCTCGAATCCCTGGAGCCCGACCAGCGTGATGTAATGGTCGGCGATGCGCCGGCGCTCAGCCTCGGGGGCGCCGTCGAGGCCGAAGGTCAGGTTCTCGCGGACACTGAGCCACGGAAAGACCGACCCCTGCTGCGACATCACGATCCTCTTGGGACTCGGGCCGCTCACGGGCACGCCGTCGACGCGCACCTCGCCCCGGTCCGGCCGTTCAAACCCCGCGATGATGTTTAACAACGTGGTCTTACCGCAGCCGCTCGGGCCGACGATGGCGACAAACTCGCCGTCATCGACCGCGAATTCGATCCCCTCAAGCACCGACAGAGGACCTCGCCGGGAAAGGAAAGCTTTCGAGAGATCCTTGACGGTAATCTTATCGGGCATAGCGCCACTGCACCACTTTGAGCCGCTCGAGGCGCCGCATGAGGCTGTCCAGCAGAAGTCCGATCACGCCGATCAGGACCATCCCGGCCACCACGAGGTCATAACGGTTCCCGGCGTTCCGGGAATCCATGATCAGAAACCCCAGGCCAGCCGACAGCGCGATCATCTCGGCGGCCACGACCACCAGCCAGGCCACCCCGATGCTGATCCGCATCCCCACGATGATCTGCGGGAGCGCGCCGGGCAGGATGACGAGGCGGAGCAGCTTGAGTCCCGAGACTCCGAAGTTTTGGGAGGCCCGCATGTACTGCCGTTCGATAGTGTGGAC
>JBGPNN010000129.1:0-9667 GCA_041487495.1 bacterium
GGGCACGCCCGCGCGCGGGGTGCGCGGTGTCGACGCCGGGTTGAGCGGATTCCACGAGCCGAATGCGTCGCATCTGGCGATGCTCATGGCGATCGCCGGACGCCGCCACGTGGAGCGCGCATATCAGGCCGCTCTTGGTGCGGGCTACCTCTGGCACGAATTCGGCGACCTGCACCTGATCCTCTAACGGAGCCTACGTCGCCTTCGCGGGCTGCGCGGCGCGCATCCTGTGCCCGGCTGTCATCCCCTCGGCCAGCGCGTGCACCAGGGCTTCGATGTCCGACGGCTCCACGCGGTCCCCGGCGGCCACCCGTCGGTCGACGTCCTGCATGGCCCGCAGTTTCAGATAGTTCCGCAGGGCCAGCGGATAATCGTGGAGCGCACGGTTGAGCGCCAGTTGCATGGCGTCGGTCCAGACGGCTTCGAAGCGCCGGCGTTCCGGGCCGAAGTCAAATGGAGTGCGGGACGGCGTGTTGGCGGCACGTAGCACCGCCGTCGCCGCATCGTCCACGCGCTCATCCGCGATGACGACGCCGTAGTCTTCCCGCGCCGCTTCGGCCGAGACCAACCCGCGGCGTACGTCCCACAACACCGCACCGGGGTCGCGCAAGTACGGATTCCCAAACCCGCCTCCGCCCTGGGAGAGAAACGTAATGGCATCGCCGGGCTGCAGCAGCAACTCGTCGATCCTTCCGGTCGGCGTCGCCTCGGGGGTTCCCATGTTTGTGGCGGCGGTCCCGGGTTCACCAGGCAACCCGCCCTCACGACCCCACGGGCGGAACCGCAGCCGCTCCATCCCTCTCGCCGTCAATACCGTGTCGGGGGCGAAGACCCGTACCGTCAATTCGATGCCGCACCCGCCTCTGTATGTTCCCGGCCCACCCGAGTCGGGCCGTAGGCCGTACCGCTCGATCACGATGGGCATGTCCGTCTCGAGGGTTTCCGCGGGCACGTTGCGGAGATAGCCGACCGAGAAATCCATGCCGTCGATACCGTCGCGCATGGGACGGCCTCCCGATCCTCCGCAGATCGGCTGCACGACGCCCACGCGCTGGCGGCCGCTCTGTGCATCAATCATCGACAGCAACACGATGCACGCCTGGCCGGCGCCGGCGGCGGGCAGGCGGTCCGGCTGCGCCTGGCTCAAGGCGCCGAGCACCACGTCCATCAGGCGAATGAAGGTGGCGGCGCGGACGCCCACGGAGGCCGGCGGCTGCGGGTTCAATAGGCTGCCGGCCGGCGCGTTATTGCTGATCATCCGGACCAACCCGGCGTTCCACGGGATCGCCGGATCGAGCGTACGGAAGTATCGGATCAGCGTCGGCACCAGCATGTAGTGCCCCTGTTTGTTGCACGATGGGAGATTGAAGGCCACGCGTGCCTGCGGATCGGTGCCCTCGAAGTCCATGAAGATCTCATCCCCGTTGATGACGAGCCGGCACCGCAGGCGCATGGGGTAGCCGCCGGGACCGTCTTCGAGATAATCCCAGAACGTGAACTCGCCGTCGGGGAACTCGCGGATCATCGCTCGCGCCTGGCGTTCGGCGTACTCCAACAGCGCCTCGATGCCCGTCTCGACCTCGTCGACCCCATAGCGGTCCGCCAGCTCGTTCAGGCGCCGCGCACCGACGCTCAGGCCGGCCATCAAGGCTTTGAGATCACCCCAGTTCTGGTCGGGAATCCGGCAGTTGTCGAGGAACAGGCGCAGCACGGTTTTGTTCAGCACGCCGCGGTCGTACAGCTTGACGGGCGCGATGCGCACGCCTTCCTGGTAGATGTCATAGGCCGTGGGGCTGATGCTGCCCGGCACCTTGCCGCCGACGTCCGACGAATGGATGAAGGCGACGCCAAACGCGATCAGGCGGTCCCGGGCGAAGACGGGTCGCACGAGAAAGACGTCCGCCAGATGCGTCGCCATGCCGCCCGTGGTGAACGGGTCGTTGGTGATGACGATGTCGCCCTCATGCCATTCATCGATAGCCGCGATGGTGTCCTCTCCGGGCATCCCCAGCGACAGGTTCACGCCGGTCACGGCGGGCGATCCGAACGTCTCGCCTCTTGGGGTCAGCAGGAACGTGCCGAAATCCGCCGTTTCTTTGACAAACACGGTAAAGCCCGTCCGGAGCACGACGCTGGCCATCTCTTCGCTGATCGCCTGGATACGGTTCTTGAAGATCTCCAGGAAGACGGGATCAACTGGCATCAGGCCACCTCGCCGATGAGATTGCCGTGCGCGTCGGCGCGCACGCGATACCCGGGCGGCACGAACACGGTCGTGTCATATTGCTCAATCACGGCCGGCCCTGCGACCGCGCGGTCGGCCCGCATCAGCGCCCGCGGGACGATCGTGGCCAGACCTGTGGTGCCCCTCCAGAAGAGGGGGCGGGTCTCAGACCGGGCCCCGCCGGCCGGCGCCGCGCGGCCCGGCCCCGCGATCTTTGGCGTCACGCCGACGACGGTGGCCCGAAGATTGATGAAGTCAACGGGTGCCGTCGGGTCGCTCACGCCGAAGATCTCGTGGTACCGTTGATGGAAGCGCCCTACCGCGTCGGCGACATCGCCCCGGCGATCGGCTGGGATCGCGACTTCGATTTCGAACGCCTGGCCCTGGTAGCGCATGTCGGCGCTGTAGATGACGTAGGAGGACTCGAGGTGGATGCCGCGGGCCCCTTCGGCGGCCAGCCACCGCCGGCCACGCGCTTCCAGGTCGGCGAGTACGGGATCGAGGTCGGCACCGGTGAGGGTACGGTCGGTGCGGTAGACGGTGGCCACGAAGTCATTGCGCAAGTCGGCCACGATGCAGCCCAGCGCGCAGAGGGTGCCGGGCGTCGGCGGGATGAGCACCGTATGGATGCCGACCTCTTGGGCAAAGAGGAACCCGTGCGTGGGCCCCGCACCCCCGTAGGCCAGCAGGACCAGGTCACGCGGGTCGATGCCCCGCCGTGCCATGAGCGGGACGAACTGCGCGTACATGTTCGACGTGGCGACGTCGAGGATCGCCTGCGCGGTCTGCACCGGGGTGAGGGTGAGCCCGCGGCCGAGGGCCGTCAGGGCTTCTTCGGCGAGCGATGCCCGCAATGGCATCCGGCCGCCCAGGAACCGGTCCGGGGCGATGATGCCCAGTTGCACGTAGGCGTCCGTCACCGTCGCGTGACGACCGCCCCGGCCGTAGCAGGCCGGGCCCGGGTCGGCACCCGCGCTGCGCGGGCCGACCTTGAGCACCCCCGCTGAGTCGATCCAGGCGATGGAGCCGCCGCCCGCCCCGATCGACGTCACGTCAATGGCCGGCATGATCACCGGGAAGTCGCCCACCTGATTCTCGGTCGAATAGGCCGGCTCGCCCTGGACGACCGCGACGTCGGCACTGGTCCCGCCCATATCGAGCGTGACCAGCCGCGTATAGCCCTCCTGCCGCGCCACGTGCGCCGCGCCGATGACGCCGGACGCGGGTCCGGAGAGGAGTGTCTGTACGGGATCCTCCGCCGCCCGCGCCGCGGTCATGACGCCGCCGTTCGACTTCGTGGAGAGCACCTGAGCGTGCAGCCCGCGCTCCCGGGCGCCGGCTTCCAGACCCCGAAAGTAGCGAGCCATCCGCGCGCCGATGTACGCGTTCATCACCGTCACCAACCCACGCTCGTATTCGCGCTGCTGCGGCCAGACGTCGGCGCTCGCGCACACGAAGAGCTCGGGGAACTCACGGCGGATCAGGTCGCGGACCCGATGCTCGTGCTCCGGGTTCTTGTAGGCGTGCAAGAAACAGATCGCCACGGCCGTCACGCCGTCCGCCACCAGACCGGCCACCGCCCGGCGGACCTGCCCCTCGTCCAGCGGCCGGTAGATACTGCCGTCGGCCAGGCGGCGCTCGTCGATCTCCCTGACCAGGTGACGGGGGACGAGCGGGAGCGGCTTGTCACCGTAGAAGTTCGTGGGGTCCTCCAGACGCAGGCGCCGGATCTCCAGCACATCGCGGAAGCCATGGGTGACGAGCAATCCCGTGACGGCTCCCGTGCGCTCGATCAGCGTGTTGACGGCCAGGGTGGTGCCGTGGACGAACAGGCTGATGTGGCCAGGATCGATCCCCGCGGCACGCAGATCTTCAATGGCGTTGAAAATCGCCTGCTCCGGGGCCTGGGGGACCGACGGCGTCTTCAGTGTCGCCACGATCTCACCGGCCTGGTCGGCCACGATGACGTCGGTAAAGGTTCCGCCGATATCAATGCCGAGATGATAACCTCTGGTCATGGGCGCCTCCTTCTCGCAGGTTCGCGGGTGCACGCGCCACCCCCTACCCCGTGAGGCGCAAAGGGGGATTTGCGCGGCACACAGAACCGCAACGGTGGCCCGGAGGTCGAGGAGAAATGGTCGTTCGGGGTGGCAAGCATACGTACGGGTTTGCCATTGGCATCCTGATGCTAGAGGCTCGCTTTCCCCGCATTCCCGGCGACATGGGCAACGCGCACACCTTTTCGTTTCCGGTGCGATACCACGTTGTGGAACGGGCGAGTCCCGATCGCGTTGTCCGCCATCCAGACACCGCACTGTTGGAGCCGTTCATCCGGGCCGCCAGAGATTTGGAGAAGACCGGTGTGCGGGCCATCACGACCAATTGCGGGTTCCTGGCGCGGTACCAGTCGGCGCTGGCGGCGGCCGTCGGCATCCCCGTGTTCACCTCCAGCCTCCTGCAGGTGCCGGTGGTCGCGCGTATGCTCCCTCCAGGGCGCTCCGTGGGCGTCATGACGATCGACGCGCCCTCGCTGACCGCGGAACACCTGCGGGAATCTGGGATCGGCCCGGATACGCTTCTGCACATCGTGGGTCTGGAGCACGAGGGGCATTTCACCAACGCGATCCTCGACGACGCACTCGAACTGGACCCCGAACGGTCAGCGCGCGAGCACGAAGCCGTAGCGCGTCGGCTGGTGTCCGAGCATCCTGATATCGGCGCGCTGGTCCTCGAATGCACGAACATGCCCCCCTACGCGGACCGGATCCAGGCCGCCACCGGTCTGCCCGTCTTCGACATCGTGACGCTGACCAACTGGGTGTACGGGTCTTTGGTGCGCCGGCCCTTCCAGGGCTATCTGTAGCTCATGTAATCCGGTAGGAGTTCGTTGGGCGCAAGTGGAAACCGGTGCGTGCATGGATCCCATTCTGCAAAAGTTGTCAGGGATACCGCCCTCGACACTGGGGCACTTTCTGGACGAGGGTTTTCTCGACGTCGACATCCGGCCGATCTTCAGGCCCGTCAAGCTCGTGGGCCGGGCGTTGACGATCAGCGCGCCGCCGCGCGACAACTCGATCTACCGGCAGGCGCTGCGTGAATGCCGGCCCGGCGATGTCCTCGTGATTCACCGGCGCGGCGATGTGCGTCATGCCTCCTTCGGCGGGAACCTCGGCCTGGCGGCCAAGAATTGCGGGATCGCCGGCGCCGTGCTCGACGGTCCGGTGACCGACCTGGTCGAACTGACGCAGATCCAGTTGCCGGTCTTCGCGCGCGGTGTCTCCCCACTGACGACCCGCCGGTTGGACCTCGGCGGGTTGATCAACGAGCCGATCGTGTGTGGCGGCGTCTACGTGGCGCCCGGGGACTACGTGGTCGCCGATGACGACGGCGTGTTGATCATCCCCGCGGCGCGTATCGAGACCGTGCTCGAACATGGCCAGGCGGCCCGGCAGCGCGAGCTGCAGACCTGGACATCTCTGCAAGAGGGCAAGACGCTGGACGATATTGACGCGCTCCGCAAAGGGGGACGTGTATGAAGCCCTTCCTGACCTGGCTTGTCGCCGTGAGCCTGGTGGCGATGCTGGTGGTGAGTGGTTCGGCGGCAACCCCGCAGGCGCAGCCAAAGCGCGGGGGAACGCTCATCTACGGGCTCTCCACCGATCCGCCCGATCTCGACCCCCACGTCAACTCGGGCGCGAGCAACGGTACGATCAAAATGGCCGTTTACGAGGGGCTGGTGAAGTACTGGCACGAGGGCAAGATCGTCCCGGCCCTGGCCGAGCGGTGGAGCGTCGTGGGGCAGTCGATCACCTTCCGGCTGCGCAAGGACGTGAAGTTCCACAACGGTGATCCGCTGACCGCCGATGACGTCAAGTACTCGCTGGAGCGCATCCTCGACGCGAGGAGCGGCGCCTCGCTGCGGGGCAGTCTGAGCGTGATCCAGTCGATCGACGCCGTCGACCCGCTGACCATCAAAGTGGTGCTCCGTCAGCCGTTTTCACCGTTCATCGCCTACCTGGCGCAGCCGTACGCGGCGATCGTCAGCCGGAAGTGGGCGACGAGCGGGGTCAACCTGCGGTCGACCATGATGGGGACCGGGCCATTTAAGTTCGTATCGTGGGAACCGGGCCGCAGTGTCAAGGTGGTCCGCAACCCCGACTACTGGCAGAAAGGCCTGCCGTATCTCGACGCGATCGACTTCGTGCCGTTCGCCGATGACCAGACCCGGCTCACGGCGCTTCGGGCGAACGACATCATGATCCTGGATTTCACCCCGCAGGAGCAAATGAACGCCATCGCGGGCGAGCGCACCCTGGCCCTGCACGTCGACGTCGGCATCTTCATGTGCATCATCTTCAACACAACCCGCAAACCCTACGACAACGTGAAGCTACGCCAGGCGATCGCCTATGCCATCGACCGCGACGCCGTGCTGAAGACGATCTTCGAGGGCCGCGGCCGGACGATCACCGGTGACGTCATCCCCAAGGGGTGGTGGGCGTTCAATGAGCGATTGGAAGGCAAGTACACGTACAACCCCGAGAAGGCGAAAACGCTGCTGCGGGAAGCCGGCTATCCGAACGGCCTGGAAATCAAACTGCTCGCGCCGATCACCTACAGCCTGCACACGCGCACCTCGCAGGTCCTGCAGGCGCAGCTTGCCAAGGTGGGCATCCAGGTGACGCTCGAGCTGCCCGAGTGGGCCGTGGTGCTCAAGCGGCACGTCGACGGCGACTACGGGGCTCAGGTGCGCGGTCTGACCGCGGGGATCAACGATCCCGACTTCCTATCCGACTTCTACCAGTCTGACCGGCCCTCATACGCAAAGCAGGTGGGCTTCAAAGACGATCAGCTCGATAACTGGCTGGAGCAGGCCCGCGTGGTAAACAACCCGGTGTTGCGCAAAGGGCTCTACGAGAAGATCGGCGAGCGTGCGCTCGATCTCGCGCCCTGGATCTACATCGCCTGGGGCGACCAGGGTGAGACGGCCCGGACCTACGTGAAGGGCTATACGCACTGGCCCGGTCCGCTTGGCCGGTACTCAGGGTACTCGCTCGTGGAGACCTGGCTCGACCGGTAGCAGGAGACCACCGTGGGCGGATATGTCGTGCGCCGGCTCGCGGCGGCGCTGGTGCTCGCGCTGGCCGTGGCGACGGTGGTCTTCATGCTGCTCCGGCTGGTGCCGGGCGACGTCGTCACGGTCATGCTGGGCGAAAGCGACGTCTCGCCCGAGAAGGTCACGGCGCTGCGGCACGCTCTTGGGCTCGACCGGCCCGTGCTCGTCCAGTACGCGTCCTGGCTGAGCCGAGCCGTCCGCGGCGACTTCGGAAACGCGTTTCTCTCGGGCCGCCGGATCAGTGACGATCTCGCGGCCCGTATTCCCCGCTCGCTCGAACTGGGCGTCACCGCCCTGCTCCTGGCGATGCTGCTGGGGATCCCGCTCGGCGCCGCGTCGGCCCAGCGTCCGGGCAGCACGCTGGACCTGGTCGCCGGCGGGGTGGCCGTGCTGGGGTTGACGCTGCCGTCGTTCGTGATTGGGCTGCTGCTCGTCTTGCTCTTAGGGCTCGAACTGCACTGGTTCCCCGCCACCGGGTATGTCGATTTCGGTACCGACGCCGTGGGCCACCTGCGCCATCTCGTCCTGCCGGCCGTGACCCTGGCCATGACGATCCTGCCGGTGATCGCCCGGATGACGCGGGCCAGCATGCTGGAGACGATCCCGCAGGACTTCGTGCGCACCGCGAGGGCCAAAGGGCTGGCGGAGCGCACCGTGGTGGTCCGGCACGTCCTGCGCAACTCCCTGATCCCCGTCGTGACGGTCATCGGACTGCAAGCGGGTACGCTGTTGGGGCGCATCGTGCTGGTCGAGTATATCTTCAACTGGCCCGGGCTATCGAGCCTGCTGCTCCACGGGGTGTTCCAGCGTGACTACCCGTTGGTGCAGGCCGTGGTCCTGGTCATCGCCCTGGCCTTCGTGCTCATTAACTTGCTCGTCGACCTGGCCTACGGCATGATCGACCCGCGTATCCGGGTCGCATAATGCGGCGCCGCTGGAATCCGCGGCTGGCGATCGGTGGAACGGTGATCGCGGCGATGACCGTCCTGGCGGCGCTGGCGCCGATGCTGGCACCGGCCGATCCGCTGGAGATGAGCCCCGAACTACTGGCGCCCTCGTCCCGCCAGCACTTGCTCGGCACCGACTCCTTTGGCCGCGATGTCCTGGCCCGGCTGCTCTACGGGTCGCGGATCTCGCTGCTGGTCGCGGCGCTGTCCGTGGCCGTGGCGGGGACGCTGGGAACCCTGCTGGGACTCACGAGCGCCACCTATCGCGGCGCCGTGGACTGGATCATCATGCGCGTCATGGATGTGGTGCTGGCTTTCCCGCCGATCCTGCTGGCCATCGCGGCGGTGACGTTCCTGGGGCCGGGGCTGGGCAAGCTGGGGCTGGTCATTGCCGTCCTGTACGTGCCGACGTTTGCGCGGCTCGCGTACGGCAGCGCCCTCGGCGTCGCACACAAAGAGTTTGTGGAAGCGGCCCGCGCACTGGGGGCGTCGACGTGGCACCAGATGTCGCGGCACGTGTTTCCCAATATTGCGGGGCCGATCATCGTTCAGGGCTCGCTGTCGCTCGGGTTCGCGATCCTGGTGGAATCCGGCCTGAGTTTCCTCGGCCTCGGGGTGCTACCGCCCACCGCCACGTGGGGCCGCATGGTGAGCGAGAGCCGCAACTACCTGCAGCGAACGCCGCTGCTCCTCATCTGGCCGTCGCTGGCCATCGCTCTGGCGATCGGCGGGTTCAACCTGCTGGGCGATGGGCTCCGCGACCATCTCGATCCGCGGTTGAGAGAGGACCGTCGCTTGGGCCGTTCGGAACCACGAGGAGGCTGAGCCCCAGACCGGCTGTACTGGCGAGCATCATGGTACCGAGCCACAGGGCGGGCGGCCAGGCCAGCCCAAAGTTCCAGTGAGTCACGAAGAAGTACAATCCCCAGAGCACGAAGGGCACCACGACGGAAAACGTGCGAATCCGCGTGACACGTGAGGCAAAGATGCCGGGCGTACCGGCCAGCCAATCTGCGAGCAACCCCGTGAGCACCAACACCGGAAAATACCAGAACACGGAGAGGGCGCCGATCGCGGCCCCGACGATTCCCCACACCAGTGTGATACTCCCGAACGGTGGCCGCCAGCGCCGCAACAGGAGCAGCGCGGGGGCCATCAGCAAGACGGTGGTGGCCAGGGTCCTGCCGATCGCGAGATCCTGGGCCATTTCACGAACGAGCGCCAGCGATTGCTCAGTCTGCCCGAACTGCGCGGCAATGAGTTCCTCCCGACCGATGGTAAAAACGTCCGGGCCCGCGAGCTTCCACAAATACCCCACGACAAGGACGACCACCATCATCGTCATGCCGAGCGAAACGACGGCTGGCAAGACGGACCGGA
>JBGPNN010000130.1:0-9656 GCA_041487495.1 bacterium
CGATCGTGTTTCCGATAAACTTGGATTCGACCGGCAACGTGAACGGGCTGTTCACCTCGCTGGTGAAGCCGCGCTCGAAACCCTTGAGCGCATCGTCGCCGGCGATGATCTCGCCGAACCTCACGCACCGCCAGCAGAGAATACACCGCTCGCGGTCCAGGGCCAGCACTGGACCGAGCGAGACGGGTTTTGCGAAATCGCGTTTGGCCTCGACGAAACGGCTGCGCCCAGGCCCCCACCGGAGCGTTTGATCCTGGAGCGGGCACTCCCCACCCTTGTCACAAATGGGGCAGTCGAGTGGGTGGTTGATCAGCAGAAACTCGAGAATGGCCTCCTGCCCCGCCTTCACGTCCGCCGAGACCGTGTCGACGACCATCGCGTCGGTGGCGGGCAGCGTGCAGGAGGTCTGCAGTTTGGGCATCTTCTCAACCTTGACCAGACACATGCGGCATGCGCCCAACGGCGGCATGCGGTCGTGGTAGCAGAAGATCGGGATCTCGATCCCCGCGCTACGCGCCGCCTGGTACACGGTCGTGCCCTTCGGCACCGTGACGGTGCGCCCATCGATGGTCAGGGTGATCGTCTCGAGCGCGCCGTCAGGCATGAGCGGCGCCTCCGGGCGCCACGGCCGAGGGTGCCGCCTGCGGGCCCCGGGCAATGTGTGTGTCGTACTCACCTCGAAAGTGCCGGAGCGACGCCACGAGACTGGGAGGTACGCTTTCCCCGAGCGGGCAGAAGCATGTGCCCGTCATCCCCTTCGCGACGCTCTCCAGCAGCGCCAGGTCCTCGTTGCGGCCGCGCCCATGCAGGAGCCGCTCGAAGATCTGTGTGATCCAGATCGTGCCTTCGCGGCACGGCGTGCACTTGCCGCACGACTCGTCGCGGTAGAACTCCACCACCCGCGCGATCACCTCGACCATGTCCGCGGAGTCGTCGATCACGATCACGGCGGCCGAGCCCAGCATCGATCCTGCCTGGCGTAGCGTGTCGTAGTCCATCCGCACATCCAGATGATCCTCGGTCAGGATCATCGAGGACGATCCGCCGGGAAACGCGGCCTTGAACGTCCGGCCGGGTCGCAGGCCCCCCGCGTGCGTGAAGATCATGTCCCGCAGCGTCGTCCCCAGCGGCAGTTCGTAGACGCCGGGCCGCGCCACGGCGCCGCTGACGGAGAACAGTGCCGGCGGGCCGAGTTCCTTGTACCGCTCCGGGCCCAGGGTGATGATCGCCGGAACGTGGCAGAGCGTCTCGACATTGTTCAGCAGCGTCGGCTTCTGGTACAGCCCCGCCTGCGCCGGGAACGGCGGGCGCAACCGGGGCAAGGCCCGGCGGCCTTCGAGCGATTCCAGCAGCGCCGACTCCTCGCCCGCGATATAGGCGCCGGCGCCCGAGTGAACGACGATCTCGACCGTGTGCTCGCTCCCAAAGATACGCTCGCCCACGAACCCGGCCGCGCGGGCCTGCGCCAGCGCCGCATCCAGCAACCGGCGGCCGGCGTAGAACTCCTTGCGCAGATAGATGTAGGCCTTCTTCGCACCCGTGGTGACCGCCGCGATGATGACGCCTTCGATGAGCAGGTGGGGGCAGCCCTCGATCAGCGTGCGATCCTTGAACGTGCCCGGCTCCCCCTCGTCGGCGTTGACGACGACGTACTTGACCGGCGCGCCTCTGGGGATGAACTTCCACTTCTGCCCGGTCGGGAATCCGGCCCCGCCCTTGCCGCGAAGCCCGGACTGGATGAGCAGGTCGATAACCGATTCGGGTGGGAGTTCGTTGGCCGCGCGGCGCGCGGCCTCGTAGCCTCCCTGGCGCCGGTAGGCCTCGATATCATGCACCCCGCCGTCGCGGGTCCACTTGAGAAGGATCGAGTCCGGCATCACGGATACCGCGCCAGCAGATCGTCCAGGGCGTCGGCGGCCACCCGCGCGTGACGGTCTTCGTCAATCAGCAGGGCCGGCGCTTCCTCGCACGCCGCCAGGCACTCCGCGGTGCGAAGGGTGAACCGGCCGTCCGGCGTGGTGCCGCCCGGCGGAACCCCCAGGCGTTCCTGCATGCGGCGGAGCAACACCCCGCAGCCATTCAACATGCACGAGACGTTGGTGCACACCTGCACGACGTGCCGGCCAACCGGCTCGAGATGCAGGAGATGGTAAAAGGAAGCCACGGAGACGACCTCGGACAGGGGCAGATCGAGTGCATCCGCGACACCATCCAGCGCCCAGGGGGCCAGCCAGCCCGCTTCGCGCTGCGCGACGAACAGCGCGGGCAGCAGCGCCGACTGCCGGTGCTCATAGAGATCGGCCAGGTGCCGGATCTCCGCACGTGCGGCCTCGCTCAACCGGGACGTCCCGGGGTACTCGATCGCCATCACCGGTCCACGTCACCGAGCACGATGTCGATGCTGGCGATCGCCACCACGATGTCGGCGATGTAGCCGCCGAGCACCATCACCGGCAGCGCCTGAAGGTTGTTGAACGACGCCGAGCGCACCCGCACGCGTAGCGGCCGGTTGCTGCCGTCGCTGACCAGGTAGTACCCTTTCTCTCCGCGGGGCGACTCGACCGCGGCGTAGACCTCTCCCACCGGCGGCCGGATGCCCTCGCTGACCAGTTTGAACTGATGGATGACAGCCTCCATGCTGCGGACCAGCTCGCCCCGTGGGGGCAACGCGACCTTGCGATCCTCGACGATCCAGGGACCGTCTGGGAAGCGGTCCAGGGCCTGCTGGATGATGCGGCGGCTCTGCCGCATCTCCTCCATCCGGATCCTGTAGCGGTCAAACGCATCGCCGGTTGTGCCAAGCGGCACCTCGAAATCATACTGTTCGTAGCCGCTATACGGAAACGCCTTGCGCACATCGTAGTTGACACCTGAGCCGCGGAGTGTCGGGCCGGTGCAGCCGTAGCGCAGCGCGTCCTCCCGTGAGAGCGTGGCGATCCCTTCGGTGCGCCGGCGCCAGATCAAGTTATCGGTAAGCAGCGTCTCGTATTCGTCGACCCGCCGCCCCACGTCATCGATGAACCCGCGCACGCCGGCGGCGAAGCCTTCCGGCAGGTCCCACTGCAGGCCGCCGATCCGCACGTACCCATGCATCATGCGCTGGCCCGACACCATCTCGAAGAGGTCCAGGATCCGCTCGCGATCGTGCATGCAGTAAATGAACGCACTCGTGACGTTGAGGTCGAGAGCGCTGGTCCCCAGCCAGACCAGATGGCTGGCGAGGCGCGAGAGTTCCATCAAGATGACACGCGCCACCTGCGCGCGGGGCGGCGGCGTGATGCCCATCAGTTTCTCGACCGCCAGGCAGTACGCCGTCTCCTCGATGAACGTCGCCAGGTATTCGATGCGCGCCGGGAAGATGATGTTTTGGTGATACGTGCGATTCTCCATCTCCTTCTCGAACCCGGTGTGGAGGTACCCGATGACCGGCGTGGCGCTGCGGATGACCTCCCCTTCCAGGTCGAGGACGACGCGCAGTACCCCGTGGGTCGCAGGATGCTGCGGCCCCATGTTGATCGTCAGGGTTTCGGTTCGAGTCTCCAGCATGGCACACTCGGCGCGTGATGGCGCTCGGCCGGCCCGCCCGCGCCTCCTACGACAGTGGCGGCGACTTGGGGATGATCGCGCTCGGTACCTTCGGGACGTGCTCCTCGAACTCGACCGGCTCCTCGGTCAGCGGGAAGTCCTTGCGCAGCGGATGACCTTCCCAGTCATCGGGCATCAGGATCCGTACCAGGTTGGGATGCCTGTCGAATCGAATGCCGAACAGGTCGAAGACCTCGCGCTCCAGCCAGTTGGCCGCGGGCCACAGCGCGGTAGCGCTGGCGATCGACGGCGCGTCGCCGTTCAGCCGGGTCTTCACGGTCAGCCGCGCGGGCGGCGCGTACCCGGTCAGCACGTAGACCACCTCGAAACGCGGCTCGTGAGGAAACCGGTCGATGGCGGTGAGGTCGGTCAGCACCGCCGTCCCGCCGGGCGCCGCCGCAAAGGCACACAGGACATCGAGGATCCGATCGGCGGGCGCGGTGACCACCGTTTCGCCCCGGAACTCGGCGACGTCGAGGGCCACGCCGGTCTGCCGATGGACGAGCGCGATCAGGTCGGCGATCGTGGTCACCGCCGGCCTCCGGTACCGGTGATCTTCTCCTGGAGCTTCATGATCCCGTACAGGAGCGCTTCGGGGCGCGGCGGGCACCCGGCCACGTAGACATCCACGGGGATGATCTTGTCCACGCCCTGCACCAGGGCGTAGTTGTTGAAGACGCCGCCGCAGGACGCGCAGTCGCCCATGGCGATGACCCATTTGGGCTCGAGCATCTGATCGTAGATGTGCCGCACGACCGGCGCCATTTTCTGCGAGACGCGGCCCGAGACGATCAAGAGATCGGCCTGGCGGGGCGACGCTCGGAACAACTCGCTGCCGAACCGCGCGATGTCGAACCGTGCGGCGGCGGCGCTCATCATCTCGATCGCGCAGCAGGCCAGCCCGAACTGCGCCGGCCAGATGCTCCCGGCGCGCGCCCAGCGGACCATCCGATCGACGGTCGTGACCAGCAGGCGCTTTTCCAGCTCAGCCGCGTCGCGCTCGATGCCGGAACGCGATGTCACTGCCATTCGAGTGCCCGCCGCTTCCACGCGTAGATGAGACCCAGACCGAGCACGCCGATGAACGTCAGCATCTCGACCAGACCAAACATCCCAAGCTTTCGGTAGACGACGGCCCAGGGAAACAAGAACACCGTTTCGATGTCAAACAGCAGGAACAACATGGCGATCAGATAGTAGCGGATGGGGATGCGTTCGCGCGACGTGCCGATGGTCCACACGCCGGATTCGTAGGGTTCCTGTTTGGGCGGCGTGGGATGGCTGCCCCCGAGCAGCGCATGGGCAACGAGCAAGAGGACGGTGAGGCCGACGACCATGGCAAAGTGGACGAACACCGGAAGGTAATCAAGCACCGCGGTCAACCGCACACTGCCCCATCATGGCAAAGTTGCTAGGGGGTGTCAACGCCGATGCGTCAGCGCCGCTTCGCGGTCGGGCGCCGGACCTGCGCCAGAATCTTGGGCAGGACATCGAGGACGGCATCGACGTCTTTCTCCGTCGTCCACCGGCCCAGCGAGAACCGCAGCGTGCCCGTCGCATAGGCGTCGGGCACGCCGAGCGCGGCGATGACGTGGGACGGTTCGAGGCTGCCGGACGTACAGGCCGACCCGCTGGAGGAGGCGATGCCTTCCAGGTCAAGCGCCAGCAGCAGTGACTCGCTGTCGGCGCCGGCAAACGACACGTTCACGATACCTGGGAGACGCCGGGTGGGGTGGCCGTTGAGCATCGCACCCTCGATGGAATCGAGCCCCGCGGCCAGACCATCGCGCAGCGAGCCGATCCGCGCCGCGTCGTCGGGCAGGCACTCCAGCGCGATGCGGGCCGCCTCGCCGAACCCCACGATCGCCGGGATGTTTTCGGTGCCGCCGCGGCGCCCCCGCTCCTGGCTACCGCCATGCAACAACGGCTCGATCCGCACGCCGCCCCGTACGTACAGCGCGCCCACCCCCTTGGGGCCGTAGCGCTTGTGCGCCGACATCGACATCAGATCGACGCGCAGGGTCTTGACGTCGAGCGGTATGATGCCCGCACTCTGCGTCGCATCGGTATGGAAGAGCACGGCGTGCTCGCGCGCAATCGTGCCGATCTCCGCGATCGGCGCCAGAGTGCCGATTTCATTGTTGCTGTGCATGATCGTGATGAGTACCGTCTCGGGCCGGATGGCACGCCGGACCGCGTCGGGATCGACGACGCCGTGCCCATCGACCGGCAGTATCGTCAGCTGCGCGCCACGCTCGCCCAGCCACCCGCAGGGCTCGAGCACCGCGTGATGCTCGGTCGCCGCTGTGATGATGTGGGGGCCCGGCGGCTTGCGGGCGCCGATGGCTCCGAAGATCGCCGTGTTGTTGGACTCGGTCGCGCCGCCGGTGAAGACGATCTCCTTCGGCTGCGCGCCGATCAACCGGGCAACAGCAGCCCGCGCCTCGTCGACGGCCGCGCGCGCCGTCTGGCCAAACTGGTGGACGCTGCCGGCGTTGCCGAAGCGTTCGGAGAAATACGGCTGCATCGCGGCCAGCACCCGGGGGTCGACAGGCGTCGTGGCCGCATAGTCCAGATAGATGTTCATGTCGTCTGTCAGTATATCAAGGCGCCTCTTGCCGGAGTACCCGGACCAGCCCCCTGATGATGCGTGCAGTCGCCCCCCAGATCACATGAGGCGCATAGTCATAGAAGAGCAACTCAAACGTGCGGCCCTCCCGGACGACCCGTTCATGTCTCAGCCGTCCTGGGTCCAGGAACACGGCCAGCGGCACCATGACGATCTCGTCGATCTCGTTTGGATTGGGACGCACGGTGACGGTCGGCGGGATGCGCCCGACAAAAGGGGTGATCGCGAACCCGGACGCCGCCGTATCCGTCTCGTCCAGGCGCCCCCAAATCTCCACTGACGCCGGCGGAACGCCGATCTCCTCGAACGTCTCCCGGAGCGCGGTCGCGAGCAGGTCCCCGTCCCCGGGCTCCTCGCCCCCGCCAGGAAAGGAGATCTGTCCCTTGTGATGCTCAACCGCATCGGTCCGCTTGGTCAGCAGGAGGTGGGGGATCCCGTTGAGTTCAACCAGGGGCACCAGGACCGCCGCCCGGCGGTAGGTATGCGGTGGAAGATCGCGCGCCGGGGTGGTCCTGAGGTGCTCGCGAAGGGTCGCCGGGAGGTCCACACCCTAGAGTTGGCGGGGCGGCGGGGCCGCTCCTCCCCGCCCCTCGAGTACACGACATATTGCGGCCCCCGGACCGGCTATCCACAAGATCTGGGGTCCAGAGGCAGGAGTTCGTCCACCCGTGCTGAATTATGAGGTGACCCCGGGGGGAAGGCCATGCACCCACAATTCGCCTCTATCGACGGCTCTCCATCGCAGCGCCTTCGCGACATCTACCTCCTTAGCCCCAGGCTCCTTCCCCCCGAGGTTATTGCTGTGGCCTTTGCGAAGACGTCCCGCAGTCCCAAGCCCTTCCGGGAGATCGCCGAGGAACTGACCCAGGAGCAGTCGAGCGAGTTCCACGAGAAATGGGTGCTGGGCTACGGCCATGCCTCTGTCGCGGAGCACGCCGTCCTCCACCTGGCGCTCGAGAACCTGTCCCGGTTAGCCATCGAGTGCCTGGAGAGCAACCGCCTTTGTTCCTACACAGAGAAATCGACCCGTTACCAGATCTTCGACGCCTTCTATGTGCCCCCGGCGATTGCCGCATCTCCCCACGCCGAGCGCTACGTTGCCACCTGCCGCCACCTGTTCGAGACGTACCAGGCCAGCCTGGACCCGGTGCGCCGGGTGATCGAATCCTGGTACCCGCGGAAGGCCGACGAACCCGATCGCACCTACGCGTCTCGCATCCGTTCGAAATATGTAGATGTCTGCCGCTTCCTGCTCCCGTGCGCGACGCTGGCCAATGTCGGCATGACCGCCAACGCCCGGGCGCTGGAGCACGCAATCACCAAGATGCTCTCGCATCCCCTCGAAGAGGTTCGGGAGATCGGCGCCGAGGTGAAACGCGTCGCGACAGCCGAGGTTCCCACGCTGGTGAAGTACGCCGATCCTAACGCGTACCTTGTGGAGACGTCCGAGGCCATGGCGGCCCTGGCCGCGAAGCACGTCGACGGCGGCCCGGGTTCGGGTGACGCCGCCGGCGTCCGCCTGGTCCATTACGATCGCAACGCCGAGACGAGGATCCTCACGGCCTGTCTGTACCGCTTCGGCCGCGCTTCGTATCCTGACGTCTGGGCGCAGGTGTCGAACATGACTGCCGTCGAGCGTTCGGGTGTCCTGGAGCAGGCCCTCGGCCGCCTGGGCCGCTACGACGCGCCCATGCGCGAACTGGAGCACACGACCTACACGTTCGATATCGTCTGCGACCAGGGAGCGTACTTCGACTTGAAGCGGCACCGCATGATGACGCAAACGCCCCAAGCGCCGACCGTGGACCACGGTTATGCCGTCCCGCGCGCGATGGATGAGGCCGGGTTTGGCAGGCGCTTTCGGGACGCCATCGATCAGGCCACAGACGCGTACCATGCCGTCGCCCGCGGCCTCCCCTCGGCGGCAGCCTACCTGGTGACCAACGCGCACAACCGCCGGTTCCTGGCCACAATAAACCTCCGCGAGTTGTACTCGATGGTGCCGCTCCGTGCCCGGGAGTCCGGGCACTTCTCGTACCGGCGGATCGCCTTGTTGGTTCACGAGGCGGTACGAGACATTCATCCGGCCCTCGTAGAGTACGTGCGGTTTGGCTACGAGCCGCCGGCGGCGGCCGACCTGGAGGCCCGGTTCTTTTCGGACGTCGCTGCCCGCGCCGCGAGCCGCTCGCCATCCCCCGTGCACGCGCCCGCCCGCTGATCGCCAGATGGGACTTGAACGACCCCTGGGGAGGCAAATCCGATGGGCATTCTGAAGCTGCTCGTCTACATTTTAGGATTCGCGCTGGCCGCGGTGGTGGCCCGGCAGGGAATGAGCACGCAGTCGAGCGGACCGGGCGGCCGCTCGCGCTTGCTGGGTCTCAGAGGGGGCCCCTTGGTGCTGGCCCTCCTCATCGCGGTCCTCACCCTGGCGGTCTCCGCCAGCTTTGGACAGGTCCCGTCTGGTTACCGAGGCGTCGTGCTGCGGTTCGGCGCGCCGAGTGGGGAGGTCAAGGGTGAGGGCCTGTTCATGGTCACGCCCTTCATCAACGCCGTCGAACTGATATCGGTACAGGTCGTCTCCTACGACGCGGTCGCGGAAGCCGCCTCCCGCGACCTACAGGATGTCAGGGCGAAGGTCACGCTGAACTACGCGCTCGACGCCTTAGAGGTTGTCGACATCTACCGCAGGCTGCGGCACGAGTATGAGTTCCGGATCATTAAACCGGCCATCCAGGAGGCTGTAAAAGCCGCCACCGCCCGGTTCACCGCCGAGGAGTTGATCACACGGCGGCCCGAGGTTCGCGACGCCATTCAGAAGAACCTCGAGGAACGTCTCGTCAAATTCCACATCCATTCCGAGGCGATGTCTATCACAGACTTCGCGTTCAGCAAGTCCTTTAACGAGGCGATCGAGGCGAAAGTCACCGCCACCCAGCAGGTCCTGAAGGCCGAACGTGACCTGCAGCGCGTGAAGCTGGAGGCGCAGCAGCAGATCGAGCAGGCCCGCGCTCAGGCCGAGGCCCTGCGCATCCAGAAGGAGAACGTCACCCCCGCGCTCATTGAACTGCGGCGCATCGAGGCGCAGATTCGGGCGATCGAGAAGTGGAACGGTCAGATGCCGACGTATGTGGCCGGGCCGGTGCCGATCCTCGACGTGTTCAGGAACGGGAAGTAGCTAGGCGGCCACGGGCCAGTCGGCTCGAACTCGGTTTCGGTCCCGTGGCGGGGCATGGGGCCGGTTGCGGAGAGGGCCTCAGGCGGGAATGGACGCCCACTTGCGGGCCAGGGACGCCAGCCGGGCGCCCTCCTCGGGCCAGTTGTGCAGGGTCACCGGGTCGAAGTCGGCGCCGTTGGGCCAGACGAGAGTGCCTGCCTCCCGATCGATACGGACCTGGTCGAAGACCTCAGGGTTCGCAAGCGGCCCGAAAAGCTCGCCGGCCAG
>JBGPNN010000131.1:0-9604 GCA_041487495.1 bacterium
AGGTTGCCCGACAGCTCCTCGTGCAGGGATCGACGGCACTGCCTGACGGCACGTTGATCGTCATGACGGCCTATCCGCTCCGGCTGCTGCTTTTTCGGGCGTTGGCCGCGCGATGAGGCGCGCCGGCGCGCTGATTGTGGCCGTTCTGCTGCTCGGGATGGCCGCGGCGCCGGGCACTGCGGCGCCGGGCGCTAGCGCGCCGCCGCCGTCGAAGCGCATCGCCTTTCTGATCGATTCCTGGTATCCAATCTCGCATGCCGAGGTCATCGGCACACGGCTATTGGAAGGCTACAGGATGGGCGACCGCACATATTCGTCGCCCGTCGGTATCGCGTCCGTGCTCTCCACGGCACCGCGACCAACCGACCGGACGAGCGAACTGCCATCCCGGTATGGGATCCGTATCGCGGGCTCGGTGGCTGAAGCCCTGCTGTATGACCCACGCGCGGCGCAGCCGAAACTGGCCGTAGACGGCGCCCTGATCGCGGTTCGCACGCCGCTACCGGCGAGCCCACCGGCGCAGCCATCGGGACAGTTCCGCCTATTTCGCGACACGCTGGCGGTCTTCGACCGCGTGGGGAGCCACGTCCCGGTCTTCGTCGACAAGAACCTGGCCGCGACGTGGGAAGAGAGTCTCAGCATTACCACCGAGGGCGCCAAGCGGGGCGTCCCGATGATGGGGGGATCGGTGGTACCGTGGGTCCCGCTCGACCCGGCGCCACCGGCCGGCCGCAAACCGCAGGTCGCCGTCGCGGTCGCCGCGGCGCCGTACGACCTGTACGCCATCCATGTGGCTGAACTCTTGCAGGCGTTTCTGGAAACGCGCACAGCGCGGGAAACCGGCGTGGCGTGGGTCCGGGAGGTAGGCCGGGGATTCTGGTCGATGCCCGACGGGAACCAGTGGGGTCGGGACATCCTTGAGACACTGCTCGCGACCGCGCGGACGCGGCGGTCCTACGCCCCCCGTGTACCCGACGGGCTGGGGGACGAGGTGTTCGTGGTACTGATTCAGTACGTGGATGGGACGCGTGGGGTTGTGGCGCTGATGACGCGACAGTTCGATGATGCGGAGTTTCGGGTTGGGGCACGCTACGAAGGGCTATCGACGCCCTACATCGGCGGGCTGATCCTGGGCGGGGCGCCGTACGATCACTTTGGGTACCTGGCGCACGCCCTCGTGCAGTTCTACACGACCAAGAAGCCGGTTGTGCCGGCCGACCGCACGCTGCTCAGTACCGGCATCAGTCTGATGGGCATGCAGTCGCGGATGTCAGGTGGGCAGACCGTATCGTCTCCGTCCCTACACGTCACCTACGCCGTGTTCAACACGTTCAATCGCTGACCCGCCGGCGGGCCGCTACTTCACCACCGAGTACACGCGGTACGCGCCGTCGTCAAGCACCGTTTTCCAGCCTTCGCACCGGTCCACGTCCCCGCCTTTGAGGATCACGTGCGTCACCGCATACGTCGTCGAGAGCTCCTTGAGCATGTGACAGCGATCTTCGGTCGACGGCTGTGCCGCAGGGCTAGATGATGCCGGCTGCGGCGCCCTCCCCGAGCGGCGGGCAGTGCGCTGGTATCGAAAATCGTCTTCCGGATTCGCCTCAACGGTGCCGTAAAAGGCCTGCGCCAGGCGAATCCTCTTGTACCACTCCATCACTCCCACGTCGTTGTAGGGGATCACCGATGCCTCCGCAAACGCGGGCACACCGGTGAACAGGCGGAACCCCCGCCAGTTCGGGGGAATCAGATATGTCTGGCCCGCCGCCCTGTTCGTCCTCGCGTATCGCATCGCGTTGGGTGTCTTCGCCTCGCTCCCCTGAGCGAATCGGGATCTCGTCTCAAGCACGCCGACGACGACCAGCGCCATCATCACCACTACGCTCGCCGCGGTCAGGATCCGGCCGGCCCGCCGGTTAGACTCCAGCCGGTCCACGACGTGGGAGACGGCGTACCCCAGCAGGATCAGCGTCGCCAGGGGCACCAGGAATGCCGAGATCCGCCAGGGAAGGAGCGCCGTGATCGCGTTGCTGTTCGTGATCATCTGGGCAACGGTGAGACCAACCGTGGCTAAGAACGACAGCAACAAGAGCCAGAAGAACTCGGTCCGGCGGACAAGATACATCGCCGCCAGGACCAGCGCGATCTTGATGTAGGCCGCTGCGCCCAACCACAACGCCGGCACGGAGGGAGGATAGTACGCAATCCGCCATAGGATGTTCTCTGACTCCTTCCAGATGGCGGGATCGGTTGGGCGGAACGCGACATACGAATAGATCATCAGTGGCAACATGAGCACCAGAGCATACAGACCCAGCGCCAGGGCCGGCTTCAGGCCCCCCGTCCGTCTGGCCGTGACGAACAGGTAAGACAGCGTGAGAATCCCCGCATACAAAACGTAGCTGGGCTGGAACACCGTAGCGACCGTGGAGGCAGCCACGGCCCAAAACGGCTTCCCGTACATGAAGAGATACATCGAGAGGAGGAAGAAGACGCCGAACGTCGCCGGGTTCAGCATATCGCCGAGGATGCGCTTTTCCCCAATGCCCTCCAGCAACAGGATCCGGCCGACGTTGAAGTGATGGGGTGACGACGTCATGGGCAACCTGACCGCCATTCGCGTTACGTACCCGAACAGGGGCGAGTGTAGCGCGGTCATGAGAACCACGAAGACAAGGAACTTGGCCCTAGAACTGTCGATGCGAATGAGCCGGGAGACGATACCCACCATACAAAAGGCGTAGAGCCCGAGCAGGACGAGGAAGTAGAGGTAGAAGGTGCTCAGGCCAAGATGCCGGTACGTGAATTCCACCATCGTGGTGAAGACGGGCCAGGGATCCGGGGTACGGGCAAACCAATCATCGCGCAACAGACCGAAACCCGCTTTCGCCAGCCCGTGGAAGAAATATTGATTCTGGGTATGATAGAAGAGCGCGTATTGAGCGTAGGAGATCGCAAACGCGATCGGGACAAGCAGACTCGTGGACCACCCCGTCGGTTCGGACCGTTCGACCATCAGAATCTCCTCTGTGGAGCTTTAGCCCCGTTGCGCGGGGTGGATGATCGACCCAATCCACTCCAGGGTGCTGTCCATGACAACGTCTTGGACGGCGAGGCTTGTCAGGTTATTGGGCATACCAGCCACCGCATACACCTTTACGCGATCAGCCGCCTGGGCGAAGAACCCACGAAGCGGCCCTGCTTGCAGTTGAAGAAAGTCCTTGTACACCGACATTGACCGGCCAAACAGCAACATCACCGGTACATTGCGCGCCGCGAGTTCGTTCAATGAGTTGATGACCGCTTCCGATGCCCACTCCGCGACCGACGCATCGCGCCCGCCGGCCGCCGCACCCAACCTGAAGAGTTGCCTCGCCGCGAGTCGGAGTTTTCGCATCCAGCGCGCGCGCCTCCGCGGGTTGCGCAGACCGCGGAGTGCTCTGAGCCACACGCCACCGTGCGCAGCGTCGCGAATTTCGTCCAGCGCCCACCGGCCCGTCGGCTGCTGCTCGACGCCCCCTTGATGGAGTGGCATCGACAACAACGCGACCCCGCGGAGCCCGCGGATGTGCCTGATGCCCGACAGGGCGGTCCGTGCCCCAAAACACCTCCCGATGAGCACGATGTCGTCTAGCCCGCGTTGATGCAGTAATTCAACGGCTCCCAACAGATCTTCGGTGAACGGTTCCTGCCCAGTCGTGAGGGTCATCACCGCATGCTTGACGTCTGATCCGGTCGTGGGCCCACTGCTCTCTCCAAAACCACGATAGTCAAATCGCAACACATGAAATCCCAATGCGGCGAGCCGCCGCGCCAGCCTCGCGAGGAACCTATTTCGATCGGAGGCCGCATTCAACAGTACGATCCCAAGACCCAGCGGAGTCCCCAGCGGCTCCGTCAGCATGCCAAAGACGTAGTCATCCCCGCTGCGGAATCTCACGGGGCTCTCCGTGCGGCTTACCCCTTCCGCCCCGAGGATCGTGGCCGGCTCGGCGAGACTGTTCGTGTCAATCATCGGTGCGACACCTCGATACCTGAGGTACGCCGCCTAGGCTTCCTGCGATCCACTCCGCCGTCCGCCTAGTCGAGCGGGTACTGCCTCTCCAAGGACTTGCCTCAAACCGCGTATCGCCTGTGGCTCGATTACCCACAGGGCTGCGGCGTACACTGCTCCACCGGCCGTCACCACAACGACCAGGACAACGATCTGCGGCAGGTGAGCGTATCCCTCCAGCGCCCGCAAGAGCGACGCCACGACAGCGGCCATCACCACACACCCCATGATCGCCGTGTGTACGGCGGCCCACACCTCTTTGCTGGTTATCCCGATGACGCGTGAAACGAGTCCATACACCATTGGCATCAAGAGTACCGTCGCCACAAGGTATCCGGCTGCCACGCCAATGATTCCCCAACGCAGCCCAACGGCAAACGCTGGGAGATACAGCAGCACCGAATACAGCGACAGACGCATCCGCAGGCCGGGGTGTCCGCTGGCCTCAAGCCCCGTTGGCCAGAAGTTCATGAGCAGGCGGAAAAACCCGGCAACCGTCAGCAGACGAATCACCGGCACGGCCGGCAACCACTTCTCCCCAAAGACCACCCGGACAGCCAGTGGCGCCACCAACGCGATCCCCACCAGCATCGGGAGCGCGATCATCGTCACGTATTGCGTGACGCGCAGAAATGCTTGCCGAAAGCGCACGGCATCATCCTGCAGCCTGGACAACGCCGGGAAGACCACGCGGTTGAGCAGACCGACGTCATTTAGGGGCGCCAGGAAGGCCGAGTATCCAAACGAATAGTAGCCCAACGCCGTCGCGCCCAGAAACCGGCCAACCAGCAGGTTATCCATTTGTCGTACGAGATAATCAAAGAGGGACGCAACCTGAAGCCGTCCGCCAAAAGACCACAATTCGAGGAACTTGGGCTTGGAAAACCGAAGCTGAGGCCGCCAGCCCGTCGCCCGGTAGAGGAGGATTGTACCGGTCGCGTACATCGTAAGGTCCTGGCCCACAAGACTCCATACGCCCATGCCACGAAACGCCATGGACACGCCGACCAGCCCACCCACGATTGTCGAGATGATGGAGCGGAACGCCAGCGTCCTGTAGTCCATGCGACGCGACATGATGGCAAGTTGCGTCGAGGCACCGGCCGAGATCAGGAAGCTCAAAGATAACACGGACAAGACAAGCCCAACCATGGGCTCGCGGAGCCACCTGCCCACCAACGTGCCGGTGGCAGCCCCAAACACCGCCAGCAAGACCCCCATGCCAAGGCTGGCCCAATACGCTGTGGACAGGTACTCCTCGTCCACTGCACGGCGCTGAATGATGGCGGGGCCAAGCCCCACACTTCCGACAATGCGCAGAAACGTCAGGAAGACGGCGGCCAGCGCGACGATCCCGTAGTCTTTCGGCAGGAGCAGCCGGGCCAGGACGATCGCAAAGAGCTGGTCGACCACCCGGCGTCCAAATTGGTCGCCCCCGAACCACAAAATGCCCTTCACCGTTACGGCGCGCAGCCGCCGCAACGGTACGTCGCTAATGCTCAAACGCTCACCTCGCGAAGGATTTAGAAGATGATCTCTTTGAGTTCCCGATATCGTTCCGACACGATCTTCTGCCCGTCGATCTTTTCCGCGACTTCCGTGAAGTTGTCGGCGCGCGTTGTCACGACGGAGACAACGTACATCAACTCCTGCTCGATCGCGCTCTGAAACTGGATCGCCTGCTTTGCGACATCGGTCGCCTCCCCGATGCCACGATAGCGCGGCAGCGCCAGCGCGCGTGAGACTTCGAGCCGCCCCTGGAACTGGCTTGAGTAGATGGCCTGATTCTTCGCGGTCGTTGCAGGATGCCTCAGCGAGCGGTCGATCGCCCAGGCCGCCATGGACGCCGAATACATACCGAGGACGACCCCAATGGAAAAGATCGGATCGATAAAGGCGGCCGCGTCACCAATCAGGAAGAACCCCGGCCCGGTCAGCTGCACCGGCCGGTACGCATAATCACGCATCATGCGGATACTGCCATCACACAACCGGGCGTGCTCAAGGAGCCGGTTAAGGTACATGGTCTCGGAGCACTTGCGGAGGAAATACTCCTGCAGCCCTTTGTCGGTGGTCTTGATCCGCTTCAGATGCTCGATCGGCACCACCAGGCCGACGCTGGTGCTTTCTCGAAGCGGGATGTGCCAGGCCCACCCCCACTCTCCGAGCTCGCCGACGGACGATACGAACGTCGTCGTTGGCACGGCCCGCAGATCCTCGAACCCATGGGCCCGGCCGTCGGCTCCCACATACTTGGAGCCGGTGAAGTAGCCCCACACACTCATGAACCGGAAGCCTTCATCCATCACGCGGATCCCGAGCTGTTTGGCGATGACGGCCCCCTGCCCGCTTGCGTCGACCACGAACCGGCAGACAATCTGACCGGAGGCCTTCTCATCGGTGGTGCGGTAGGTCACCGTGACCCGTTCGCCGCCGTTCAGGTCCACCTTACCCGCGGAGACTTCTTCGAACACCTGGGCGCCCTGCTCCCGGGCATGGTCGAGCAGGATCTGGTCGAATCGATCGCGTTCGACGTGCAGCGCGGGACGCGTATACCCGAAATCCTTGAAAGCCAGCTGCCGAATCACGCCATGCCAGGCATGTGTCCCGCCGGCCTTTTTGGTGAAATCTTCCGCTTCGACTTTGCCGGTGACGCCGAGGGCGTCCGTATACTTCCAGAAATGCGGGATGAGGCTCTCGCCGACGTTGTAGCGCGGGTGCCTCCGCTTTTCGAGGACGACCACATCGTAGCCCTTGTGGCGCAGGAGCGTCGCCGCAGAGCTGCCGGCCGGCCCGCCGCCGATGACGACAACGTCACACTTGCGGGGGATATCCACGCGCCACTCCGCCTCAGGAACCCACGCGCCCGTGCTCCGCGCGCTTCCTGTCAATCAACGCGGCAATCGAGCCAATCGTCCCGAAATAGGACGGGATCAGTTCCTCATCCGCCAGCTGAATCCCGAATTGTTCCTCAACAAACGACACGAGCATCAACAACCCCATCGAGTCGACCACGTGATTCTCGATCAGCGGGTAGTCGGCCGTGAGCTTACCTCGCTCTTCGTCCCAGTGCAGCTCGTTCACGATGAACTCTCGGATTGCAGCCGTTGTTGCCATGCCTACGCCCTCCTTAAATCACGATTAATCAGAACCGCGGACCGAGGCCACAAGGATTCCTCGATCCGTCTTTCCTGTTGACGTCTTGGGCAGCGCAGGGACAAACTCGAAAAACTCGGGGACCATATATTTGGGCAGAATCCCGGAGCAGAACTTCACCAACGCTCCCTCATCGACGGCGGGATCGTTCAAGACGACGAAGGCCTGGAGCCGACTGCCCACGACTTCGTCGGGGATCGGGATCACGGCGCATTCGACAACTGCGGGATGCGCCGATAGCGCCGCCTCGATGTCGCCAAGCTCGATGCGGTAGCCCCGACTCTTGATCTGATGGTCCTTGCGTCCTAGAAAGACCACGTGCCCGTCGGCGCGCCGTCGTACCAGGTCACCCGTCCGGTACACACGATCCTGCGTCGGTCCAAACGGATTTCGCACGAACGACCTCGACGTGCGCTCGGCGTCGCCCCAGTAGCCGTGCGCGACGGTGTTCCCGCGGACGTACAACTCGCCGACCTCGCCATCCGCCGCCGGCCGCCCAGACTCCGCAACGACGACCACTTCGACGTTGTCAATGGCCATCCCGATGGGGATCGGCTCGGTCTGGCTCGGGTCCAGCGGAGGTACCTGGTAGTACGTGCACACGTTTGTTTCAGTCGGACCGTAGAGATTCGTGAACTGAGCATGCGGCACCAGCCGCATCAATTCCCTGAGATGCTTGGTCGGAAACACCTCGCCTGCAAAAATGACATGCCGTAGCGCAGGGAGCCGCCCCACGCTCAGGTTGCCTCGCATCACCAGCATAGTCAGTGCCGATGGCACAGAATACCAGATCGTGATGCCGCGTTCCTCGATGAATCGCGCCATCTGGACGGGGAACACCGACGTCTCGGGTGGCACGATGGACAGCGTCGCCCCGGCCATCGCCGCGGCGAAGATGTCCAAGATCGTGAGATCGAAGTGCAGCGGGGCGTGATTCGAGAAAACATCCCGGGGTGTCCCACCAAAGTAGTCCTGGCACCAGCTGACAAACGTCAAGGCGTTGAGATGGGAGATCATCACGCCCTTGGGCTGCCCGGTCGAGCCCGACGTGTACAGGATGTACGCGAGATCCTGATCGGCACTCGTCAACGTGGGACGGCCGGCAGGCGCCGTATCCAGCGCCTCGGCCCCCACACTGTGGACGTGCCCGGCCGGCTCAGCAATGTCGTCAGCCCGGGCGTCGGTGATGATCACATGCTCAAGCGGTGCCCCCATCGCGACCAGGCCCTTCCACTCCCGTGCCTTTTCCCGGTGCGTCACCAGACAGCGTACTCCACAGTCCTGGGCAATGTAGCCGAGGCGCTGCGCGGGCGCGAGCGGATCCAGCGGCACGTATGCGGCACCGGCCCCGAGGATCCCGTAAATGCCGACGATGGCATCGTTGCACTTGTTCAGGAACAGGCCAACGCGGTCGCCCCGTCGCACGCCGGCGTCTTTCAACACGTGCGCCAGTTGATTCCCGCGCCGCTCGAGCTCAGTGTAGGAGAGCGTGCCTCTCGTGTCTCGTACGGCCACGCCGTCGGGATGCCGCTCCGCCGCATTCATCACGAGGTGGGACAACAGAAATGGCCTCATAGTCCGAGAGTTCCTGCAATGATGTTCTTCTGAATGTCGGAGGTCCCGGAGTAGATCCGGCTCCCGATGGCGTCTCGAAGGTCGCGCTCCAGCTCGTATTCCTGAGCGTAGCCGTACCCGCCGTGGATCTGGACCGCGTCGAGGCTGGATTGCACGAAACACTCGCTCAGATACAGCTTCACCATCGCTGACTCCATCGCGGTGCGCTTACCTTGCGCCTTCAGCCAGCCCACTTTGTGGAGCAGCAGCCTGGCGGTCTCGAGCCTGATCTTCATCTCCACGATCCGGTGGGATACCGCCTGGAACTTGCCGATCGGCTGACCGGACTGAGTCCGTTCCTTCGCGTAACTGATGCACCGTTCAAGCTGCCGCTGCATGGTGCCGACTGCGGAGGCCAGGATCAACGACCGCTCCCAATCCATGGACGTATTGAAAATCGTCGACCCCGCCCCCAGGGTACCGAGAAGGTTCTCCTCGGGCACCTCGCATCCGTCCAGGGCCAGTTCGCCCATCGGGGAGGTTCGCACGCCCATCTTGTGCATCTCACGACTCACCGACAAGCCAGGCGCGCTGCGCTCGACGATGAACGCCGAGATGCCGGCAAATCCCATTGTCGGATCCGTACGCGCGAAGACGAGAAACGCGTCGGCCACCGGGGCGTTCGTGACAAAGGTCTTGCTACCCGACAGCAGATAGCGGTTGCCCTCCTTCCGTGCCGCGGTCCGGAGGCTGAACGCGTCCGAACCGGACGACGGTTCCGTCATGGCCTGCACGCCGATCAGGGAGCCGTTGCACAGGCGCGGCAGGTACCGCTGTTTC
>JBGPNN010000132.1:0-9508 GCA_041487495.1 bacterium
CGATGCCCTCGAGCAGGAGCTGCGCGTAGGCGCGGATCGCATGCAGCGGCGTCTTGAGTTCATGGCTCATCGCCGCAGAGAACTCATCCTTGATACGGTTGGCCCGGCGCAACGCCGTGTTGACGTCCGCCAGCTCGCGGTTGATCCGCGCGAGTTCGAGGTCGCGCACCTCGATCACCGAGGCCATGGTGTTGAACTCGTCGGCGAGCAGTTGCAGCTCGTCATTCGTCCGCGCCTCGACGCGCGCGGTGTAGTCGCCGCCCCGGACCCGGCGGATGGTGCCGGTCATACGATCGACCGGCCCCAGGATCGCTCGCTGCAGTACGAACGCCGCCACCGTGCCGGCGGCGATCAGGCCGAGGCTCGCCACTACGATCGTCTGAGTCTCGGTGCGGAGGCGCGCATAGACGCTGTCCAGCGGGAACCCGACGCGGACATAGGTCTGCTGGTCGAGCGTGAATTCGGGAACCGCGCGGATGAGGTCCAGATAGCGCGTCCCCAACACCGTCTGCTGTTCCACGACGACCAGCGGCTGGACCAGGGGGCCGATCGGCACCGGCAGATCCGCCTCCCCATCGGTGAACCGCACTTTACCGTCGCGGATGATCTGCGCGTAGAGCACCGTGCCCGCCACCAGGCGGCGCGTCAGGCGGCTGCTGGTCGGAGTCTCGGTGATGCCTTCGGGTGTGACGATGAACCGGCCGGCCTCGCGTGCGAAATCCTCGACGACGACCTTGGCCCGGATGCGCACCTGTTCGAGTAATACCTGACGCAGCCGCTGGGTGGCCAGCACGCCGAAGGTGGCCGCGAACAACACGGTCAGGCCGAGGAAGGCAAAGATGAACTTGACCTTCAGGCTGATGCGGACCACGTCACCAGTATACCCAACGCCGGGGGAGCGGAAAAACGACGGGAGGCGCGCCGGAGCGCGCCTCCCGGGGGTCGCGCGGCCGATCGGGGGTACCGATCGATGCCGGAGCCGCGCGGCGACCGCTAACGGTCGATGGCGATCTGTACGATCTTCTTCGCCGTCTCGAGTGTCCTGACGACCGACTCCATGATGCGGGTCGCGTCATCAGAAGCATAACCCGGCTGCACGTCCGCGTCCGCGACGTTGGACCGCGGCTGCGTGCTGACGATCCGCAGCGCCTCGATCGTCTGCTTGATTGCCCGGCTGATCAGTTCGTTCGCCTGCTCCTCGACCCGCACACCGCGCGTACCCAGCACGCCACTTGGTCCGACGGTCGCGCTCAGGTCAAGCGCGGGCTGCTGGGGCTGCGGGATGGAGCCGTTGGGCTGCCCCGCCTGTGCCAGCTCGGCCAGGCGCTTGGCCCGGGCTTCGAGCTGGCGCTGCACTGACGCGATCCACTGAACCTCGGCCGCCTCGCGCTTCACGCGGGCTTCGACCAGCAGTGCTGAGACGCCCCGGTACGAGGCGGGCGCGCCGGACAACGCGGTCAGGCGGAAGTTGGGCTCCTCGCGGCCGGCCAGCAGGTTGACGCTCTCCTGCGTGTACTTTGCCTGCGAGGTGGCGTCGAGTGACGTGACCGCCAGTTTCGCCTGCTGGATGGCCTTGTCAAGATCGGCCATCGCCTGGGTCAGGGCCGTCTTGTCGACGACCAGCTCGGGGAGCGGCTCTTCCTGCTCCTCGACTACTTGGACCGGCTGGGTGGTCTGGTCCGTGGTCGCCGGCTGTGCCGGGGCCTGGGCGGTCAGCGTCTTGGACTCAATCGTGACGGCCGTGACGGACGTCGGGACCCGCGGCGGTGCGGCCTCGCTCGAGGACGGCCGGGTGGCGTCCCCGCTGACGCCGGGCTTGAGGTAGGGCGCGTCAATAACGTGGGTAAAGGCGAGGGAGACTGTGGTGAGTAGTGCAACTGGAATAAGAGCCAGTAGCACGCGCTTCATGAATTAGAGTCACCTCCGATGATATCGAACCGATCTCGAACTTGTGCAGCCACAAGTCTCGCATCGGGGGGTCCGCCGGGCCATACAAGGGGGGTGGTGCGTCGGTGGAAATTGGGTCAAGCCGCCCCGGGGAGGGTCAGGGCATTCGTGCCTGCATCAGCGCCACCATCCGGTTCATCGCCGGGTAAGAGTCGTCCGAGAGCAGTTCCCGCCGCACCACGCGGCCGCCTTCAGAGAAGGTCCGATAGGTCATGACGCGGTAGCCCGTGGCGCCCGGAGTGCGGAGGTAACTGCGGCCCGGCACCCCCTCCGGCCGGTCGATCACCTGGGTCAGGCGGGCCGGAACCGTGGTCGACAGGACGTCGGTGTTCACTTCAGCCAACATCGGCGGCCGCTCCCTGCCGTACAGGCGCACTTCCAGCCGGTCGCCGGCGACGCGGGCGTCGATCCGGAGCGGCCAGGGATACGGGTTGCGGACACGCAGGTCGATGTCGTACTGGGCCACCGCCGCGTCGCGGCCGGGTGCCACGTAGGACGGCGCGAAGACGTGCGAGTGACGCTCGACCACAAGCAGGCCCGCCAGCAGCGCGGCGTTGTAGAAGGTCGTCGACGTCTGGCAGACACCGCCGCCGAACGCCCGGACCAGTTCGCCATCATAGCTGACCGGCGCCTTGACGTACCCGCGGTCGACGGTCCACGAGCGCACCGTGCGGTTGAACGACCACGTGGCGCCGGGCGCGATCACGGTGCCCTCCAGGGCGCGCGCCGCCAGACGCGCGTTGTGCCGCTGGCCGGGCGTGCGGCCAACCAGCGTGGTGGCGTACCCGGCCAGTTCGACCTCCTGTGGGCCCATCGCGCTCAGACGCACGACCAGGACGGCCCCCAATGCCAGGACCAAAGCCAGGATGGCGCCGGCGACCCGCGTCACTTGATCACCACCTTCGCGCCGGAGGATTCGGCCCTCCGCTCGGGCTGGTACATCCCCTGCAGGACCGCCGGGAGCGTCTGGTAGGCGCCGGGCGTCTAGGCCCGCAGGTTGTACTCGATCACGTGTTTGCCCGCCGGGAGCGACCGCACGAAGAAGGCGACGCGATCGTCGCGCACGTCGGTACCGGCCCACCAGTACCGCCACTCCTCGATGTCCGCGCTGCCGCGTTCGGTGACTTCGAAACCGGCCGGGAACGGATCCTCGAGCAGCACGTAGGCGAGCTCCCGAGAGGTCGTGATCGTCAGTCGCACCCGGATGCGCTCGCCCTGCTGCGTCTGGTTGCCCGTCGGTTCCGTCTCTTCTGTCCACTCGCCCTTGTCGGTCTTCTTCTGCCGCACCCGCAGGTATTCGCGCGTGAGGCGGATATCCGGGGCGTCCAACGACGGGATCTCGTCCATCGCGACGATCTGCCGCAGGTGCACGGAATAGAAGACCCGGCTGGTCCCGCCCGTTCGCTCGAGCGTGACGACATTTCTCCCGCGGCGCAGCGCCGAACCGGGAATCCGCAGCACGAGATCGGGTGCGCCCGCCGCCGCCGGGGTCAGCGCGTAGGTCTGGATCACCTGACCGTTCAGGAGCAAGCGGACGTCTCCCGTGAGCGCCGCGGCCCCGCGTTCGGCCGTGACATAGTCGGCCAGGGCCGCCAGCGCCCAGGACGTCGCCCGGGTGCTCCACCAGTAATGTTCGGTCCGGTTATCGATCAGCCACCGCACGACCTGGGGAATGCGCGGGTCCTGGGGGTTCGTCGCGAGCATCGCGCGCAAGGCCGCCGAGGTCGCCATCGAGGCGTCCCAGTTCCAACTGCTCTCAGCCCCCCAATGGATCCGTCCATCTTTGGCCACGGCCTGCCGGAACAGGGCCGTCAATGCCGGGCGGGAGTTCTCCCCGAGCATTTTCGCGAGCAGCACGCGGTACGCCAGACCGTGGGGGCCCAGACCCGCCAAACCGGCACCGGCGAGCTGCGTCCTCGCGCCGTCGACGCGCCCCGAGAGTGCCACGGCATACAACAGGAACATCCGGGTGTCGGGATCGGCCTGACCGGTCAGCTGCAGCGCCGCCTTCTGGGCCTTCTCCAGGACATCGGCGCTGACCGGGTATCCTTCCGCGCGCGCGACGGCCAGCCCATACAGCGCGTACGCGGTCATCCACGCCTCGTCCTCGTCGAACTCCCACCAGCCCCACCCGCCGCTCTCGTGCTGGAACCGGTACAGGCGCGCCAGACCGTCACGGACCATCGCGGGGATTTGCGCCTGGAGGGAGGGGTTTGGAATGCCGGCGGTCCGCAGCGTGCGCTGCACCAGCACCGACGGCAGCAATCGGCTCATCGTCTGTTCGACACAGCCGTAGGGATAGCCGATCAAGTAATCGAGTGCGCCGACCGCCGACGAGATCACGGAGGGGCTGATCCGGAGCACCAGGGTACTCGCGCCGGGGTTCGCGGCCGCGTCGAAGGTCAGGGTCTCGGTCGCCGGCAGATCGGCCGCGACGTCGCCGGCCCGACCTTCCACCTGCAGGCGGCCGTGCGGCCGGACGGGCACACTGAGTTCTATGCCGTCGGTCAACTGACGATCACCGCCGGAGGTCCAGGCCGTCACGCGGATCTTGGCGACGCCGCTTTCGCGGGCCACGACCGGCCAGGCCACCTGCCCGGTCGTGTGCGGGGCCAGGGTCACGGTCTGCGTGTCCGCTCCTTCGGCGACGAGCCCCTCCACGCGGAGCCGCACCGTGGCCTGCCGCGGCGCGTCCGTCTCGTTGTGCGCGATCAACAGGACGCGCGAGCGGTCGTGCTCAGTCAGCAGCCGCGGGGTATCCAGGCGGACGAAAAACTCCTTCGCCGCGACCACCTTCTGCGTGACGCGGCCCAGGCGCGTGTTGGTGGTGTGCGCGGTGGCCGTGGCGCGCCACGTCGTCAGGTTGTCGGGGAGCACGACCGACACGGTGGCCTGACCTTGCGCGTCCGTCTGCAGCGCCGGCTCCCAGAACGCGGTGTCGCGGAACCGCGAGCGCACCGAGATCCGCGGCTCGGCCTTGTCGGCGTCACCCAGATACCAGAGGGAAAAGGAAAAACTGGTGCGCACCTGATTGAACCGCCGCGGGTAGAACGCGTCCCGCAGCGCGTTGGGATCGTCCTCGCGGATCGCGTAGATCGCCTCGTCGACCACCCCGAACGAGAACTCGGCCCGTTGGGGTTTGCCGGCCGCGTCACGGATCTCGACGGCGTACGTGACGCGATCGCCGGGCCCGTACCGTGATTTGTCGGACTTGACCGACACCCGTAGCTCCGATTCCGGCGTGGCGACGCGGATGCCGATCGAGCTGACCGACAGCCGCTTGTTTTTCACGTACAGCGCTTCGATGAAGACGTTCGGGCCAAACTCCCGATCGATCGGCAGGCGAACGACCGTGCTGCGCTGCGCGATCGGCACCGGCACGACCCGATGGATGCGCGTCCCTTCAACTGTCAGCAGGACCGTCTGGCCCGTCTGCTCGCTATTGATCAAGACACGGGCCACGTCACCCGAGCGATACTGGCGTTTGTCAGTGGCCAGGGACAGTTCGGCGTAACGCGCTCCGAGGTCCGTGGCGACGTCACCCGCCACCCAGACATAGGTGGACGCGCGGATCGGGCGGCCTCTGGCGTCGGTCGTACGGGCGCGCAGCTGCGCGGAGCCGTTGCGCGGGAAGGTCACTTCGACCGCGGCCCGGCCGTCTGCTCCCGTGACCGACGGATAGGTCTTGATCCGCTCCATGGTGTAGCCGGGCTTCCCGGTGTTCCACTGGACGTAGAGCATCTCCAGATCGACGCGCGTGCCCGGCGCCGCGTTCCGCTGATGATCCCGCGCCGTCACGATGACATTCACCGGCGTGCCGGGGGCCGCGAGATAGCCGTCCGTGTCGACCGACAGCCGGATGTCGCCGGCGGCGACCCTGACGGTCTGGTCGGCGGTCACCGACCGGCCCGAGGCGTCGTTCACCGCGAGCGAGGCCGTGAAGATCTGCGTCTGAGGTCCGTCGGCTTCGTCCGGAACGTCCGCCCGAAACGTGATGACGGCCTTCCCCTGATCGTCGAGCCGCGCCTGGCCTTCCGCGGCGGGCTGACCATCTCCACGGTAGCCGGGGAAGAGCACCGAGGCGTCCTCGGGATCCAGATCCGCACGATCGAGGTACTCGTACGCCCAGTCCGGCGATCGAAAGACAGAGTAGGAGACCGTGCCCCCGGCGACCGGCGCGCCGAAATAGTACTGGGCCGACACGGTGAACGTCACGGCGTCGCCACGCGTGTAGAGTGGCTTGTCGGGTGTGACCGTCACCGCGAATTCGGGTTTGCGATACGCGGCCACCGCGATGTCGCGCGTGGCGGTGGTGCCGCCGGCGGTGAGGACCATCGCATAGGTGCCGGTGCGGGCCTCGCCGCTCAGATCGACCTGCCCGGAAAACGACCCATACGCGTTCGCCCGCCGCTGCTCGCGCGCAATCGGTTCGCCGCCGGGGTCGCGCACTTCGATCGTGACGACCTGGCCGGCCGGTACGGTGTAGTCATAGCCGCGGACGCCGTTCTTCCGGACGATGGCCTTGTACGAGATGCGGTCGCCCGGCCGGTAGATCGGACGGTCCGTGTAGGCGTGGATCGTGAAATCCCCGGTTTCCTCGAAGCGATATTCGGCCCGGCCGACGACGGCCTCGTCACCGCCGCGCTGCGCCACCGCCACCAGGAAGAACTCTTCGAGATCCTTCGACACGGTCAGCCGGACGACGCCGCTGCCGTCGGTCTTCCCCTGCGCCAGCACCTTGCCTTGCCTGAAGAGGCTGACGTCGCTCCCGGTCACCGGCTGGCCGGTCCGCGCGTCGGTGACGAACCCGAGCACCTCGCCGGGCGCGCTCTTGATCACAAGCGCGGTGTCCGAGACAAGCAGCCAGGTGGCGACCGTCGTGCCGCCGTATCCGGCCTCCACCAGATAGACGCCGACAGCCTGCCGGCCGAAGTCGATGACCTTGTTGTAGAAGCCTTCCGCGCCGGCCTCGGTAATCGGCTCGTCACGTTCGACCACCAGCCGCGCCGGGTCACCCGACGGCGGTTTCAGGAGCACGTCGGGAAGACGCGACGCGACTCCCCACTCCACGCCCAACTGCGAGAGCGCTTTGGCCGCCGCGGGACTCGCCAGCAAGTGCGACAGGCGCGTCCGGTAGAGGCGGACGTGCACCGCCCGCCTGGTCGCCGCATCCTTGTCGACATACCCGCGGACCGGCAGCACGAGCGCTTCGGCGGTCGTGAAGTGCCGGTTCGGTCCCGCCAGTTGCAGCGAAGGCCGCGCGGCGGCGAGTTCCAGCGTGACAACCGCGGTTGTGCCTTCCTGCACTGTGACTTCGGCTTCTTCTACCGAAAAGGCGTCGACGTAGGCCGAAATCTGGTTCGATCCGGTGGGCACCTGCGTGAAGAAGAAGCGTCCCTGCTCGTCGGCTCTCGTATAGCGCACCTGCGGCTTCGCCGCGCCGCCGGCCTCCAGCGGGGTCAGGACCACCGTGGCGCCCTTGACCGGTATGCGTCTGGCCGCGTCCATGACCCGGCCCTCGATGCGTCCGACCGGCGGTTCCTGCAGGGTGGCGTAGATGAGCGCGCCACCGAGACACAGCAGCGCGACGAGAGCGGCGACCCATCGAGAGGTCGTCATGGTCCGGCTCCTTCCTGGGCGCCCCGCGTGGGGCGCACGCCGGGTCTCCACGCGCCGGCAGCGACGATGATGACGCCTGTAATCGCGACGAGCCAGATCAAGACGCGGACTTTCTCGGCCCGGGTCTGCGCCGAGATCAGCAACAGCGCGTGCGACCACTGCATCAGCGGGAGCGCCACGGCCAACGCCAGCAGGGCGCCCGGCACACCGGCCCCTGAGATCACCACGCCCAGCATGAGCCCGCCGAGCAACCCAAGGGCGGCCTTGGCCCCCCACAGCACGAGCAGGGTCGCGCCGAACGCGGCGGCGCCGGTCAGAGCGAGCGCGAGCCGCACGAGCCGCGCGGCCGCGGGCTCGGCACCCTCGGAGGAAGAACCGTCGAGGAAGCCGCCCAGCAGCGACGGCAAGATCGCGCCCACCAGCGTCGCGAAGATCGCGAAGTGATCGGTTAAGGCCGCGGCGCCGAGATCGTCCTGAAAGCGTTGCGTGAGCAGGCGATACAGCAGCAAGAGCACCCCGAAGAGCCACAACGGGATCAGACGGTCGCCGGACGCGCGTGGCGCGGACGACAGGAGCCCCCACCCCATCAACAGTCCGGCCGGCAGCCATCCGGCGATCAGCATGATACCGATGCCGTAGCCGGCCAGGGCGTAAAAGGCCGCGATCCCGGATCCCAGCGCAACCAGCGCGGGGAGCGCGCCGTGCAGCGGGAGATCACGTTCCCCTTCGGCGAGGAGCCACCACAACATAAGGGAGAGGACGAGACCGATGCCCGCCGCTGTGAGAAACCGGGGGTCGTGAAGCGTACGGGTGCCCACGAACGCCGCGGCCCCCGCCATCACCGCAACGACGAGAGCCACCACGGCGGCGGTTCTCACCACGCGCCGCGCCACCGCGGCCGTCGCCAGAAGGAGGATCGGTACCAGCGCGCCTATCGCCAGGGCTGACGCCATCCACGGCGTCGTCTGCGCGGCGGCCGCTTCGCGGAAGTGGCCGAGGGCCACTGTCGCGGCAAGGGTCGTGACGAACCCCGTGCCAAAGGCGGTGGTCCACTCACCGGCGCGGAGGACCAGCGACACGGCGAGCCACCCGGTGGCGATCCCCACCAGCGCATCGAGTAGCGCCGGCCCCATCCACAGCATCGTCGCGGCCACGACCGCGACCGCCGCAGAGGCCATGGCCGCTGCGCCCGCGGCCGCGCGGCGCTCATCTGACGGGTCGGCAGACGGCTGTACCGCCAGCCCGGCGAGCAGCGCCGCCAGTCCCCCGGCGGCGAGGCCGCGACCCCATGCCTGCGTCGCGGGTGCGGCGAGCAGCCTAAGGGCCGGCAGCGTCGCCGCCGCGACGGCCGCGAGCACGACCAGCACCGCGAACGGTAAGACCGGCTTGGTGCGGGCCATCAAAAGCCCGCACAACCAGCCGGCGCAGCCGACGGCGAGAGCGCTCATCACGATGCTACGATCCATACCTGCCTCCGAAAGATTGGGCATTCACACGGGGGATTCTGGCCCGAGACTTTCCGCATAAAAGAAACAAACCGCGGCTGCCGGGCAGCCGTCCGGGTCTTTCCTTTCCGTCATTGAGTTGTCTTGCCTACATATTGAATAGAGCCTACGCGTTGTCAATACCCATTAAGGTTCGCCACCCGCTATCGTCTTCTGACAACTCTTTTCGAGCATCCGTGTTGGCGGGTGTGGGAGTCGGCTCGGTCCCACCAGTCCGATCGATCCGGCGGGCGATTTCGTGTAGGGCCGTAATCGGCACGGCTGGCAGCCGATGTTGAGCGTGAGACGCGTCGATGTTTGGTGTCGATTGGAATAGTCGGTCGGTTATATCTCTGGCGAGATGGGAGCATTTTTGCTACCATGAGATCAGACCACCCTGTGCGGAGCCGTGAAGATGACGGTGCGCGCCGGGGACTTCGGATTCTTTTCTACGTGCA
>JBGPNN010000133.1:0-9279 GCA_041487495.1 bacterium
CCCGCGTCGAGCAATCCGGCAATCGTATCCAGAACCCCGGATCCACACACGCCCAGCGGCCGATCCGCCCCGATCACGTGGTACTGCACGGCCCGATCGATGCGGACCTGATCGATGGCGCCCCGCGCCGCGCGCATGCCACACTGGAGCTGCGCGCCTTCCAGCGCCGGGCCCGCGGGCGCCGAGCATGCCACCAGGCCATCCTGAGATCCCAGGATCATCTCACCGTTCGTCCCGATGTCAACCGCGATCCGCGCCTCGCGCGTCTGGTAAAGCCGCGTGGAAAGGATCATCGCCAGGGCATCGGCGCCGACGAATCCTGCGACGATCGGCAGCAAGAACACCGGGGTCGGCGGGTTCAGGCGCAGCCCCACCTCGGAGGCGGCCACCTGGACGCTGCGCCGCACGCTTGGGGCGTACGGCGCCTGGCCCACGTACGTGGGGTCGATCCCCAGGACCAGATGGTGCATGATCGTGTTGCCGACGACGACGATCTTGTAGATGCGGTCCCGAGAAGCGCCGGCGCGCTCGCACGCCTCATCGATCTGCCCGTTCAGCAATTGGATAATACGCGTGTGGAGCTGGCGGACGTTGGCCGGCGCTTCCTGGGCGAAGGCGATCCGGGACATTAGGTCGCCGCCAAACGCCGCCTGGGGGTTGAGACCGGAGACCGTGGCGGCCACGGTGCCGCCGGAGAGATCGACTAGATAGCCGACCACCGTGGTGGTGCCGACGTCGAAGGCCATGCCAAAGACTTGAGCGCGCGTGTCGCCGGGCTCGACGCCCAGCAGCGTGCGCTCGAAGATGGCGGCGGTGAGGCCGGGGGGCGAGGTTCGCAGCAGCGACGGCAGGCGGCGGAGCGCATCGAGCGAGGTCCCGGTCACGTTCCCGTCGAGTTCGCGCATCAGGGCCTCGAGGTCGGAGTCCTGATGCTCCTCGTCGGACGGCGGCGATGGCGTGACGAAAGCCTTCTGCACGCCTGAATCGAGGATGAACCCCGCCGCGGACCGCAGCGTCTGTGTCTCCGCCAGGATCTGGAACGACGTCTCCTCGAAGATCGGCGCGACCAGGACCGACAGGTCGTCCCATGTCTCGGTCTGACACGCAAGACGGTACCGTTCCTTCACCTCGTCATCTCCGAGTTGCACGCGATCCGCGAGCGTGGCCGGCGGGGTTGCCCCGGCCGTGATCTGCACGCGGCATGACCGGCACCGCCCGCGGGCCCCGCAGGTGGCGACGATCTCCTGACCCGCCTGCTGCGCCGCCCGCAAGAGCGTGGTGCCCTTGGGCACGGACACCGTCCGCGCGCCCGGCGCAAATCTGACGGTCACGGTCGTGTGTACCGAACCGCGATCGGTCATCAGGACTCGACGAGGGGGATCTGGCCGTAGACCCCCGTGATGGATTTGCGCGGAAGCATCACGCAGGCCTCTGTGAGGTGCACCGAGAGATCGGTGCCGTCGAAAGCCGAGAACAGGATAGGCTGTTGCTCGAGCCCCCAGTCGTCGAACCCGGGCGCCGTCCGCCCGGTCAGGCGGAACCCGCGGGTTCTCGCATCCGCGGCCAGGCGCCGCCGCGTGTCCTTGATCAACGCGTCGATGGCCACCCACCCTCCGGTATCCAGCAACAGACCCTCCACAAGCTGCTCCTCGCCGACCAGTTCGTCCGCCCGCCGTTCCAGCTTCGGGCCGATCGTCAAGAGCACGATCGTGACCGTCTGCGCGCCATTGAGCACGCGCGCCAGCGCGCGACTCTGGAAGTGCAGGTGATCCCCAATCAGCACGCGACCGTCTGGGTCCACCCGGGAGACCGGCCCGCGCCACGTCCACCCCCGCGGCTCCAGCAGGGTCTCGGCCACCGCGGCCATGCGTCGCGCCACGTCCTTCACGACCTTGGGCACCGTCTCGAGCTGCCGGTACTTCTGCAATCGCAGGATCAGGTCCGGGTCGACGTGGACCGGACCGAATGCGATGGGCTCTACCATGCGCGTGACGGCGCCGGCGTCCTGTTCTCTTGACATGAGTGATCGCGCAGGCGTCTAATGGTATAGACCATTATGTCACTAGTCGACCACTCGCGCAACGCCCGCCGCGCGCCCGTCGCGGCGCGCTCTGCCCCCAGACTGGCGGGCCGATTTGCCGACGGTATCCCCGTCTATCTGCAGATCGCCGAACGCCTGCTTAGCGAGATCGAGTCGGGGGATCTCAAGGCCGGCCAGCGGCTGCCGCCCGAGCGCACGCTGAGCGGGGCGCTCCGCGTAAACCGCATGACGCTGCGGCAGGCGCTGAGCAAGCTCGAGACCGAAGGATACCTGGACCGCCGGCAGGGGTCGGGCACCTTTGTGGCGCAACCGAAGATCGAGCGGCAGGCGGGTCGCCTCGTGCCGTTCAGCCGGACGATGATACGGTACGGCTACAAGCCGGGCGCGAAGGTCGTTGTCCTCGAGATGCAGCCGGCGAGCGCGGCCGTGGCGCGGCTGCTTCGCGTGCGGGTGGCATCACCCCTCTACCTGGTCCGCCGGGTGCGGCTCATCAACCGGGAGCCGGTGATGCTCGAGACGTTCTGGATGCCGGTGAGGCGGTTTCCCCGGTTCGAACGATTCGACATCACCCGGCGCTCCGTGTACGAGATCATGGAAACCGAGTACGGCGTGAAGGTGAGCCGGGCGCGGCAGAGCCTGGAGCCGACGGTTGCGGCGGACTACGAAGCGCGGCTATTGAGGATCGAGCCCGGCGCGCCGCTCATGCTCGAGGAACGGCTGTCCCTCGATGAGCGCGGCCGGCCCATCGAGTACGGCAAGGATCTCTATCGGGGGGACCGGTTCCGGTTCGTGACGGACCGCGCGCCGCTGGAGCGATAGGAGGCACGTGGGTGAAGTCTGACGCGCAGGCCGTCATTATCGGGGGCGGCATCTATGGGTGCAGTATCGCCTATCATCTGACGAAGATGGGCTGGCGCGACGTCGTCCTGGTGGAGAAGGGCGGCCTGACCGGTGGCGCGACGTTCCACGCGGCGGGGTTGGTGGGACAACTCCGCGGCTCGGTCAACCTCACGCGCATGATCATGTACAGCGTCGAGTTGTATCGCACGCTTCTCACCGAGACCGGGCACGATCCTGACTGGCGCGAGACGGGGAGCATGCGGCTCGCCTCGACGCCCGAACGGATGATCGAGTTGAAGCGCCATGCGGCAACGGCGAAGGCGTTTGGTCTGCCGATGGAGCTGCTGACGCCGAAGCAGGCGGTCGACCTCTTCCCAGTGATGAGCGATCACGGGCTGCTGGGCGCGGCCTTTCTCCCGACCGACGGCAGCGTCGATCCCAGCGGCCTGACGTTTGCCCTGGCGCGGGGCGCCAGGACGCGCGGCGCGGAGATCAATATCGAGACGGATGTCACCGGCATCACCGTGCGCAACGGCCGGGTGCACGCGGTCGAGACGAATCGCGGCACGATCCGCACCGACGTCGTGGTGAACTGCGCCGGGATCTGGGCGTATCATATCGGCGCGTTGGCCGGCGTGATGGTGCCGGTGACCGGCATCGAGCACCAATATCTCCTCACCGGCCCCATCGAAGGAACACACCGCAACATGCCGGTCGTGCGCGACCCGGACCTGCTGATCTACTTCCGCGAGGAGGTCCGCGGTCTGTGTATCGGCGGTTACGAGGCCAATCCGATCACCTTTGGCCTCAACGGCATTCCCGGAGATTTCCACCACCGGTTGTTGAGCCCAAACTGGGATCAGTTTGAACCGTTGGCCAAGAACACCGCGATTCGCATTCCGGCGTTGGAGAAAGCCGGTGTACACAAGCTCATCAACGGCCCGGACGGCTTCACACCGGACGGGGACCTGATTCTCGGCGAGGCGCCCGAGGTGAAGGGCTATTTTGTGGCCGGCGGGTCTCCCGGCATCGCCTCCGGCGGCGGCGCGGGCAAGGTGATGGCGGAGTGGATCATCGAGGGGCAGCCGAGCCTCGACATGTGGCGGATGGACATCCGGCGCTTTCAGTCCCAGTATGGCGACCGCGCGTACGCGGCGGCCCGCGCGCTGGAGACCTACAAGAAGAACTACTGGCTGCATCCACCTTTTGAAGAGCGCGAATCCGCGCGCCCCCTGCGGCTGAGCCCGCCGTATCCGCGCCTCCAGGCCCTCGGCGCCGTCCTTGGGGAGAAGGGCGGCTGGGAGCGGCCCAACTGGTTTGCCAGCAATGAGCCGGCGCACAACCCCTCAACGGCGGAGACCTGGGCGCCCGCGGGGTGGGCGCGGTTGAACTGGTCGCCGGCCATCGCGGCCGAGCACAAGGCGGTGCGAGAAACCGCGGGTTTGTTCGACTTCACCTCATTCACCAAGTTCGCCGTGGCGGGGCACGGGGCGCTCGAGGCACTGCAGTGGCTGACCGACAACGAGATGGACAAGCCGACCGGTAACGTCACGTACACGCAGATGCTGAACGCGCGCGGCGGGATCGAGTGCGATCTCACCGTGACGCGGCTGGGACCCGAGCAGTTTGTGGTCGTCACCGGAAGCGCGTTCGGCGTGCATGATCTGGACTGGATCCGGAGCCACCTGCCATCCGGTGGCTCCGTGACGATCCGCGACATCACCGCCGACTTCGGCTGCATCGGTCTGTGGGGCCCGAAGGCGAGGGACATCCTGCAGCGCGTCTGTCCCGACGACGTGTCAAACGCGGCGTTTCCTTATATGACGTCCCGGGACGTGCGGATCGCGGGAGTGCCGGTGAGACCGCAGCGCGTCACGTATGTGGGGGAGCTGGGTTGGGAGATCTACGTAGCGGCGTCGCAAGGACTGTCCGTGTGGGACGCACTGTGGGACGCTGGGCAGCCGTTTGGTCTGCGGCCGGTGGGGTACCGCGCCGTAGATTCTCTGCGGTTGGAGAAGGGGTATCGGTACTGGAGCGCCGACCTCACACCCGAGTACACACCCTACGAGACCGGCCAGGCTTTCTGCGTCAAACTGGACAAGGGTGACTTCCAGGGGCGCGACGCGCTGGTGCGGCAGAAGGCCGAGGGCGTGACACAGAGACTGTGCTGCCTGGTGCTCGCAGATCCACGGATGATCACGTTGGGGAACGAGCCGGTGCTCGATGGCGACCGCGTCGTGACGCGGGTCACGAGCGGCGGATACGGGTTCACCGTCGGCGAGAGTATCGCGTATGCGTTCCTGCCGGTCGCGCTGGCGGCGCCCGGCACGGCGCTGGCCATTGAAGTCGACGGCGCCGCCGTCCAGGCGACCGTGCAGCGCGAGCCCCGCTACGATCCCACCAACAGCCGCATCAAAGGCTAGCGGCAGGTGACCACCCCGTCCGAACGCGCTCTGGCTGTCTTCCCGGCCGGCTCACCCGGCGAGTACAATCTGCCACCTGAGCTCGTGACCGTTCTCGTGCGTGGTGAAGGCGCGGCCGTATGGGACACCACGGGGCGCCGGTTCACCGACTTCACGATGGGCTGGGGCTCGGTGCTGCTGGGCCACGCCCACGCGGCGGTCGTCGAGACCGTCCGCCGGCGGGCCGGTCTGGGATCCAACTTCGCCTATGTGTCGGAACCCGCCCTCGAGCTCGCCGAAGAACTCGTGCGTGCGGTGCCCTGCGCGGAACGGGTCCGGTTTTGCGCGTCGGGCACCGAGGCCACGGCGTATGCCGTCCGGCTCGCCCGAGCGTACACGAGGCGCGCCAAAGTCCTGAAATTCGAGGGTGCCTATCACGGGGCGAACGAAATCGGCACCGTGAGCTTGTTTCCCCACCGGCTGCTGGATTTTCCCAAGGGCGAGCCTACGTCGGCCGGGCTGCCACCAGGCGCCATTGCCGACATCCTCGTGGCGCCGTACAACGATCTTGGTACGACGCGGCGGATCGCCGAGGCTCACCGGCACGAACTGGCCGCGATCATCGTCGAGCCACTTCATCGTTGCACGGCGCCACGTCTCGGCTTTCTCGAGGGCCTCAAGCAACTGGCCACGGAGTTCGGAGCACTGCTCGTGTTCGATGAAGTGGTGACCGGGTTCCGCCTGGCCTACGGCGGCGCGCAGGAATACTACGGCGTCCGACCGGACCTGGCCGCGCTCGGCAAGGCGCTGGGCGGCGGGTATCCTCTGGGTGCGGTGGTGGGACGGGCCGACGTGCTCGATCTTGTGAGCGAAGATCGGCTCGGACAGGATCAGTATGTGTGGTTTGCCTCAAGCCTGGGTGGCAATCCCGTGTCCGCCGCGGCCGGGCTTGCCGTGCTGAGCGAGCTGCGGACGCCGGGCACGTACACGCGTCTCTTCGCCCTGGGTGCGGCGCTCCGTGATGGGCTGCGCTCGCTGCTCAAGGACGAAGGGATCGCCGCCCAGGTTCAGGGAGACGGACCACTCGCCGCGGTCGTCTTCACCGATCGCGAGGTCATCGACTACCGGACGGCCGCGGGCGCAGACCGCCAGCGGGCTCGGGTCTTCCTGCTGGGACTCTTCCGTCGCGGTATCTTCCTGAACCCCATGTCGACGAAGCTGTATCTGTCGCTCGCCCATACCGAAGGAGACATCGCACACTTCCTGGACGTCGCGCGCCAGACGCTTCGGGAGGACTGCCGGATACGGGATTGACAATACGAGGAGGAGCACAATGGTCACTCGTGTTTTGAAGGTGACACTCGCGGTGGTCGTCATGGCCGCCGTCATTGCGGCATTTGCCGTTATGGCGCCGCGTGCGAGTGCGCAGGGCATCGCGTCGGAGCAACTCGTCCAATATCTGGATCGCATGGCCGTGACTTGGAAGCGCGATGGTCAAGATCCGCGGGCGTTCCGCGTCACAAAGACCACTGGCCTCAAAAGTGCCGAGTGGGTGGAGATCGTCATTTCCAACCTCCCTGACAAGGCGCTCGTGACCTTACGCGCGTTCCCCAAGATGGGGGGCAAGTTCCTGAGCCTCACCGCAGCCCGCAATAAGGAGGCGCTGATGAAGGCCATGCTCCAGGACAATGCGACCGGGTTCGGCGCCTACTTCATCGACGGCGATGGCGACATCGGCTTCCGATATGTGTTTACCACCGAGTCGGGCGTAGGCTATGAATCTTTCCGGGTCGCAGTCAAAGAGCTGCTGCGCATCGCGGACGAGGCTATGGTGCCGCTGTACAACAAGTACCGCTAGATTCTCGCGGGGGGATATTGCATGAAATCGGAAGCGCAGGCCGTCATCATCGGCGGCGGCATCGTTGGCACCAGCATCGCCTATCACCTGTCGTTGATGGGATGGAAGGACGTCGTGCTCGTCGAGAAGGCCGACCTCACCAGCGGATCGACGTGGCACGCGGCCGGTCTCGTGGGGCAACTGCGCGGGTCGCTCAGCCTGACGCGCATCATGATGTTCAGCGCCGAGCTCTACGCCAGGCTTCCCAGGGAAACCGGTCAGGAGACGGACTGGCGGCAGGTTGGGAGCCTGCGGCTCGCCTCGTCCGCGCTCCGTATGGAAGAGAATCTGCGCCAGGCGGCCCTGGCCCGCACGTTTGGACTCCCTGTGGAAGTGTTGAGCCCCCGCGAGACCGTGAAGCTTTTTCCGCTATTGAGCGACAAGGACCTGGTCGGCGCCGTCTACATGCCGACCGACGGGCGTGTGGATGGCAGCGGCGTGACATTTGCAATGGCGCGCGGCGCCCGCAGCCGCGGCGTCGAGATCTATACTGACACGACCGTCCGCGAGATCAAGATCAAGAACGGGCGGGTGGACGCCGTGGTGACCGACCGCGGCACGATTCGCACGCCGGTCGTCGTCAACGCCGCGGGCATGTGGGCCGATCAGATCGGGCGGATGGTGGGCGTCCGCGTGCCCGTTGTCCCCATGCAGCATCAGTACCTCCTCACCGAGCCGATCGATGGTATGCAACGCGACGTCCCGGTCGTGCGCGACCCCGACCTGCGGGTGTACTACCGTGAGGAGGTCCGCGGTCTGCTGGTGGGTGGGTTCGAAGGCAGCCCCGAGCCGTGGGCAACCGACGGCGTGCCGCTCGACTTCGTGCACCGCCTGCTGCCCAACAACTGGCCAATTTTCGAGCCGGTCGTGCGAAGCGCCATGCGACGCGTGCCGGCGTTCGAACATGCCGAGATCTCCAAGATCATCAATGGTCCCGAGGCCTTCACACCCGACGGCGAGTTCATGATGGGTGAGGCGGCGGGCGTCCGTGGGTTTTTCGTCGCGGCCGGTTTCAACGCGTACGGGATCGCGGCGGGTGGTGGCGTGGGACGTGTGCTGGCCGAGTGGATCGTGGAAGGTCAGCCGAGCATCGACGTGTGGCGGATGGACATCAAGCGATTTGGGCCGCAGTATGCCCAGCCGTCTCACACGGTGGCCAGATCGGTGGAGGCGTACGCGCGGCGCTACGGCGCCGTGAGCCTACCGTTTGAAGAGTGGGACACCGCGCGGCAGTTCCGGCTGAGTCCCGTGTATCAGCGCCTGGTCGACCTTGGCGCCGCGATGGGTGAGAAGGGCGGATGGGAGCGGCCAAACTGGTTTGCGAGCAACGAGCCGCAGGGGGCCGCGTCGATCCCACACAACCCCGGGCCGGGCGCCGGCGCGCACGCCCCCGCGTTGTGGGCGCCCGCGGGGTGGGCGCGTCACAATTGGACTCCGGCGATCGCGGCCGAGCATCGCGCGGCGCGGGAGACCTGCGGGCTATTCGACTTCACGTCGTTCAGCAAGTTCGAGGTAGAAGGTCCCGGAGCGCTTGCGGCGCTCCAGTGGATGACCGACAACGAGATGGACAAGCCGGTTGGCGGCGTCACCTATACACAGATGCTGAACGCGCGCGGCGGCATCGAATGCGATCTCACGGTCACGCGGCTTGCGCCCGAAAGGTTCTTCATTATTACGGGCAGCGCGTTCGGGACACACGACCTGGACTGGATCCGGCGACACCTGCCCGCCGACGGTTCGGCGGCGGCTCGCGATGTCACGACGAACATGGCGTGCATCGGTGTCTGGGGGCCCCAGGCCCGCGCCATAGTGCAAACGGTGAGCCCCGACGACCTGTCCAACGCGGGCTTTCCCTACATGACCGGACGCACGATCTCCGTCGCTGGCATCCGCGTACGGACGCTACGAGTGACTTACGTGGGTGAGCTGGGCTGGGAGATCTACATGCCGGCGGAGCAGGGGCTGCCGGTCTGGGATGCGCTCTGGGAGGCGGGGAAACCCTTGGGGCTGCGGCCCGTCGGCTACCGCGCGGTGGACTCACTGCGGCTGGAGAAAGGCTACCGGTACTGGAGCGCGGACATCACGCCCGAGTACACACC
>JBGPNN010000134.1:0-9246 GCA_041487495.1 bacterium
CGTCAATCGCATCGATCTTCATCGGCACTCCTGGACAGCACGTAGTCACCCCGCAACTCGGCGCCGGGGCGCAGGACAAAGTCAACGGCGCGGTAGCCGCCTCCGAAGTAGTGCAGGAATACCTCGCGGGTCGCGAGCCGCCAGGCCCCCGCCAGACCGCGGTCGCGGTTACGGATCGCCGGGAAGTCGGTGGGGATCTCTACGAGGACCGCGGGCGCGTCGAGGTTCAACACCGGATCACCGGGGCCAACGCCCGAGGTCCGAGGCAGGGCGTCTAACGCGCGTGGCGCGGGGTCCCAGGTGCGGTCGGCCGGCGTGCGGGCGACGGCGGCTTCCACGCGCGGCGACCGCAGTGCCCAGTCGACTTCCAGCCGGTCGCTGTCGACCCCGCGGTTGATCTCGTCCGGCATCTCGCCGTAGTAGTTGACATGGTAACGTGCTGCCGTCGCGCCGAGCTTGTGCAGGTTGAACCGCGCGTTGATGCTCTGCAGCGGGTCGTACGTCCAGACCGCGTGATCGTAGTTCATGGCCAGCGCCGCGTCGCGCTGCGCGCACTTCAGGCGAAAGCCGACGTCCTGAAGCTGCCGCGTGCCCTTCACACCCGCCATGTGCGAATAGAAGAGCGGTCTGCCCCGGCGCCACCCGGCAAAGCCGTAACAGAAACCAACCAGGTCGCCCCCCGCGTCGACGGCGGCCAACACCGCCCCGCCCGCCCCGGCCGCGGCCATCAGCTGGTGGGACGGGACCACGTCGCGCTCGCTCATCCCCCAAATGTCCATCTGGAGGATCTCAATGCGCCGCATCGACTCGATGTCCTTGAGGAGCTTGATGGTCACCATCCTCGTCCGTATTGGCTACGGTCCTGCTCGCGCGCTTTCCTGTCGCGCGAGTTCGCGCAAGTGCGTGCGAGCAGGGTTCACCGCCCGTTATGAGAAGTTTAGGAGAGACCACCTATGGACAACCTTCGCACGCACGCGTCCACTCATCTCCCGGATCATCTCAGAATGCTCGACCGGCTCGTACGGTTTCCCAGCGTCGCGGCGCAGGGCATCGGCTTGCACGAGACTGCCGCGGCAGTTCGAGCGCTGTTCATGGAGGCCGGCGGGAAAGCCGAGACCTACAGCCGCACGGACGCCGCGCCTGTCGTCGTCGGTGAATTTTCCGGCCGGATCAACCGGACGCTGCTCTTCTACAACCACTATGACGTGCAGCCGGCCGAACCGATGGACGAGTGGTCGGTGCCGCCCTTCGAGGTGACGATCCGCAACGGGCGCATCTATGGCCGGGGCACCAGCGACAACAAGGGCGATCTGGTGACGCGGTTGGCGGCGCTGCAGGCGCTGCGCGAGACGGCGGGCGGGCTTCCCTGCCGCGTGTTGTTTCTCGTCGAAGGTGAAGAGGAGATCGGCTCGGTGAACCTCCCGTCATACACCCATGCGTTGCGGGAGCGTTTGGACGCCGATGCCTGCATCTGGGAGTACGGCGACCGGGACGCGAGAGACCGCCTGCACGTGCTGGCCGGGTGCAAAGGGATCTGTTACGTCGAACTGACGTTGGCCGCCAGCAGCCACGACCTGCACTCGTCGCTGGGTGCTCTCGTCGACGGCGCGGCGACCCGGTTGGCATGGGCGGTGGCAGGGCTGCGCGACGCGAGCGGCCGCGTCAACATTCCTGGGTTCTACGACAGGGTGAAGACGCCGGAGCCTTCGACGACCGCGGTTGCCCGCAGGTCGGCGTTCTTCGACGAAGAGGAGGTCCGCGCATTCTCAGGGGTCGAACGCTTTATCGGCGGTCGGACCGGCGACGCCGCCGCCGACGCCCTGCTCTTCGAACCGACGTGCACGGTCTGCGGGTTCGATGCCGGCTACACGGGTCCCGGCATGAAGACCGTCCTGCCGCGCCGGGCGCGCGCCAAGATCGACTTCCGGCTGGTGCCCGAGCAGGACCCCGAGGAGATCGCCGCGCTGTTGCGCGCCCATCTCGATCGCGAAGGTTTCCGGGACTGCGCCATCACGGCGATGGGCGGCGAACGGGCGTTTCGGACCGATCTCTCCGATCCCTTTGTGCAGACCGTCGTCGATGCCGCGGCAGCGTCCACCCGGCGTGAGGTGGCCCTGGTGCCGACGTCGGCAGGCACCGGGCCGATGTATGTGATCGGCGGGCCGCGGGGGGTCCCGATCTTGAGCATCGGCGCGGGGTACTGGGGTTGCAACGCGCATGCGCCTAACGAGCACATCCGCATGGCCGACTTCGAGGAAACGATTGTCATGATCGCGCACGTGTTGGAGCGCTTCGCCGCATCACCGTAACGCGCGAATCGCCCGTCACACATCCCGCGGTTCATCTCAGGAGGACGCATGCCGAACCTCAAGGAGATGGCACGAGAACGCACCGGGCCCGCGCTGGAGGTGCTGCGCACGCTCGTCCGCCAGCCGAGCGTCGCCGCCACCGGCGAGGGCATCGGCGAATGCGCCTCGCTGGTACGCCGGGTCTTCGAGCAGGCCGGCGCCAGGACCACGCTGCACGCGTTGGATGGCGCGGCGCCGGCGCTGATCGCTGAATTCCCGGGTGAGACCGACCGCACGCTGCTCTTCTACAATCACTACGATGTCCAGCCACCAGAGCCCCTGGACGAGTGGACGTCACCGCCGTTCGAGCCGACGATCCGCGACGGGAAGCTGTACGCGCGTGGCGTTGCCGACAACAAGGGCGATCTCACCAACCGGTTGGCGGCGGTGCTCCTCTTGCAGCAGGTCCACGGCCGCTTGCCGTGCCGGGTGAAGTTCTTCGTCGAGGGCGAAGAGGAAATCGGGTCGCTGCATTTCGGCGATTACGTGCGCGCGTTCAAGGACGCGCTACGGGCCGATGCCTGCATCTGGGAGTTTGGGCAGCGCGACATCAAGGAGCGCCTGCAGGTCACACTGGGGATCAAGGGGATCTGCTACGTGGAACTGGACATCCAGGCCACGAGCCACGACCTCCACTCCTCACTTGGGGCCATCGTCGACGGCGCGGGGACGCAGATGGCCTGGGCGCTGGCGTCCCTCAAGGATCCGAAGACCGGCCGCGTCCTCGTCGACGGTTTCTACGATCGCGTGCGCGCGCCCAGCGCGCGCGAACTGGAGGCGACACGCGCGCTCCCCTTCGATGAAGCCGAGATGAAGAGGCAGGTCGGCGTCGAGCGATTCATCGGCGGGCAGACCGGGCTCGATGCGCAATTGCAGTTGCTCTACCAGCCGACGTGCACCGTCTGCGGTCTCGAGAGTGGGTACACGGGCAAGGGTTCCAAGACGGTGCTGCCGCGCCGGGCCAGGGCGAAGGTGGACTTTCGGCTTGTGCCGGAACAGGATCCCCACGAGATCGCGCGACTGGTCGCGGCCCACTTCGAGCGGCTCGGCATGGCCGTGAAGGTGACGCTGCTTGGGCCGGAGCGCGCCTACCGCACCAATCTCGATGACCCGTTCGTGTCGCTCGTCGCCGGCATCGGCCGTGAGACGACCGGCCGCGAGGTGACCCTCTATCCCACGTCGGCGGGCACCGGGCCGATGTACGATCTCGGGCACGCGCTGGACGTGCCTATCGTCAGCATCGGCGGAGGGTACTGGGGGAGCCGATCGCACGCGCCGGACGAGAACATCCGGTTGGCCGACTACGAAGAGACGATTCACATGATGGCGCGGCTGATCGAGCGCTTCGCGGGCCTGCCCTAGCCGGTGCGACGCCCCGGCACGATTGGGGCCCGCCCGTGACCGTTTCGAGCGACGTCCTGCTCGGGCTGGCGGCGGCGCTGGGGTTCGGCATCGCGGACTTCCTGGCCCGTCAGGTCACGCAGCGACTCGGTTATGTCAGTACGCTCTTCCTGCTCCAGACGATTGGGTCGCTCGTTCTCGTGCCGCTCGCCCTCGTCTACGAGCGACCGCTGTGGCAAGCCGGCGATCCGTGGCTGCTGATCCTCGCGCTGGGCGTGCTGAATCTGCTGGCCGCGCTGGCCCTCTATCGCGCGCTGGAGTACGGCGTGCTGTCCGTCGTCGCCCCGGTGACCTCGATGGCGCCGGCGGCGAGTGCGGTGCTCGCGCTGGTCCTGTTGGGTGAACGTCCCACCTCGCCGACCCTGGTTGGGATCGTGCTCGTGCTGGGCGGGGTGGTCGCGCTGTCGCGCACGGGCGTGCCGGTGAGCGGGCCGCCTCCGAAAGATGCCCGCGGCGGGCTGGTCAGTGCGTTGCTGTCGGTGATCGGGTTCGGGGCGCTCGGCGTCGGCCTCAAGACCGCTGCGGGTTCCGTTGGCCCCATTACCACGATCGTCACAATCCGGTTCGTGGGTGTCGCGGCGATGCTGGTGGGGTCACTGACCGGCGTCGTCAGGGTGGTTCGTCCGGGGCGGGATTTGTGGCCGCTGGTACTGGCGGTGACCGCGGTTGACACCGCGGCCTTCGTCGCGTTCACGACCGGCATCCATCTGGGGTCGGTGACGATCGTGGCCACGCTGAGCAGCCTGTTCAGTGCCGTGACGGTTGGGCTCGCCGCGCTGTTTCTCGGGGAACGCCTCACGTCGGCCAGCTACGTGAGCATCGGGGTGGTACTCGTGGGGGTCGTGCTCATCGTTCGTGGCTGACCGCCACATCGCTCACGCCTGCCGCATGCGTTCTCGCAGCGCGGTCAAGCCCGGGCTGAGTGTCACCGGATAGGGGATGGAGTCCTCCAGGGATCGCAGGTCATCGGGCAGCGATGCCAGCCGCAGCGTGCAGCGCTGCCGGATCTCCATCAGCGACTCCGCGCGCAGGCGGCGGCCGTCCTGCATCACCTGCACGAGCAGCGGCGCGCACCCCGGCGGTGCGGGCTCGTCGTGGAGTGTGAGCACGTCGCCCGACGGCTGTCCTTCCGAGTCCATCCGGCGCCACACGTGTTTCCGGCCGGGCAGCGTGGCCTTCCCGGTGCTCAGCTTGATCCGGTAGCCCTTCTCGTCCTCGACAAGTTTGTAGACGCCGCCGATATTGGGCGCATCGGGAGAGGTCCCCAGCTCGGTGCCCACACCGAACGCGTCCACCGCCGCACCCTGTTCGAGCAACTCGGCGATACGGTACTCGTTGAGATCACCGCTCAGGATGATCTGCGTCTCGCGGAAGCCCGCGGTATCCAGCGCGGCCCGGGCCGCGCGGCTCTGGCCGATCAGGTCGCCGCTGTCGATCCGGACGCCGCGCAGCCGGCCACCCTGCGTGCGCATCTCCTCGCCGACCGTGATGGCATTCGAGGTGCCCTGCCTCGTGTCATAGGTATCGATCAGCAACACGGCGTTGTGCGGAAAGTCGCGGGTGAACGCCCGGAACGCTTCGAGTTCGTCAGGAAACGACATCACGTACGAGTGCGCCATGGTCCCGACGACCGGCAGGCCGTAGACCATGCCTGCCAGCACGTTGGACGTGCCGGTGCACCCGGCGATGTACGCTGCGCGGGCCACTTTGAGCGCGGCGTCGGCGCCGTGATCGCGCCGGGGTGAGAAGTCGACGACCCCTCGGCCCCGTGCCGCCAGCACGGCTCGCGCAGCTTTGCTCGCCACCATCACCTGGAAGTTCAAGGTGTTCAACAGGAACGTTTCGACGATCTGCGCCTCGATCCGCGGACCGGTGACTTCCATCACGGGCTCGGGAGGGAAGAAGACCTCGCCCTCGGGAATCGCCCGCACGTCACCAGTGAAGCGGAACCCCCGCAGGTAGTCCAGGAAGCCATCGCCGAACATGCGCAGGCTGCGAAGGTAGTCGATCGTCTCGGGGGTGAACCGGAGATCTTCCAGGTAGGCCAGCGCCGTATCGAGCCCCGCGCTGACCAGGAAGGCCCGTCCGGGCGGCAGCGACCTCACGAAGAGCGCGAACGTCGCGCGGTCGTTCATGCCGTGGCGGAGGTAGCTGTCCGCCATGGCCAGCTCGTACAAATCGGTGAGGAGCGCCACGTTGGAGGGGGTGACGTAGCCGAACCCCGTCCCGGATGGGCTCATAGCCATCGGAGGCGGCGGAAGATCACCAGCATGACGACGATGCTGAGCCCCATGATGCCGAGCGCGGTAGCAATCCCGTGTGGGGCCCCGAACGCGGGATACGTCCGTTCAAAGTTCATGCCGTAGAATCCCGTGACAACGGCCAATGAGGCGAAGATCGCCGTGATCACCGTCAGGACCTTCATGACCTCGTTCAGCCGGTTGCTCGTCATGCTGAGGTAGATGTCCAGCGCGCCGGTCAGCAGGTCTCGGTGCGTGTCGATCTGCTCCGTGATCCGCAGCAGGTGGTCATAAATATCTCGGAAGTAGGCGCGTAGGAGCGGGCTGATGACCAGGATCTCATGGCGCAGGAGCAGATTCAGCATGTCACGCTGGGGCCCGGCGACGCGGCGCATCTGCAGCAGCGCCCGCTTAGCGTCAAAGAGCCGGTCCATGGTCTCGGGCGTCGACTTCTTGAACAAAACGTCTTCCAGCTCCTCGATGTAGTCATCCAGCGCGTCGAGGACCGGGAAAAACGTGTGCACGATCGTGTCGAGGATCAGGTACAGGATGTAGCCTTCGGAGGCCCGCATCTCGGCCGGGGCCTGGCTGAGGCGGCGGCGCGCCTCTTCCAGCGCCGCGATCGTGCCGGCATGCGCCGTGATCAGAAAGCCGGGGCCATAGAAAATGTCGATCTCGTCAAGCGACACGTCGTGGCCGCCCAGTTCCGGCACGCGTACCGCGTGTGTCGCGATGAACAGGACGCGATCGTACTCTTCGACCTTGGGCCGCTGCTGGCGCCGCAGCGCGTCTTCTACGGCAAGCGGATGCAGGCTAAAGATCGTGGCCAGGTGCGCCATGGACTCCGGCGTGGGGTCTGGCAGGTCGATCCAGAGGACCTGGCCGTCCCGGGCCCGCAGGGCATTCAGCGGTTCAGATGGGTCGGTGACGATCTCAGTCCCGCGCAGGGCCAGGACGCGCATTGCCGATGCGGTGAGGGACATCGGTGGTCTCCTTCGGTTCGCGCAGGGGCATTCCCTGGCGGCCCAGAAGAGAAAGGTATGATCCTCTACGAAGGCCGGCACATTCCGGAAACCGTCGATGAACTGGTGGACCCTGCTCGCGCGGCGTATGTGATCGTGGATTTACAAAACGACTTCTGCAAGCGGGGAGGATCGACCGACGAGATCGCCGGCCGGCGCGGCTTGGACATCGAAGCGATCTGCGGGCCGGTGATCGAGCGCAGCCGGCGGCTGCTGGCCGCCGCTCGGGCCGCCGCGGTCTTCGTCGTCCACATCCAAAACACCGCGCTGCCGCACCGCGCAACGGACTCGGCCGCGCGCTTGAAGTTCATGATGCGCGCCTATGGGACCGTCAACCCGGCCGACCTTCCCGAGTACACACTGGAAGGCACATGGGGACATGAGATCGTCCCGGAGCTCGCGCCGCTGCCGGGCGAGTGTGTCGTCAAGAAGCACACGTCCAGCAGCTTTGTCGGGACGCGGTTGGACAACCTGCTCCGCATCAACGAGATCAAGACTGTGGTCTTGGTGGGTGGGGTCACCGAAGGGTGCGTGGAATCGGCAGCGCGGGATGCCTGCCACCACGGGTACTTCGTCGTCCTGTGCGATGACGCGGTGTGTTCCTTTAATCCCGAACTGCACGCGGCGGCCCTCACCGTGATGCGGCGTCGGTACGAGGTGATGCCGTCGGCCGAGGTGCTCCGCGTGTGGGCCGGGGCGGCTCAGCCGGGAAAGATCGGGCATCCCGCGGCAGTTGTACGGCGGTGAGGGATCACACGAACGGACGGGGGTGGGAGTGGTGGGCGTAGAGGTTGGGCAGAAGGCGCCAGACGCGACGGTCGTCAGCGCCGATCGCAAGCATGTAAAGTTGAGCGACCTGCGGGGCAAGCCGACGGTCTTGCTGTTCTTCCCCGGCGCGTTCACGGGGGCGTGCACCAAGGAGATGTGCGCGATCAGAGACGGTCTGGCAAAGTTGAACGCGCTCAATGCCCAGGTCGTCGGGATCAGCGTGGACTCGCCGTTTGCGCAGAAAGCCTTCGCTGATGCGAATGGGCTGAACTTCACGCTGCTCTCCGACTACAACCGGGAGGCCGTGAAGGCATTCGACGTGCAGGATCCCAACTTCGCCGGTGGGACAATGCCCGGCGTGGCCTGGCGATCGGTTTTCGTGCTGGACAAAGACGGCGTTGTGCGCTGGAAGTGGATGGCCCCGGCGCAGGGCACCGAGCCCGACTACGCGGCAGTGGAGACGGCCGTCAAAAGCATCAGCCACTAAACAAGTCCTGCGATCCGCCCGGCTCGGACGGTCCGGCCGGGCTGAACTTTGCCGCTCGAACCCCGAGCAGGCGCACGGGACGGTCCAGTGCGACGCGCTCGAGTAGCGCTAAGGCCGTCTGCGCCAGCGTCGCATCGTCGTCGATCGGGGACGCCAGGGTCTTCGACCGCGTCACCGTGTGGAAGTTGTCGAGCCGGACCTTCAAGGTGATGGTGGCCGCTTTGTAGCCTTCGTCGCGGAGGTCGGCCGCCACTTCGACGGCCAGGCGTTCGAGCGTCTCCCTGATCGTGTCCGATCGGCGCAGGTCCACCTGAAACGTGCGCTCGCGGCTCAGCGACTTGGGTTCCCACTCGGTCTCGATCGGGCTGTCATCCTCCCCCCGGGCGATCCGATACAGGTGCGCGCCATGGTTGACCCCGTGGGTCGCCTGCAATTGTGCCAGGGAGAGGGCCGTGAGATCGCCGACCGTCTCGACGCCGAAGTGTTCCTTTAGGGACGCCGCGGTCTTGGGTCCAACGCCCCACAGCACCGTGGCCGGGAGCGGCGACAGGCGGGCGGCAACCTCTCCGGCGGCGATCATCGTCAGACCATCGGGTTTGTTGAGTCCGCAGGCGATCTTGGCGACGAGCTTGTTCGGTCCGACGCCGATCGACGCGGTCAAATGCAGTTCCGACGCGATGCGGTCTTTGATCGCCCGCGCGACGGCCTCGCCGCCGTCGGGCAGGTCGCTGGCATCCAGACAGGCCTCATCCAGCCCCATCGGCTCGACACGCGCACCGGTGTCGCGAAGGATCGCGTACATCCGTTGGGAAACTTCCCGGTAGGCCGTGAAGTCCACCGGAAGGAAGACCGCATCGGGGCACAAGTTGTACGCGGTCCACAGCGGCATCGCGGAGTGGATGCCGAATTTCCGGGCTTCGTAGGAGGCGGTGGAGACGACGCCCCGCTTGCGCGGATCCCCGTCGCCGCCGACGACCACG
>JBGPNN010000135.1:0-9229 GCA_041487495.1 bacterium
GAGAACGCGTTGAAGAAATGACAGCCCAAACCCAGCAGCGCTGTTACGAGTCCGCCGTCGAAAGCCCGCGGCCCCAGCAATCCGCCGGCGATCCCTTGCAATAGGCGAATCGGCTTGGCTCCGAAGAAACCATAGACAACGAGCGCGGCAGCAATATCCAGTACGCCACACGCGAGGCCGCCCCACAGGATCGCTGGCATCTACCGCTCCCTAATTAGCCGAAGTGCACTCGAAAGGGGGCAGGTGGCGTCCCACCCGCCCCCCTTTGGTTCGAGTACCTCCTTGGAGGATAGATCTGGCGCAGGGTCTGGCGGCTACTGCCCTGGCGCGCGATACGTGACCGTCTTCTTTGCGGCCTGGTCTACCTCTTCCGGAGTGAGCAGCACAACGGTCTCTATGTTAGAGACCGACCCGCTGGCGCCGGCTGCCAAAGCGAGAGCCGCCGCACTGACGTTGTCTGGAGCATCGACGATGACGTAGGCATCGTTCTTCCCGAAGGCAAAATAGAACGCCTCCAGTTTGCCCCCGACACTCTGTGCCGACTGACTCAGCGCGGCTCGGCGTGCGGAGCCGCCGCCCTTGATCAGGCCCTTCAGGCCCTCCTGACTATAACTCGCCTTGAACATGTACCTGGCCATGGCTCACCACCCCTTTTTGAAGAATGGGCGAAGAGTTCTGCTTATCAGTACCACTACCTCCCCGCCCTCAGGATCATGGTCGGAGCCCCGTGGCCGTCCAAAAGCGAAAGCGCAGGATTTCCCGGCCGCGCACCACGATCGGGAGCGGCTCGCGTTCCGTGATGTTCAAGAAGAACCGTTCGGGCTGGGCGACGGGCGACCACTGCGATCCGGAGACCCATACGGCAGACGCTCCCGCGTATTGCGAGGGCTTCGGCCACACCGACCCTTCGAGCGGTCTGGGAAACACCGTGACCGGCCGGCGGCGCCGCGTGTAGTACGAGAGGTGAGCAGCGGCTTCCCAGCGGTCGACCGCGATGATCACCGGTTGCGGTAACTCGACCGCCAGCGCTTCCGCGCGGGCGGCCGCGTCGCGCCACCCGGCGACGGACTCTACGAGCCCCGGCGGCACGGGGAGCCACTGCACGAAGGGGACAAGCGCCGCGTACACGATGAACGCGGCATTGATCCCCATGGCACGCGCGGCAACCCTCCCGGGCCAGAGCCCGCCGAGCGCCACCGCCAGCACCAGATACGCCGGGCCAAACCAGTGGCCGTGCGCGCCACCCCATAACGCCACCACGGTCGCGACCATGGCCAGCGTCGGCAGACCCATCCACAGGAGGAACGCCAGGCGCTCGTCGCGGCGGCGGCGCAGGGCCGCGACGATGACCCACAGGAGCACGGGGAGCATCACGAGCGTGAATCCCAGTTGTTCGACCATGATCTCCAGCAGCCCGGTGAGACCCGTCGGCAACTGCTGAGGTCGCTCGTAGAGGTCGAACCGGAGGGCCGCCCATCCATTCCCGGCGTTCCAGATGAGCACGGGCAGAAAGAGCGCGATCGCGATCGCGGCGCCGGCATAGGCCCACGGCTGCCGCAACGTGTCGCGGCGGCGCGTTAGCGCGAATCCGAGGATCCCAACGGGCAGCATGATCATGGTGAACTTGCTGAGCATGCCGAGTCCGATCGCGACGCCCGCTGGAACCCACCATCTGGGCGTCCCCCACAGGGCGCGACGGACGCACACGAGGGCCAGGCTCCACCATAGGAATAGCGGGGTCTCAGGAATGGCCCAGAGCCCCCCGGCGGAGAGCAGTGGAACCACCTGGTACACGGCGACGGCGATGAGGCCGGCGCGCTCGTCGAAGATCTCCCGGCCGAGCGTGAAGAGCGCCAGCGGTGTGACAATGCCGGCCAGGAGCGGGCCCATCCGCACCCAGACCTCGTTATCGCTGATCAGCGTCGTGAGACGAATCATGTAGGCGATGAACGGTGGATGGTCGAGGTACGAGAGGGCCAACATCTTCGACCAGACCCAGTGATAGGCTTCGCCCTCGAGGAGGGGGACACGCACGGCCCAGGCGATCCGGATGAGCAGACCCGCGGCCGTCATCGCGAGGAGGAGTCGCCGCCCGCGAGGGCTCACGCGATGCATTCCGCAGGATTCCCTTCACCATGAAGATGGTCCTCCCGGCAGGAATTCCGTGGCGTCCGCGGAAACGGCTGATGTGAATACCATGATCAATGGAGGGGTGCGTGGATGGCAAAACCGATGACCAAGGCCAAGATCACCGACCACCTGGCGGGTAAGCTTTCCATCTCCAAGAAGCAGGCCGGCGTGTTCCTGGAGACCCTCGCCGCGCTGGCCTACAAAGAGGCCAAGAATTCGTTCACTGTCCCAGGGCTTGGGAAGATTGTCCTCGTCAACCGGAAGGCCCGGATGGGGCGCAACCCCCAGACGGGCGCGGCGATCAAGATTCCTGCCAGGCGCGTCGTGCGGTTTCGGGTTGCCAAGGCGGCCAAGGACGCGATCCTCGGCGGGCGGTAATCCCCGGTTATCCTCGTAGACGCGGCGGGACGCGCTCAGGCGCGTCCCGTCCCTTTTCCAGGGCGACGCTCGTTGCCACGGCCGGCCTGAGCGTCATGGGGGAAGCCCGCTGACCCCGCGGTTCTGTACCCGGTGTGCCGGGCCTCTGGAATTGCGCCACCTGGAAGACGAGCGGCTCCCCCAACCGGTCTGTACCCGCTGCGGCCGCGTTGAGTGGCAGAACCCGAAGCCCACCGCCTCCGCGCTGATCACGCGCCGGCGCGACGATGGGGCCGTCGAAGTGCTGCTGGTCCGCCGTGCCCAAGAGCCGTTTCGCGATCACTGGGACTGTCCCGGTGGGTTCATCGACCCCGATGAGCACCCTGAGCAAACCGTGCGGCGAGAGATGCAAGAAGAACTGGGGGTGGAAGTCGACGTCCGGCGTTTCGCCGGCATCTTCATGGATCACTATGGCGATGACGGCGAGTCGACGCTGAACGTCTACTACGAAGCCGCGATCCGCGGCGGGACGATCTCACCGGGTAGCGACGCGAGCGAAGCGGCGTGGTTCCCCCTGGATCGTCTCCCCGAGCCGATGGCCTTTGGAAACAACCGGCGGGCGCTCGAGGCGCTGCGATCCCGTGGACCGAGTGCATCGCAGGACTGCGCGGCGCGGCCGACGAACGGCTGATCTCTGGTGACTGACTCTCAACCGAGCGCGATCCATCAGGTCCTGCAATTCGCCTATACGCTGGCACACGCGGCCGGTGAAGGGATCATCAGTCTCATCCAGCGGATTGTGCCGCAGGCCAAGATTCCGGCCGACCTGATCGACCCGATTGGGTTTCTGGCCGTGCTCACGCTGTTCGCGCTGCTGACCAGCCTCGCCCGGCGGATCGCCTGGATTGTCGTCATCACGGGGTGGTTCCTGATCGGCGTGCGGATCGCGCTCGCCGTGTTGGGAAAGTAGCGCGGAGTTAGGCGGTCAGGGCTTGCCGCCCAGGTAGGCGCCCTGGCCGATCAGCGAGCGCTGCACCTCGTACATCAGCGCCCAGTCCCCAGCCACCTCGCGCGGCGTGCACCCCTGCCTTGCGCAGAGCCCGGCCGCGACGCCCGCAGCCTGCCCGAGCGCCATGATCGTCGGAATCACGCGGGCCGAGCCGTGCGCCTCGCTGGTGGCGGAGAAGGCCCGCGACGCCACCAGCAAGTTCTCGACACGCTGCGGGACGATCGCGCGGAAAGGAATGGTGTAGACGGTCGACGCCGGTTGGTACGGGTTGGACCAGGCGGCATAATACGCATGGATGTCGATCGGGTACGCTGCGACCGCGATCCGGTCGTCAAAAACCTGCTCGGCCAGAATGTCCTCGACGCGCAGCGTGTAGAGTCCGGCGATGTGCCGCGTTTCGCGGATGTAGAGCGATGGCGCATGATCCAGCAGATACCCGTTTTCGAATCCCGGGATCGTCTCGCGCAGGAACTTCTCGAGCCGCAGCAGTTCACTGATCGCCTTGCGCATGCCGAGTGCCGCCGAGCCACCGTCAAGCCCATCGACATCCGTGACGTTCAACGCGTTGATGAGGACCGACCCGTCACGCTGCAGCGCGAGGTTGAGCGGATAGACAAGCACGCGGGGATCGGACGGCTGGTACCGGGCCATCTCGTCGGTGTACCCCCACGCCGCCCGGCCGTTCGTCCCCCACGTCAAGAAGCCCGCGGACTCCGCGTGCTGCTTGATATCGGCGGACAGGGCCCGCCAGTCGACGCCGCCCACGCGGAAGATCAGCGTAGCAGCCTGCTGCAGGCGTTCGTCGGCGCGGTACCCGGCTCGCCCCACCACAAATGGTGCGCCGGCGGCCGCGGCGACGTCGCCGTCTTCGGTTGCGTCGATCACTTGCTTCGCGCGGATTTGGGTGAGCCGGCGCCACCGTCGATCGTAGAACTCGGCGCCGGCGATGCGCTGGCCGGCCATGATCAACCGCACCAGCGGCGCGTCCAGCATCGTCCGGATGCCGGGCTCATGGACGACGGCCCGGCCGAACACCCGCGCCGCTTCATCAGGGTCGAACGAGATGCCCAGGCGCCGGTAGATCTCGAGGAACACGCCCCGGGTCAGGTGTTCGCCATCGGGACCCATGCTCATGTCGAAGGTGCTCAACCAGGCCGACGTGATCACGCCGCCTAACTGCGGCTCATCCTCGGCGAGAATGACACTGGCGCCCATACGGGCGGCGCCGACCGCGGCCGCTACACCGCCGGGCGAACCACCGATGACCAGCACATCGACGTCGATCACCGGCGGAAGAGCCGTGGCCGCCGGCACCGCGCCGCCAATGGTGATGATCAACGCCGTCACCAGCACCAGGTTGATGAAGACAAAATGCCTGCGCACGTCTACCTCGTCCGGAGGGAGGGGCCGCCCGTGAGGGCGTGGAACGATTGTACCGCTCCGGCTGGGCGCGGTCGGCCCGGGCAACGACCATGACAGCCTTCCACGCCAATATGATTCTGCTGTATGGCGCGCTCGCCGGCAACCTTTTCCTTGCCCTCGCGGCCGGCGCCTATGCCGCGTTCCGGCGACCTTTGCCGTCCTGGTTTTGGAGGCTTGCGGTTGTGGTTGCCGCGATCGTCACCCTCCAGGTGGTCCTGGGCGTTGCGGCGCTGGCCAGTGGCATGTTTCCTCGCCGCGGCCTGCACCTTCTCTACGGCGTTCTGGTGGCCGCCACGGCCGTCATCCAGATCGGCCTGCGGCCCGGGGGGTCCCTGCGCCGCCGGTACGCCGACACCCTGGCCACCGGCGAAGCCCGGATCTTGGGCCTCGTGTGCCTGACCGCTTTCGCCCTGGTGGCCCGGGCCTGGATGACCGGGATGGGCGCGCGCTGAGCATGAGTGATCATGTGGGCCTTCCCCTGTTCACGTCGCGGCCGGCCGGCCGATGGCCCGGCAGGCCGCTGCTCACCTCGCGCCTGCGCGAGATTCTGCGGCGCGAGTTCGATGCGATCGATGCGTGGATCGTTCACACCCGCGGACGGTGCCGCCTCGAAGCCTGGACCGGCGGGCGCGTCGTGGTCCTGCTGGAAGACAACGAGGAGACATTCTGGGCGCCCTTCTATACCTCTGCGGTTCGCAACCGCCAGGTCGGCCGGCAACTGGTTGCCGAACTCGCGCCGACCCAGCGGCGGCGCCGCGAACTCCGCGAGATCCTACAACCGCTCTGGGCGCGCGTCATCAACAGCGCCGGGGAACCCAGGGCGGTTTGACCGCCCTCCCACCGTGTCTTACAATAGCCGAGGTCGTACGCGACGCCCTCCCGCCACGATCCCTATGAGGTTCGATTGATGCTGCCGGATCCCCAGGCCCTCGCCGTCGCGGCGATCTTCGCCCTGGCCGCGTTGCTCCCGCTGTCTGGAAGGAACATCCTGCGGTCGCTGAGCCTGCTTTGCCTGATCGTCGGCGGCGCGACATGGTTCCTGACCCGCGAGGCGCCGCTCATCATCTGGGATGAATGGCTGGGCCCGATGAGCGGGCTGACCAGCGTCCCGTCTGCGGTGATCCTGCGGGTGATGATCGCCGCAGGCGTCGCCGAGATTCTGAAGGCCACGGCGCCGCTCGCGGCTGTCAGCTTCACATCGACCGACGCGCCCACCGCTCTCGCGTACGGCGCGGCGGCCGGCGCGGGCTTCGGCGTCGTGAGCACGCTGCCCGTAGTCGCCCGGACGCTGGAACTGGTCGGCTCGCCCATCGTGACGCCGCTGTCGACCGCGATCGCGCTCGTTGGGTGGTTCTTCCCCATGTTGTTGCATGTGTCGACGACGGCCTACGTGACACGTGCCGGTGTCCGCGGCGGATTGGGACTGGCGTTTTTTGTCGCGTGGATTCTTCACGTCACCCTTGGGTTGGTCGACGCCTTGCCGCCGCGCGAGTACGGATTGGTCGGCGGCATCCCACTCAAGCTCCTGCTCACGGCGATCGTGGCGGTGTGGCTGTTTGCCTACCTGTGGGTTGCCCGGGTAAGATCCCAAGCGGCGCCTGTGGCGCCATCGTGACCACCGGCACTGTGAATGCCGATCTCCTCGGGGTAGGGTGGACGGCCCTCCGCGCGTTTTTCTCCGAAGGGATGCCGGCCCTGCAGCGCGCGGTCGAGGCGTTCGAGCGCGCCGAGAGCCTTGTGCGGTCGTCGGGTGATCCCGACCGTCTCACCCTATGGCTGCTCGGCACCACGACGGCGTTGCGCTATTCACGCCGCCCCGAGCCAATGGAGACGGGCCTCGCGCGCGCGCGGGAACTGGTCAACCTTGTCAGCCGGACACAATCGGAGACCGCCACGATCTCCTATCGGACGCTCGTGGAAGGCCTGTGTCGCGACCTGGCGTGGGTCGTCCCGGCGCAGGCGGGCGTGTATCTCGATGAAGGACTCGAGTACTCCGACCGGACCGTCCGCCTGGCGAAGGCCGCCGCCAGGGACGAGTGGCTGGCCCAGGCTCGGGCGAGTCGCGGCGACCTGTTGCTCCAACGTGCCACCGACCGCAAAGCGATGCGCCGGGCGGCATCTGCGCACGAAGACGCCAGGCGCCGGTGGCCGGCGCGCGACGCGTATGGGAAGGCGCAGGCAGCGCTCGGGTACGGCGCTGCGCTACTGGCGTTGGGCGAACACAGCAAAGTTGATGTGTTGGCGCGCGAGGTCCTTCAAGTCTTCCAGGCTCAGGGTGACCGTTATCACCTCGCCGGGGCACATCTCTTGCTGGCGCGCGCCCTCTACGCGCAGGATCAGAGCGATGCACTCGATGAGCATGCCGCCGCCCTCGCCGTGTATCGCGCGTTGGGCTGCCGCTGGGAACTCGCGCGTGCCGAGGCGGCGCTCGCATGAGTCGTGCCGCGCGGCTCGCCGGGGTCGCGTTGGTCGTCGCGTGTGTCGCGGGAGGATATGCGTCTGCGGCCCCGAGCCTCGACCGGCAAGTCTACGCGATTGCAAAGGAATTGATGTGCCCGGTGTGCGCGGGTCAGACGGTCGCCGAATCCGGCAGCGCGCTCGCGGTCCAGATGCGGCAGATCATCCGTGAGCGACTGCAGCGGGGGCAAACAAAAGACGAGATCATCGCCTACTTCGTTTCGCAATTTGGGGAAAGCGTGCTGGCAATCCCGCCGAGACGCGGCGGTGGCCTGGTGATCTGGCTGGCGCCGCCTACCGTGCTGGTCGCCGGTCTCGCCCTTCTCCAGCGTTTCGTGCGGCGTCACAGGGGTGCGGTGACTCCGTCTGCGCCGCCGCCGACGGCCCAGGAAGCGGAGCAGATCGCCCGCGAACTCCGGGAAATGGATTGATCCGCCGATGCGGATCGGGATCCTCTCGGACGTACATGCGAACCTCGAAGCGCTGGAGGCCGTCCTGACCCACCTTGGGCAGCAGCGGCACGACGCGCTCGTCTGCCTGGGTGATTTCGTCGGCTATGGCCCCGATCCCAACACCTGTGTGACCCGGCTGCGCGAGCGGGGGTTGCGGGCGAGTGTGGTCGGTAATCACGACCTGGCGGCAATCGGGACCCGCCCGATCGACGACTTCAATCTCCTCGCGCAGGAAGCCATCATCTGGACGCAGGAGCATCTCAGCGCCGAGACCCGCGAGTATCTCTCGGCGCTTCCCGAGCGGGACGTGGTGGACGGGGTGCTGTTCGTTCACGGCAGTCCTCGCCAGCCCGTCGACGAATACATCCTCGATGCGCGGACCGCCCGCGCCAGTTTCGCCGCCGATCCGTTTCGCCTGGCGTTTGTCGGCCACACGCACGTGCCCGCGATTTTCGAAGAAGCCCGCCAACGAGTCCGCCTGGCCGAGTGGTTGCCGGGGATCCCGAAACCGTTGAAACCGGACCACCGCTACATCATCAACGTCGGCAGCGTCGGCCAGCCACGGGACAGTAATCGCGACGCCGCATACGTCCTGTTCGATTCCGCCGAGCCGTCCGTCACGCTCTTCCGAGTGCCCTACGACGTTGAGGCAACCCAGCGCAAGATGGAGGCCGTGCTACTGCCCGTTCCGCTCATCGAGCGGCTGGCCGTCGGCCACTAACCGCCTGACTATCCGGCAGGACCCGCGTTCCGTTAACCCGAAGAAATCAATCTGTCACCTTTACGGAGGTCGGCATATGAGTACTCGCCGGATGTCCATTGAGGATCTGCTGTCGCTGCGTCTGGTGGACGACGCGGTGATCGCGCCAGACGGCCGCGACATCGTGTATACGCTGCGGACGATTGAGAAGCGACCCGACGGCGAGGACCTCCCATACGAGTACCGGTCACACCTGTGGGTCGTGGACGCCGGGGGTGGGATGTCCCGATCGTTCACGACCGGCGCCCATCGCGATCGCGACCCGCTCTGGTCGCCGGACGGCCAGTTCATCCTCTTCACGTCGAACCGCGGGACGCCCGCGCGACCGGGCGCGAAGCCGCCGGTCCACCTCTGGGTCATTCCGCGGGCCGGGGGAGAAGCCCGGCGGATCACGCAGGCCGAGTATTCACCGGCTGATTCCACGTGGTCGCCGGATGGCCGGTTGATCGCCTTTACCGGCAAGCCCCCGGTCCCGAAGCCCTCGAGCGACGTGAAGATTATTACGCGCATCAAACACAAAGCGGACGGCGAGGGCTTCTGGGACAATCGTTACAAGCACATCTTCGTGGTCCCATCCGACGGCGGCCCGGCGCGCCAGTTCACCAGCGGCGACTTCGACCACCGCGAGCCGGCATGGAGCCC
>JBGPNN010000136.1:0-9215 GCA_041487495.1 bacterium
CAACTGCTTCATCTGGCGGACTAGGTTCAACCCGTCCGGCGGCGTGGGGACACCGAACACGGCCTCGGCACCGGCGGCTTTGGCGCGCAGGATGTTGTCGGAGAAGTCGCGCGCGCCGATCGCGTACTCTTCGATGGCGACGGCGCTATAGCCGAACTCCTTCGCGCGCGTCGCCCAGAGGCCGCCAATTTCCTCGCCCCAGTCGGTCCGTTCCTTGAAGATGGCAATCCGCTTTGGCCGCTGGGCATCGGGGAGTGTACCGTTCAAGAATAGGTAGGTTTCCTTGACAAGATCGGGGGATTTCGGGAATGGGCTGAACAGATATTTGAAGCCCTGCTGGTGGATCTTGTGCAGGGCGAACGCGACCCCCAGGTAGGGAACCTTGTTCTTCTCGGCGATTGACGCGGCCGCGGCGTGCAGGTCGCTGCCGAACCCGCCCAGGTAGGCCGTGACCCGATCGCTCGCGAACAGCGTCTCGAGCCGGGCCACGGTCTTGGTGGCATCCGATTCGTCGTCCAACAGTACCAGTGCGAGCGGCAGCTTCCGGTTGAACTCCTGTACCATCACCCCGCCCGCACGGTTGATGTCCTCGACGGCGAACTCATAGCCCGCCTTCACCTGCGCGCCGCCGCCAGCATAGCGCCCGGTCAGCGGCACCACCGCACCGACTTTAATGCTCAAAGGCGCCTGCGCGACGCCTGGCGCGGCGCCCGGACCCACGGCCAGCGCTACCAACACCAGCACGCTGACAATCATCACCGCGATGCCTGTCTTCATCTGATTTCCTCCTAGTCGATGCGCGACTCGTCCCGGTACATCACCCCACGTCCATCAGGGTATCGTACATCGATCCGTGCGCACCACTCGTTTCGCCTTCAGTTCGAACCGCGGCAGCGTCCCGGCCGAGATCGCGGCCGTCTCGACCCGGAGCCCAAAGGTCCGTCGGACATCTTCGGCAACCGTCGCGACGATCCGCTCGCAGGTCTCGCGGCTGTGCGCCGCTTCGTCGATCTCCAGCAGGATCCTGATCTCGTTCAACTCATCGCGCCGGAATACCTCGACGCGGAACTCGTCGACGGCGGACTGGCGGCGAACGATGTCCTCGATCACGCTGGGAAACACGTTGACGCCGCGGACGATGAGCATGTCGTCAACGCGGCCCAGGATCCCACCCTCGGCACGCGCGAACGTGCGGCCGCACGCGCAGGGCGCGGGATTCAGGCGGACCAGGTCGCCGGTCCGATAGCGGATGACCGGCGATCCCCGGCGTCCCAGGTTCGTGACCACCAGTTCGCCCTGGCCGTCCGGCGCAGGCGTGCCCGTCAGCGGATCGATCACCTCGCAGATGAACTCGCTCTCATTGAGGTGCGGGCCGCCGGGCTGCACGATGCACTCGAAACCGAGCGCCCCCACCTCGGTCATGCCACAGTGGTCGAAGCAGCGAGCGCCCCACGATTCCTCGATACGCCGCTTGGTCCCCGGGATGTTCGCGCCGGGCTCGCCGGCATGGATCGTCACGCGGATCCCCGTGGCGGCCGGGTCCATCCCTTGTTCCCTGCCAACCTGGGCCAATCGCAGCGCGTACGAGGGCGTGCACACGAGCACCGTGGCGCCGGTATCCAAGAGCGTCTTCAGGCGGAGCACCGAATCCTGGCCGCCCCCGGGGATGCTGAGGGCGCCCAGTCGCGTCGCCGCGTCGAACCCCGCCCAAAAGCCGATGAACGGGCCGAACGAAAACGGAAAGAAGATGCGATCTTCGGGGCCGACGCCCGCCGCGCGGTAGACAAACTGCCAGCAGCGGGTCCACCAATCCCAGGAGTCGGGTGTATCCAGCCAGCGCAGCGGCCGGCCGGTGGTCCCCGACGTCATGTGGAAGCGGCTGTAGCGCTCGACCGGGTAGGTCAGCACCGTGCCAAAGGGCGGGTGGATCTGCTGATCGTCGATCAATTCCTGTTTGGTGGTAAAGGGGAGGCGGCGGAAATCCTCGAGCGACCTGATGGCCGTCACCTCGCCGCTCCCGGCGTCCTTCCACTTGTTCTGGTAGAAGACGTTGTGCGCGGCGACCTCGGCGAGCAGCGCTTTGAGTTTATCGAGTTGAAGACGCTGGAGGGCCGGCGGGCCGAGAGTTTCCAGCTCACGCTCGAAGAAGGGCACCTCGGTGGAAACCCCCACGCTGCTAGGCTTCACCTGTCGATAGCAGGGTGCCAAGTTTGCCGAGGACCTCCAGAACCTCCCCTTCGGGGAGACGCGCTGCGAATGCCGCCCGCCCCGCGCGCCAGTCTAGGCTCTTGACCCGATCCGATAGCACGACGCCGGTGAGCACGAGGCCATTCGGTATAGCCACCTCGAACGGGTAGCCTTTGACCTTGCTGGTAATGGGGCAAAGGAGCGCAAGGCCGACCTTGCCGTTGTATTCCGCTGGGGAGAGAACCAGCGCCGGGCGCCGACCCGCCTGTTCTGCGAGCCAGACAATGTCCCCGCGCTGAGGTACGTAGCGCCGGGGCATCACCAAACCTCCCGGCCGGCGGGTTCGCTGACATCGATCTCACTATGAAGATTCGACCTGGTGATCTTACTAAGAAGTTCGTCCAGACGATACCTACGGGCACGGATCGGTACGGCAACGAGCCGGCCTTCGGAAACGGAGACGTCGACAACCGTCCCGGCGTGCACTCCGGCGTCCTCCGCGAAGGGCTTGGGGATTCGTAGGGCAAGGCTGTTGCCCCACTTTTGAACGTGGACCCGCATCGGCGCCTCCCGTCGTGTGTATCTACAAAGAAGATACTCCAGGACACGATCGGTGTCAATCCATGCCGCGCTTTCAGCGGCGCCACCGAGGCTCGCCTGGGAGCCGCTCAGACATACGCGGGGGGCTCCTCCGCCGACAACCCGGCCAGTTCCTTCAGCGCCCGGGCCACGTACACTCGCACCATCTGCTTGCGATACGAAATCGTCAGGTCGGCATTGTCGAGGGGTCTGGCCGGCTTCCACGCTGCCTGCGCGGCGGCGTCGATCACCTCGGGAGTCAGTTGCTGCCCAACGAGGACCTCTTCCGCGCCGGCGGCCTCGACCGGCCGTGGCGCCACGGCCCCGAGCACCACGCGCGCGTGCGTGCACGTCCCATCACCGTCCAGACGGACGGCCGCGGCCACGCCCAGAATCGGAAAGTCGATCGCCCCGCGCCGGCGCAACTTCCAGTAGGTCGTGCGCAGGCCATCGGTCGGCGGGATCATCACCTCGGCGAGCAGTTCGTCGGGCCGCTTCGACAGATACGCGATCCCATCGTCCTGGTACAGATCGCGGGCCGGGATCACCCGCTCACCCGTCGCGCTGACCAGGCGCACCCGCGCATCGAGCGCGATCGCCACGGGCGCCAGATCCGACGACGAGATCGCCCAGCACCGATGACCGCCCGGCGCGACCCAGCAGACATCGCCGTCCTTCTTCATGCAGAAGCTGATCGACTTGCGCCACCAGAACGGCATGTTGTAGTAGTTGCAGCGCGTGTCGACCAGCAGGTTGCCACCCACGGTGCCCACGTTGCGGATCTGCGGGTTGGAGATCAGGCTCGCGGCGCGCGCGACGGCCGGGTAGTACGCGAGGACGGCAGGGTGGGTAGACACCCGCCGCAGCACCGTGCCGGCGCCGATGGTCAGCCCCGTGCGCTCGTCGCCACGGATGCCGCGCAGGTCGCGCAGCCCGCACAGGCCCACGAGCACCTTGGGTTCGAACTGGCGGCGCTTCATGTTGGGATACAGATCGGTGCCGCCCGCGACGGCCATCGCATCGGGGCCGCCTTCGGCCAGCATCCGCGCCGCCTCACCGAGCGTGTGCGGCGACAGATACGTAAAAGGCGGCAGCCGCATCATCTGACGGTCACCTTCTGCCACCCGGGCGGCAACTCGACACGGATCGGATCTTTGAACGTGATCGCGGGAATCTCTTTGGGTCCCACGCGGCCCGCGCCGCCTTTGCGTTTGTCGGCGAGCGCGGCGAGGACCTTGTCCGGCGTGATGGGAATCTCGTCGATTCGCACGCCCAGGGCATCGTAGACCGCGTTCGCGACCGCGGGGATCACGGGCAGCAGCGGCCCCTGGCCCGCCTCTTTCGCGCCGAATGGCCCCTCGGGGTCGATCGATTCCACGATGAAGGTGTGCATCTCGGGCGTCTCGAGGGTCGTCGGGCTCTTGTATTCGAGGATGGAGGGGAACTTGTGCACGCCGCGGCGGAAGGTTTGCTCTTCCATCAAGACCTCACCGAGCGCCATGTAGACGCTGCCCTCGACCTGTCCTTCGACCAGCAGCGGGTTGATGGCCCGCCCTACGTCGTGCGCGATCCAGACCTTCTCGACGACGACTTCCCCGGTCTCGGGGTCGCAGCTCACTTCGGCCACGCAGGCGGAATAACTGTACGCGGGCGATGGTCCGACGCCCGAGCCTTTGTACGGACCCGACAGTTTGGGTGGCCGGTAACTGCCGGTGCTCGCGAGCAATCCGAGGCGGGCCTCCGCCGCGCGGATCGCGTCCACCCAGGTGAGCCCGCGCTCGGGTGTCTCCCGCACGAAGATGCGGCGCCCGCGGGCCACGAGGAGGTCCGCGGCCACCTGCAGTTTCTCGGCGACGGCCTGGAAGATCATCTCCCGCATGTTCTGCGCCGCGGTGAGCGCCGCGTTGCCGGCCATGAACGTCACCCGGCTGGAGTACGACCCCAGGTCGATGGGGGTCAGGTCGGTGTCGGCGGTTACCAGCTTGATGTCGGAGGGCTCGATCCCCAGCACTTCCGCCACGGTGTAAGCCAACACCGAATCCGACCCCTGACCGATGTCGACGGCCATGGAGTAGACCGTCACGCCGCCCCCGCGGTCGATCTTGATCTGGACTTCGGATTGCGGCATGTCGTTCCAGTAAATGGGCAGCCCGGCGCCGCACATGTAGGCGCTGACGCCGAACCCCACCCCTTTGCCGTGCGGTAGACGGCCGCGTTTCGCGAGATAGCCCGACGCCTCCACGACCTTGTCGATACACTCGCGCAGCCCGCAACTGGTGATGCGCAGATAGTTGACGGTCGTCGAGAATGGCTCGACTAGGTTACGCCGCCGCAGCTCGACCGGATCGAGACCCAGATCGTCGGCCACTTTATCCAGATGGCACTCCAGGGCAAACCTCGGCTGGGGCGTCCCGTGCCCGCGCTTGGGGCCGCAGGGCGGTTTGTTGGTGAAGACGCGCAGGCCGTCGAACTTGTAACGCGGGATCTTGTACGTGGTGGTCTGCAGCGCGCCGGTATAGTACGTGCTGGCGACCCCGTAACTGCCATAGGCCCCGCCGTCCAGGAACGACTTGAAGTGCATCGCGGTGATGCGTCCGTCGCGCGTGAAGCCGGTCTTGATCCACATGAGTACCGGATGCCGGCCCCGGTGGATGTAGAAGACCTCTTCGCGCGTGCACGTGATCTTCACCGGGCGGCCGGTGACCATCGACAGTTTGGCCGCCGCAATCTCGTGCGAGAACGGATCGGTCTTGCCGCCAAAGCCGCCCCCGACCGGCGTGGCGATCACGCGGATCTGGCTGGCAGGGTATTCCAGCACCTTCTCCAACGCGCGGTGGACATAGTGCGGCGTCTGCGTCGACGACCAGACCGTCAGTTTGCCGTCGGCGTCATACGACGCGACGGCCACGTGCTGCTCCATCGGCAGATGGTTGCTGCCTTCGAAGAAGAACCGGTCCTCGCGGACGTACGCGGCCTCCGCAAACCCTTCGTCGACGTCGCCGAACTCCAACGCCACCATCCGGTGGATGTTTGGGCCGTCGCCATAGTCGTGGATGCGTACGTCCTGCTGCTTGAGGGCTTCAGGGATCGACATAATAGTAGGAAGCGGCTCGTAATCTACATCGATCAACTCGAGCGCGCGTTCGGCGGTCTCCTCATCGATCGCCGCGACGGCCGCCACCGGATCACCGACGAAGCGGACCTTGTGGACCGCCAGTGTTTCTTCATCCTGGCTGACGGGCAGGATCCCGAACTTGATGGGCAGGTCCTTGCCGGTGAGCACAGCATAGACGCCCGGTAGGGCCTCCGCGCGGCTGGTGTCGATGCGTTTGATCAGGGCGTGGGCGTGGACGCTGCGCAGCAATCGAGCGTAAAGCATCCGGGGCAGGTTGAGGTCGTCGGCGAACTTCGTCTGCCCGAAGCACTTGGCCAACGCATTGACGCCGGGCAGCGGCTTGCCGATGACCGAGAACTCGTCCGCCACGGCTACTCCCCCTCTCCGTCGCCAGTGACCCGACCGGCCACGGCTGGGGCGCCCCGGCTCTGTCGCATCCGCCCAGCGGCAAGTTCGACGGCCTCGAAGATTTTCACGTAGCCGGTGCACCGGCAGAGGTTCCCCGACAGCGCGTGTTTGATCTCATCGAGCGCCGGCGCGGGCTTCTCGTCGAGCAGCGCCATCGCCGCCAGCAAAATCCCCGGGGTGCAGTAGCCGCACTGCGCGGCCCCGAGATCGGCGAACGCCACCTGCAGCGGGTGAGCCTTGCCGTCCTGCGCCATCCCCTCGATGGTTGTGACCTCGCGGTCCTGAATTTCAATGGGCAGCGTGATGCACGACAGCCAAGGTTCGCCGTCGACAAGCACCGTGCACGTGCCACATTCCCCCAATTCACAGCCGTGCTTGGTTCCGGTGAGATTCATGTCCTCGCGCAGGACTTCGAGCAGGGTCTTGTGGACGGGGACCGCCACCTCGTGGCGCTCACCGTTCACGTGTAGCGTGAGCAGTCGCTTTGCCATCTTATCCTCCCACCGCGACCAGCGAAGCGCCCGCCGCGGGCCAGGGATATGACGAGGCCCCCAGCCGCCGGGAGATGCGTTCGGCTGCGACGAGGACGGCCTTCTCGGCCTCCGGCATCCGGTGCTGCGTGAACCGGGCGCTCGACCCGACGATGCTGACCGTCGCGACGGTTCGCCCCCGGTCATCCAGGATCGGCGCGGAGACCGCCCGGACGCCCGGCAGGTACTCCTCGTCGTCGACGGCGTACCCACGCCGCCGCACGCGCGCCAGTTCTTTCAGGTAACGTCCTGGATCGGTGATCGAGTGTGACGTGAATGCCGGCAGCGACCGGCCAGCGAGGAGATTCGTCAGTTCCCGTTCAGGGCGCCCGGCCAGGAGGACCTTCGCGACCGCGCCGGCAAACGGTGGCAGCGGGTAGCCCAGCGGCGCCACGACCTTCAACTGGTGCTCCGACTCGGCCCGCTCGATGATTAAGGCCCCCTGACCGTTCGGCGCGTGCAGAACCGCGGTCTCGCCGGTAGAGTCCCGCAGGCGCACGAGATACGGCCGGGCCATCTGGCGGAGATCAAGCCGCCGTAGGACCGCGTTGCCCAGCTCGAGCAGCGCGTAGCCGAGGCGGTAGGCCCGCGAATCATCGTCGCGCTCGACGAAGCCGTAATGTTCCAAGGTGCTCAGGAGTTCGGAGAGGGTGCTCTTGCTGTACCCGAGGGAGCGGCTGAGATCGGTCAGGCGGCGGGGTCCGCCATCGGTGGCGAGCGCGCGCAGGACGAGGGCGGCCCGCTCGATGGCAGGGACCAGGCGGGGCGGACGCCGCGAAGACACTCGTTTGCTCCGAGCGTGATCTGCCATGTTCGCCATATCGAACAGAGTTCGGTATATGAGACAACGCTATCCGCGGGGAGGCGCGCTGTCAAGGCCTGCGGCTACGACTAGTCGACAGGCTACCCGTATAATCGAGACATGCACACAGAACCTCGACACCGCAGAGGCCCGGTCCTGGTATGAATCCCTGCACTTCGGCAGAGGATTCGTAGAAGAGGTCAAGCAAAACTATGAATTTGCGCGGGTGGAGGGACGGTATTTTGTCTACCGGCCCCGCAGCCCCTGAGTCTCCCTCTGCCGTAAGCGTTCCCCGTTCTCGTCGACCATGTGCACTCCTCCGCGCCGCCTGGAACTCCGGGACACGCTTCTCCGTCTAACCCTGCAAGATCCCACAAGAGGGAGGCACCCTATGCTTCGAATCCTTCGACCCGCCGGTCTGATCCTGTTGTTCGCGGCGGCCGCCGCGTCACCAGCCCTGGCGTGCGCGGGTCTGATCGGCCCCAACGGCACGGTCAATCTGGTGCGCACCACCACGCTCGCCGCCCATCACAACGGCATCGAGCACTACATCACCGCCTTCTCGTTCCAGGGTGGCGGCGGCCAGTTTGGCTCGATCATTCCCCTTCCCGGTATCCCGACGAAAGTTGAGCGCGGCGGCGATTGGACGCTGCAGCGACTGATCCGTGAGACGCAACCCCAGCCCGAACAGGCGCGGGCGCTCCTGCTGCCGGCGACTGCTGCGGATCGAGCGCGCGTCATCCTCGAGACGAGAATTGATGCGCTCGACATTACGATCCTCGAAGGCGGCGGCGTGGCCGTCGGCCGCTGGGCGCGCGAACACGGCTTTGTCCTCCCGCCTGACGCGCCGGAAGTTCTCGACTTCTATGCCAGCCGCAGTCCGATCTTCATGGCAGCCCGCTTCGACGCGGACGCCGCACGGAAACGTGGGCAGCAGATCGGGGACGGTACGCCGATCCACCTGACGATCCCCCTCCGGAACCCCTGGGTGCCACTGCGGATCCTTGCGCTCGGCAAGAAGGGCAGCGATGTCGTGCGGGCTGATGTCTATCTCCTGACAGATGTCCGGCCGCTCCTGCCAAACGACCGCCCCGGCGTGTCGCTTCAGTACAGCGCGCCCGCGTCACCCGAACTGCTGCGGGACCTTCGCGCAGACAAAGGGATGGACTGGATGCCGACCGGCAGGATGTGGCTGACGTATCTGGCCATCAACAGTGCCGCGAGGGATCTGACCTCTGACCTGGCGGTCGACGCGAGCGGTCGCGGTCGCCCGTCGCGCGATGTATCGGGACTCCCCCTCCTGGGCATGGGTATGGTCCTCTGGGGAGCCGCGGTGATTGCGCGGCGGAGGCCGGCCTGATGACGCGCGCAGCGCTGCTTGCGGCGGGGGTGGTCCTGATCGCGGCAGCACTGTCGATGTCCAGCAGCGCGTCGTCCCAGACTATCGCGGTGGCGATGCGCTACTCACGGTTCGCCCCGGCGCGCGTCATCGTCCGGCGAGGAGCGACGGTGCGCTTCGTCGTGACCAACGTGGACCCGATCGATCACGAGTTCATTCTGGGCGATGAGGCGGTGCAGCGCCGTCACGAGACCG
>JBGPNN010000137.1:0-9113 GCA_041487495.1 bacterium
AGCAGGACGAGGATCACACCGTCTCCTTCGCCTCCCGCCGAACATACACGTCCACTCGCCACACCATTGTTTGGCCATGGGACCGCAGCACGAGCCCACTGGCCCGCGCTACAGCATCGACGTCCTCAGACCGGTGGACGAAGACGCGGAATGGATCGCGGCGGAGCCGGCGGAGGAAGTTCAGGAACGCCAACCCTGCGCGATTCCACCAGGTATCCCGCGGATAGACGAGGCCGTAGAGTCTGAGCGCGCGGGCAGCCGACAGCCCGACCAGAGCGCGCATGTCTGGATAACAGCAAATCACGCGGTCAAGTGTCACGACGTCTGCCGGCGAAATCTCACCGGCACGCTCGACAAAATCACCGTGGAGGTACCTTACACGGTCAGTGTGCCCACGTCGCCCAGCTTCGTCCTGCGAAGCGGCCAGGTACGCCGCGGACCCTTCGACGGCGGTGGCGTGGCTGATCCCAAGATCCAGCAGGGTATGCTGGATCGCGCCGATGCCGCCGCCGATATCCAGGAGCGTGGCGCCTTCAATCTTCGCGGTCCTGAGCGCCTCGATGAGCATCTGCGTCGTGCGGGCCGGGCCGCGCTCATGATAGCGCCTGAGCTCGGCCGCCGCAGTCTTCGGGTTGAACTCGCACTCAATCGCCTGGCACTGACATGACGGCATAGCGACGCTCCTTTTCACCGGCCACGCGCCGGGGAACATTCGGTTCCTCGTCGGCGGCTTGCTCGGCTAGCGGTGGTACCACCAGATAGCTGGACAGCCAGCCGACGACGCCGGAGAGGATGATGGTGCCAGTCCACACATGCACGGACCAGTCGAGACTCCCGGTCAACATGGCGGCTAGGAAGTAACCCGCGGTGAAGAGTGATGATATCCCGAGAGCGAGCAGGCGCAGCCTGAACGGTCGACGCGTGGAAGGGCGAAGCCACGCGAGCAGGAGATCGGCACCGAGACCCGCGCCCGCCAGCGCAGCGACGTGGACCCCCGGATAGTCTCCCTGATCATAGAGGAAACCCATGGCCACGGCGTTGAGGGTGAAGACGATCGTGAGCGCGCCCGGCGGCAGTTCCCAGCGATGCAACGCCACCAGCACTATGCCAACTATCACACCGGCCGACAGGAGGATGCCGAGGACGCCCTGCTCGGTCAGCGTACTCGCCAGCGCTGGCGGCACGGATGCCAGACCGTGGCCCCAGAGATTCGCGAGCGGGTGGGCCGTCTGCGTGAAGAACGTGAGCACCGAGAGCATATAGGTGAGCGACAAGAGCATGGGCAGATGGGAGGCGAGTCCCTGGTCCCGATTGGGGGCCCGCCACGCCGCGCGGAACGGACCGCTGACGATGAGCCAGGCGCCGAACGCCAGCAGCAGGTGTGTGGGGCTGAGCAGGGCCTCGCCGCTCACCTCGATGCCGAAGATCTGGTGCCAGACGAGATCGCCCAGCCCACCGGGGATCCACAGGAGGATCCCGATCATCGACGGCCAGTAGCCATCGGGAAGCGTATGCTGCCACGGCAGCCCCTTGGCTCGATTCCGGATTGCGGTGATCACCAGGACGGAGGCCACCAGCAGATAAGCCGAGTACAGTACCGCGTGCCAGGGAGTGAAGAACGTCTCGTCAACCCTGCCGTGCGTGTGGGCCCAACCATCCAGGTAGAATCCCCCGACGAAGAGCCCTGAGACGATACTGATGGTCCAGGTGAAGAGCGTGCCGCCGGCCGGGCGGCGCGGGAATGCTCTGCTGTTCATTTGTGCACCTCCTTGTGTGAACGCGCACGCTGTGGTCCATCCGGGACCAGGGCGCGAACGATGAAGTGAACGACAGTTTCCCGAGCCACCTCGCCGGGTATCGTCGACGCATCCGGGTCGCGGTAGCGGTGCATCGCAAACCATGCGGCAGCCTCCAGGATCAGACGGGCCGCGGCGCCACAATCGGGCAGTGGCCGCATGTGTCCGCGCCGGGTGCGGGCCTCCAGGTAGCGCGTCAGACGCGCGACCAATTCCCGCCGCGTCGTGCCATAGAACAACCGCGCCAGGTCGGGTAACTCCAGCGCGGAGCGTTCGATCAGCGTGATCGCCTGTCGGTTGCGCTCGATGAGGGCATAGAGGTCACGCACGATCCGTTCGAGTTCCGCACGAGCGTCGGTGACCCGCCGGCGGGTCAGGGCGGCTTCGAGCGCAGGGATGACCGAGTCCGCCGTCAGGCGCTCGCGCAGGCGCTCCAGCGTGGCGCCCGGAGGCGGAGTGGGGACCGGCAACACTGGTGGCGGAGGCGCCGCTTCCCGGAGGAATGCGCGGTCAATTAACACATGGAAGAGGGCCTCTTTGCTTGCGACGTAGTTGTAGAGCGTTCCTGGGGAAACGCCCAATTCGCGGGCGACATCGGCCATCTGGGTGCGCTGGTAGCCCTTCGCCATGAAAACGCGGAAGGCCGCCCGGATGATGTCGTCGAGACGATCGCGGTGTCGTGGCATGGCGCTATTCTAAACTGAATGAGTCATTCAGTCAATATCACACCCGAGGATTTTCAACCTCCGGGCGGCATCTCCAACAGGACGATTGGACCTTTATATAGCCAGTAACTTCGTCAGCGTTGCGTGGGTTGCAGGGGAGATCGACTGGGAGGCGTACGGCGATTCCCTCGTGCCCGAGCCACGTAACCCCCTACGTAAGCTCCCCTCAGTGCAGACCATGCGATGATGGACTCCTCAGTGGCCCATCGAGAGGAGTCGCCATGCGCAAGTATCGCTTCACGGAGAGTCAGATCGTCGCGATCCTGAAGGAAGGCGAAGCCGAGGTGCCCGTGGCCGAGATCCTCCGCGCGCACGGCATCAGCCGCGCGACCTACTTCAACTGGCGTGTACGCCATCGCCCCGGCCACTCCCCTGTACGATGGTTTTGTCCCTAGCCCCCGTACCAGTGGGTGCATCCCCCCGGGAAGTCGTGGGCATATGCGAAGCACGGCCTGGCTAGGGGGCAGGTAGGTCGTCACCGCAGCGGATCGATCGGACGACCGTTCACTCGCACCTCGTAAAACAGATGGGGACCGGTACTGTAGCCCGTGCTGCCGACTCGCCCAATCACCTCGGTGCGGACCACGCGTTGCCCAACGGTCACGAGAATATCCGAAAGATGGCTATAGAGCGTGCTGGTTCCCTGCCCATGGTCGAGGACTACCAGCTTGCCGTAGCCGACGCGCCAGCCCGCGAACGCCACCGCGCCGTCGTACGCCGCGCGCACCGGTGTCCCATAGGCCGCGGCGATGTCGACGCCAGTGTGGAATTCGGGGTGATGGAAGATCGGGTGGATGCGGAAGCCGAACCGTGAGGTTACCGTCCCCCGCAGCGGCCAGAACAACGCAGCCGAGCGGGCTCTCGGCAGCACCCGAGCATCGGCCAGTGCTGGTTCCCGGCCCGGGCCGCCTCGTGACTGCAGCGCGATGCGGTCGTACCTGGACCCCGGGCTTTCTGAGATCGTCAGCCGCTGGCCAGGGTTGATCCGCGTGGAATGCCCGAGGTCGTTCAACGCCATCAGGTCCTCGACAGAGGTTCCGTAGCGCCGCGCGATATCCCACAGCGTCTCGCCTGACTGCACGACGTCGAAGAACCGAGCTTGGCTCCTTCGATGGAAGGAGTTGTAAGAATCAAAACGGAAATCTCGGCTCAAGAGTGGGGCGGTCGCCACATTCGTCGTGATGCGAGCTTCGCTCACCCCGGGTGAGACTCCGGATCACCTGAGGCGTCCAGGGAAACTATCGCACCTTGCATTCCTGAACCTTTCGCGGCTCGGAGCCAGCGTCGGCAGATGGAGGATCGCGCGGAAGTCTATGGTAGTACCGAGCATGCACTCGCGTACCATTCCCAATGTGGGGGAGAAAGGACTATGCTAGGGCCCAATACTCTCGGGAACACGAAAACTGAACCGCTGCATGGACTCAAGCCTGTTGATCGCGTCGAGATCACAATTGTGGTGGACAACTTCATCGATGTGCTGATGGCTGGCACTCAGGACGTTCGGAGGTACCTTGCCCATGATTTTTCTGATCGCGACCAGCTCGTCGCGGAGCACGGGTTCTCGACGCTTGTCACTGTAGAATCCACTGGAGACCGAAGTTTGGTCCTCTACGATGGCGGATTAACTCCCACAGGTCTTGGCCGAAACCTTGATGTCCTGAACATCCCCATCAAAGATCTGCGCGCCATCGTCATCTCCCATGGCCATGCGGACCATCATGGGGGCCTGGAGAGCCTCTTCAAGCGGTACGGCCGATGCCGGTTGCCCTTCGTTATCCATCCCGAAGCCTGGCGCGAGCGGAAGGTCGTGTTCCCCACCGGGACCGAACTGCGCTTGCCGCCGCCAAGCCGGCGCGATCTTGAGGACGAAGGCCTCCAGCTGATCGAGGAGAGGCATCAGACCCTCCTACTCGACGACACCGTGCTTATCTCCGGTCAGGTTGAGCGGACGACCGCGTTCGAGAAGGGGTTCCCAATCCACTATGCCCGTCGCAACGCCACCTGGGAGCCCGACCCCATGATTTGGGACGACCAGAACCTTATCGTGAATGTAAGGGGAAAAGGCTTAGTCATCGTGTCCGGTTGCTCGCATGCCGGCGCCGTAAACGTTTTACGCAATGCGCAGCGACTCACTGGAGAGGAGCGAATTGCAGGGTTTGTCGGAGGTTTCCATCTGACAGGTGGAATCTTCGAGTCGATCATCGATCCGACGGTCAAGGCGTTCGTCGATGCAAAGGTGAACCGTATCCTCCCCGCTCATTGCACAGGCTGGAAGGCGGTCCACACCCTGGCGCGCGCGATGCCTGAGGCCTTCGTCCAGCCAGCAGTGGGAACAGTTGTTAGTTTCTGAAACGCCGGCCCCCAAGGCATCGGGCCGGTGCCCAGGACTGTCCCAGTGGTGTGGCAGCGATTCAGAACGACGGCCAATCGTGTGCGGATCAGGCATTGAAAAGAGACCGCCGATTCTCTCTATGTAGAATTCACTTGCCAGCGCCTTACCGTGCCCGCGCCCATGTCTGTGTCAGTGCTACCGGGCATAGGCGGTTCGACGGAGCGGAGTTCCCGGGGAGCCCTCCACGACGATTCCGCTCTGGCCCGGAAGCGTCGCAGGACGACCTCTAGCGATGTGCCAGGCGCGGATCTTAGGCTGCACAGCACTGAAAGAGAGAAATCGGGCACGTCGCCTTGAGAGGTTCCCGAAAGCCGACAGTCGATCTCAAGCGCGCCCTGCCCGCAGTCAAGTATCAGCTCGGTTTCTGCCCCCAGGACTGCACTAAGAGCTTATCGCCTGTTCTGCCCTTCCTGAGAACGCCAACACCGGAATGGCCGTAGCCGGCGAGGTTTTCGGGCCAGCAGCTCCGTCTCGAAGGAGTGCACCCGGGAGATCAGGGCGGCCCCCCACTCCCGGATCTGCTGCGACTCGATGACCCGGGAGGTCGGATATTGAGCTCGTCAGGTCCACCAGGAGCGGAACGCCGCGATGATTTGCTCCGGTGCATTCGGCGCTGAAGGGCCGGCGACCTTAGGCACCGGGCAGGGTCATCTACCCTCTTCCGCCAAGTGGATGGCTTATGTCCCGTCCCGCTGACCTATCGAAGGTTCCGTTCCTGTACTTGACGACGACGGGGCGGAAGACGAGCCTCCCCCGTCGGATCGAAATCTGGTTCGTGCGTGTCGATCAGCGTTTCTACATTCTTGCCGAGCACTTCGACCGGACGCAATGGGTCAAGAATATCAGGGCCAACCCGCGAGTGCGAGTGCGCGTCGGCGACCACGAGGTTGACGCGACAGCGCGGATCCTCGATCGGGAGCGTGACGCCGAGGCGTGGCAACGGGCGCAGCGCCTATCCGAAGAGAAGTACGGGTGGGGCGCCGGCCTTCCCGTCGAGCTCACCTCCGAATCAGACCATGACCCGTGACGCCGGTTCCGGCCGGTGGAGAGCGCTGGCGGCCATCGCGGCTGCGCAGGTCGGCGCGATGAGCACCTGGTTTAGCGCCGCCGCAGTGGCGCCCTCGCTGGCGCGCGACTGGCACCTGTCGACCGCGCAACTGGCGCTGCTCACCGTCGCCGTACAGATCGGGTTTGTCACCGGCGGTCTGGTGTCGGCGATCAGCGGCATCGCCGACCTCGTCTCCGCGCGGAGGGTCTTCATCGTCAGCGCGCTCGCCGCGGCCGCCGTGAACATGCTGCTCCTCCTGGCCGATGGCCGGCTGCCCGCCGCGATGATCGCGCGATTTGGCCTGGGCTTCCTCCTCGCCGGCGTCTACCCGACCGGGATGAAGTTGATGACCGAGTGGTTCCGCGCCGATCGCGGTCTGGCGATCGGTACCCTGGTGGGCGCGCTGACGCTCGGCTCGGCGCTGCCGCATCTGCTGGCCGGCATCGGGTTGACGGGGGCGGTGTCGTGGCAGCGGGTGATCACGGGGACCAGTCTGGCCGCACTGACCTCGGCTGGCATCATTGCCGCGTTCGTCCGGCATGGACCGTTTGCGCAGCGGGCCGGCCGCCTCGATCTGGGATGGGCCGTGCGCTCCCTGCGCGATCCGGCGGTGCGCCTCGCCAACTTCGGTTACTTTGGGCACATGTGGGTACTGTACGCGATGTGGACGTGGCTGCCCGCATTCCTGCTGGCCAGTTTCAGAGTCTGGAGTCCCGCGCTCCCCGATCACGTAGTAGGCCGCACGGCCAGCATGATCGCGGCGCTGGCGATCGGCGCGGGCGCCGCGGGCTGCGTGGGAGGCGGGCTGCTCGCCGATCGGTTGGGCCGGACGACCGTGACGTCGTTCGCGATGATCATGAGCGGCGCCAGCGCAATCACGGCGGGCCTGCTCTTCGGGAGGGCCCCCACGCTGGTGATCTTGATCGCGGTGATTTGGGGGATCAGTGTGATCGCCGACTCAGCGCAGTTCTCATCGGCGGTCAGCGAGCTGGCGGATCCAGACCGCGTGGGCAGCGCGCTGGCGCTGCAGACGGCGCTGGGATTCCTGTTGACGGTCGTGACAATTCAATTGGTACCGGTTGTTCAACAACTGGTGGGATGGCCGGCGGCGGTGATGATGCTGGCGATCGGGCCGGTTTTGGGCGTTATGGCGATGTCGCGATTGCGGCGGCGGCCGGAGGCGGTCAGGCTGGCGGGCGGCCGGCGCTAGTTGGAGTCGGTCAGCGGCGTTGTAGCGAGTGATCAAGGCCGACTCCGCTCCGGCGTCGAATCTCTGCATCTATGAGGCCTGCCGGTGAAGCTGCCGTACTGTCCCCGCTGGTGCGCAGGATCGTGGCCCCGAATCCCTCGGCGATGACCGGCGACGGCACCAACACGTACCTGGTGGGAACCGGCGACGTTGCTGTGATCGACCCTGGGCCCGACGACGCCGGACATCTCGAGGCCATCGTCCGTGCAGTCGGCCGGGGCCGCGTGCGGTGGGTGCTGCTGACACACACGCACTCCGATCATGCGCCCGGCGCGCCGGCACTGGCGCGGCGAACCGGCGCCGTGCTGCTCGCGATCTGGTCGCGAAATCCCGCCGTCGTGCTCGATCGCACACTCGCCGACGGCGAGGCGCTCAGCGGGGCGGAGTTCACGCTGCAGGCGGTGCATACGCCGGGGCACGCGTCGAACCACTTGTGCTTCTGGCTGGCGGAAGAGCGGGCGGTGTTCGCCGGCGATCTGGTCATGAGCGGCTCCACCATTGTGATCGTGCCGCCGGATGGGGACATGGCCGCCTACCTGCACTCGCTTGACCGCGTCAGGCAGATGCACCCCGCCCGTATCTACCCCGGGCACGGCGATCTGATGGAGGATCCCGCGGCAACCATCGGTGAGTACATCAAGCACCGGCTCTTGCGCGAACAGCAGGTCCTTGATGGTCTCCGCACCGGTCCGCGCCGGATCGCGGAACTGGTGCCGGTCATCTACACTGGGCTCCCGGAGTCGCTGCACCGGATGGCGGCAATGTCCATCTTTGCCCACCTCCTCAAACTGAAGGCGGAGGGCAAGGTCACGGGTGCCGATGAGGAGTCTGAGTGGTCATGGAACGCCTGCCGGACGTGATCGTCGCTGCGGCAAACGAAAAGAGCCGGCGGCTGCGCGAACTTGTTCGCGCGCCGGAGATGCTGATCATGCCGGGGGCGCACGATGTGCTCAGCGCGCTGCTGTTCGAGCGCATGGGATTTCGGGCCATCCAGTGCAGCAGTTCGGGGATCGCCGCGGTGCTGGGGTATCCCGATGGTGAGGTGCTCGGCCGCGACCGGTTCGCGGAGATCACGGGGCAGATCGTGGGAGCGGTGGGGGTGCCGGTCAATGCCGATGGTGAGGGCGGCTACGGCGACGCCCGTCGCATTTCCGAGACGGTCCGCATGCTCGTCGAGGCGGGCGCCGCAGGCATGAATTTGGAAGACGGCGTCACTGAGGGCCGGGGGTTGTACCGTCTCGTCGACGTGCCTCAACATCTGGAGAAAATCGCCGCGGTGAACGAGGCGAAGCGTGAGTTGAAGAGCGAGTTTTTCCTCAATGCGCGGGTCGATGCGCTGGCGATGCTGACCGATGATCCAACTCGGGCCCTCGACGACGCGGTCCGGCGGGGAAACGCGTACGCGGAGGCCGGTGCCGACTGCATCTTCTTTCTGAACGCCCACACGCGCGAGGTGATCGGCCGGTTGGTGCGCGAGGTGCGCGCGCCGGTCAGCGTGCTGGCGGGCCCGCAGACGGTTGGGGTTCGCGAATTGCAGGAACTCGGCGTCGCGCGCGTGTCCTACGGGTCGGCGTTTACGCGGATGGCTATCGGCGCGGTCCGCCGGCTGGCGCTGGAGATCCAGCAACAGGGTACGCTGGAGTCACTCGCCGACGCGCTACCGGCGAATGAGTTTCAATCGCTTGTCCGAGGAGGTTAGATGGCCGTCGAGACGGCTGCCATCGAATGGGATGGCGGCACGATATCCGCCGCCTGGCATCATCCAGCGCGCGGAAAGACATATGTGGTGCTCGGGCACGGCGCCGGAGGCAATATGTATACGCCGGGGCTCGTGGCGTTCGCCGCGGCGCTGGCCGATCGCGAGGTCGGCGTGGTCCGGTTCAACTTCCCCTACACCGAGGCG
>JBGPNN010000138.1:0-9107 GCA_041487495.1 bacterium
GCATCTGCTGCTCGCCGCCCGACAGATATCCCGCACGCACGCCGCGCCGTTCCTTCAGTCGAGGAAAGTACGAGTATACCACTTCAATAGCGTCGCGCCTGCCGATGGGGTGTACCGACGCCCCGACCATCAGATTCTCTTCGGCCGTCAACTCCTCGAAGAGCCGCCGCCCCTCGCGCACCATCACGATGCCCAGACGTGCCACGTCCTCCGGCAGCATGTTCTCGATGCGGCGGTCGTCGAAAACGACCGATCCCCGGGTCACTTCACCTCGCTCCAACCTGACCAGCCCGGAGATCGCCTTGAGCGTGGTCGTCTTCCCCGCGCCGTTCGCGCCGATGAGCGCCGTAATCTTGCCACCTGGCACCGACAGGGAGATCCCCTTGAGCACCAGGATGGTCCCCGAGAAGACGACCTCAATATTGTTAAGGGTCAGCACGGCCGGCGCCGGTGTACGCTCCCGCTCGCCGCGCGGATCCTATCGCTCGAAGTACCAGTTGTACGCGTACATCAGTGCGTCCCGGATACCCAGGGGTGAGAAGCCCTTTAACTTCGACGAGATCGCGCGCAGTTCGACCGGGTAGAAGAGCGGCACCTCCGGCACGTCCTCCGTGAACATCCGCTGGAGTCGCGTGTAGATGTCCTTCTGCCTGGCGGCACTCGTGGAGCTCCGGCCTTCCAGGAAGAGCCGGTCGGCCGCCGCGTTGCAGTACGCGCCCGTGTTGAAGCCGATGTCCTTCGCCTCACAGCCAAAGTAGTTGTACAGGTCAGGCGTCGGCGGGGTCACCCAAAAGTGGATCAACATCTGCGAGGCGTTGGGGCCCGTGCGGTTGTCGCGCCGGTCGCGGATAAACACCGAGAACTCGGCTGCCTCGAGCTGCGGGTCCAGACCCAGGTTCTTGTAGTACTGCTGCGCCAGGACGCCGATCTGCTCGAAGCTGGGGTTGCCCTTCAGCGTGGTCAGTTGAAAGCGGAACGGTTTGCCGTCCTTCTCCAGCACACCGGACGCTCCAGGCTTCCAGCCGGCCTCCGCCAGTAGCGCCCGAGCCTTTTGCGGATCGTACGGGAACTCTTCGGTCTCGACGTAGTAGTCCCGCAGAAACGGATTCCACGGGTGTGAGGCCAGTTTGGCCTTGCCGGCCATGATACCTGAGACCAGCGCCTGGCGGTTGATGCCCAGCGTCAGCGCCAGGCGGACCTTGCGGTCCTGAAACAGCGGGTTGTTCTTGTTCAGCGACAGGTAGTAGAAGTTGATCTGATTGCCCTCGTTGATCGTGATCCCGGGCTGCCCCTCGAGGGCCTTAAGGTTGAACGGCTCGATCCACACGAAGTTCAACTCGCCCGTGCGCAGTTGCGCGATCTGGACGTTCTGGTCGGGGATGATCTTGAAGGTGATCGAATCGATCTTCGGCCGTCCCAGGAAGAAGTCGGCATTGGCGACGACGGTGACATGGCTGCCTGAGCGGACCTCCTGGATCTTGAACGGTCCGGTCCCGACGGGGCGCTGCTTACTGAAGGACGGGACGTTGTTGATATCCTGTCCCTGCAGGATGTGCTTGGGCATGATGCCCATGTTGTAGCCGAGAAAGACGGCGAGCGGCGAGAACGGCTCTTTGAGGACGAACTGCACCTCATAGGGACCCGCGACACGGACCTCCTTGACCGAGGTGAAGTTCGCCCGCCACCGGCTGCCCGTCTTCGGCTCCATTACCAAATCCATCGTGAACTTGACGTCCTCGGCGGTGAACGGTTGGCCGTCGTGCCATTTGACGTTGCGGCGCAGCCTGAACGTCCAGACGAGGCCGTCAGGCGAGACCGACCACGACTCGGCCAGGTCGGGGGCCGGTGACTGCGTCCGCTCATCGGGTTTGGTCAGGCCGTTGAACAGGACCTTGTTGACCATGACCGAGGCCGTGTCGGCGCCGACCAGGCTGATCATCGTGGGATCGGTCTGAATCGGCATCAGGAACTGCCCGCCGGTCTGCGCGGGCGCCGAGCCGCCCGGAGTGCCGAGCACCAGCGCCAGTGCCACACTTACGAGCAGGATCGCGAGAGCCCGCAGCATCCCAAACCCTCCCTTAGTGTGCCGCCGTTCATCCGACGTTCGGCCCGGTGCGTGACAGTTCCTGTCGAACTACACGCCGCGCTGCGGGTCCAGCGCGTCCCGCAGCCCGTTGCCGAGGAAATTGTACGCGAGCACCGTCACCAGGATCATCGTCCCCGGGTAGACGGCCAGCAGCGGGGCCGTGTACAGGTAGTTTTGCGAGTTGCTCAGCATGTTTCCCCACGATGGGATCGGGAGCTGGATCCCCAGCCCCAGATAACTGATCGCCGACTCCGTCAGGATCGCAAACGCTACCCCCAGCGTCGCGGTCACGATCACCGACGGTAGCGTGTGGGGCAGCAGGTGCCGCCACATGATGATGACGTCCTTGACGCCCAGTGCCCGGGCCGCCTCGACGAAGTCCTGGGCTTTCCAGCGCAGAAACTCGCCGCGCACCAGACGCGCCAGGTTCATCCACGACGTGATCCCAATCACCACGATCACCGAGACGAGCGACCCGCCGAACACCGCGAGGATCACGAGCAGGAGGAAAAACGTCGGCAGCGCCATGAAGCCGTCGGTCAGGCGCATGAGGACCGAATCGGTGGAGCCGCCGAAATACCCGGAGAGCGCGCCCACGATCGTCCCGAGCGTGACCGAGATCAACACCGACACCACACCCACGGCCAGCGACACCCGGCCTCCATAGAGCAGGCGGGCAAGCACATCCCGGCCGCTCTCGTCGGTCCCCAGCAGGTGACCCGATCCGGGCGGCCGCAGCGTCGCCAGCGGATCGACCTCGAACGGCGACTGCGGCAACACCACCGGCCCGGCTGCCGACCCCAGGTGGATGACCAGAAGTGCCGCCAGGCTGATGACGGCCAGCCGGTTGCGGCTGAACCGGCGCCGGGCGCGCACCCACGGGGTGTCAACCCCTGGGGCCGGCGCGAGCGCGATCGTCTGCGCCGTGGTCACCGTTCTTCCCCGCCCCCCACCTTGACCCGGGGATCGACCAGACCGTACGCGACATCCACGAGCAGGTTGCTGGCGATCACGGCCAGGGCAAAGACGACGGTAATGCCCATCACCAGGGGATAGTCGCGCTTGAACGCCGCCTCGATCGCCAGCCGCCCCATCCCCGGCCACGAAAAGATCGTCTCCGTGATCGCCGCCCCTCCGACCAGGCGAGGAATCAACAGGCCAACGACCGTGATCACCGGGATCAACCCGTTGCGAAGGACATGCCGCGCGAGCACGACCCCTTCCCTCAAGCCCTTGGCACGGGCGGTCCGCACAAAGTCCTTCCGCATCACATCGAGCATGCTGGTACGCGTGTAGCTGGCGACCTGCGCCAGGTAGACCAGTGAGAGCACCGCCGTGGGCATCGCGAGATGCCGCAACAGGTCCGGCACGGAAAACCCCGTGCCGACCGTGGCCATACCCGACGACGGCAGCAGCCGCCAACGCACGGAGAACAGGAGAATCAAGATGATCCCGAGCCAAAACGACGGCACGGACACGCCAAAGACGCTGAGACCCGTCGCTGAATAGTCGACCCACGAATTGGGCCGCCGGGCGGCGGCAATGCCCATGGGCACGCCGATCATGATGGCCAGACCGAGCGAGACCGACGCCAGGAGAAGCGTGGCCGGCAGACGCTCAAGAATCAAATCCAGCACCGGCCGCTGCTGATTGAACGACCGGCCGAAATCACCCCGCAGGACGGCTCCGAACCATCGGATGAGCTGGACGTGGAGGGGTTGATCCAGACCCAGGTTGTGGATGACGTACTGGCGGTCCGCCGGCCGCAGGTCACCCGTGAACAGGACGTCCGGGCCGCCGGGCGACAGGTGGACGATTATGAACGTCGCCACGCTGATAAGCACGAGCACGACGAGCGCGTGCACGATCCGCCGAGCGAGATAGGCGATCAAAGACTGTCAGGCTGCGTGCCCTCTAGTATCCCAGCCAGTCCTTTCGCCGCTCCACTGTCACCTGCTCGACAACCACGATCCGGCCGTTCTTCACCTGCATGATCCGTGTCGTGGTCGATGGCCGGTGGTCGTCGCGCGCCAGCGTGATCGTCGGCGCCAGTCCATCCGGGTCCCAGTTCTTTAGCAACTCGATCGCCGAGCGCACGTTGGGGCCGTTGAACCCGCCCTGCGGGCCGTAGGAGTTCCAGCCGTCAACGATCGTCTCGAGGCCCTTCTTGAGCAGATACACGTTCATCCAGCCGCGGATGTACGAGGCGATGAAGGGCGTCTGCGTCGTGCCCCACGAAAACTGCGGCAAGTCGCTGCCGTGGAAACGTCTGAACGCGTCGTAGAGCGTCTTCATCCCCGGCACCGGCTCGCCATAATACGCGTGCGGCGTGCTGCCGTAGACACCCTCCGACGACTGTCCAATCAGCTTGATCATGTTCTCGTCGTAACCCCAGACGTTGACGAACCAGCGGGTCTTGAGCCCGGCCTGGCCGGCGTCGCGCACACCGACCGACGCCGAGTTCGTCGTGCCCCCCAGCCAGCCGAAGTCCGCACCGAAGGTCTTGACCGCGGCCATCTGCGAGCGCCCTTCCAGGGCGGTCAGGGCGAGGAACTGCTCGGCGACCTCGAATCCCAGCTCCTTCGCATAGTCTTTTCCGGCCGGGATCGGCGCGCGGCCGTACGGATGGTCGGGGTATACGAAGGCAAACTTCGGCTTCGCGATCTTCTCTTTCTCCGCGAGCTGCCGGGCGAACTTCAGCACCGCGCGAATCTGGTCAGAATAGGACGACACCGGGTAAAAGTTATATGGTGTCTTCGACGGGTCGTTCAGATGGGAGGAATACGACGCTGAGATGTACGGGATCTGGTCCTGCGCGATCTGCTCCTTCAAGGCCTCGGTGTCGTTGGTCCCCCACCCGACGATCGCCTGGACTTTGTCGATGTCGCGATACTTCCGATACACGATCAGGCTCTCCGGGATCTGGTACTTGTAATCCGCCCACACGAGGTCGATCTTCACCTTGCCCCGGATCCCGCCTTGAGCCTCGTTGATATACCGGACGTGATCGAGGACCCCTTTGCTGTAGTCGACGCCGACGTCCGACGTCGGACCGGTCAGGTCGAACAGCGCTCCCACTTTGATCGTTGAGGGCAGGGGCGGCGCACCCTGTCCGAGCGCGGGAATGGCGGAGATGGCCAGCAGCGCGGCGATCCCGAGTATGACCGCGGTCAGCAGTCCTCTCACGAATATCTCCCTCCCTCCGGATCTCCCTCAGAGCGGCTCAGTATCCCAAGTGATCGCTGGCTTCGCCGGGTCCTAGGGTGCTCCCTTCCGCACGCTGACGGTCCGCACGATCAGATCGTCGCCTCGGTTACCGGCCGCGTTCACGGCAAAATCCCAACCCCAGGTATTGGCGAAGTTGACGTCGGTCAACCGGAACGTGTACGTGGCCCAGCCGTCCTTGACGTCCACCCACTGCCACGGCGTAAACCGGTACCCGCCGGTCGAATCGTAGAGGAGATTGAATCCGAGCTGACGGGCCGTCCGGGCCCCCCACACTTCCACGGTGATCTCCACCGGCACCCGACCTTCCACGAAGTACAGAAACGTGTCGTCCACATCGAAGTAGACATAGATGACATCGCGCGCGATGCTCGTGCGGACGGCCTCGCCGCCGTCAATCTCGATGGGTTCGACCGCACCGTTGCGCCGGCTGCGGTAGATGAGATTGTGAAGCCCGCGCTCCTCCCCGGTCTTACCCAGGCGCGTAGAGACGTCCTGGTTGCGACTGTAGTCGCGCTCGGGGCCGACCGTGGGCAGGAGCGGCCCCCGCATGGTCGCTGTGGCTCTGGCCTCGGTCACGGCGGGCACCGAGAGGCCGGAGACGATCAGGGGCGACTCGGTCAGCCGCACGAAGGCCCTGCCGTCGCGGACTTCAGGGACGAGCGTCTGTCCCTCCACGGTCGTGACCCGCGCATCGGCCGATGGCAACTCGAAGGGCCGGCTCGCACCCGCGGTCCAAACAACGAGCACCGCGTCCTGGTTGCCTCCGAAGACGATCGCGTACACGTCGGGATCGCGCACAAGATATCCGGCAAACGGTCTTGCCGCCAGCACAGGCCCAAACGACTTGACACCCCCCTCGACGCGGGAGAAGTCCACCGCGAACAGCCGTTCCACACCGGCGGCCTGCGCGACGGCGTGCAGCCGGATCCACTGCGTCGCAGCGCGTTCGGGGGCCGTCCCGGGCTCGGGCATCCAGTCGATCCATGTCGTCTTGCTCGTTCCCCGGAGACGCGAGCCGAGCACCGCCAGGGGCCGCAGGAGCGCCTCGGGCTCGAAGCCGTTGGGGGACAGGGCGATGACGTCGAAGAGCTCGGGAGCGCCGCTGAGTAGCCGCACGAGGAATCCGAGATCCATTCCGACCGGGGACGCCGTGGCCACGCGTGCCTGCGGGTCGATCGTCTTGTTGCGCGCGCGCGCGGCGCGTATCAGGGTCAAGTACTCGGTCCCCGTACCGCGGAAGAGCGGCAGCCCCAATTGCGTCCAGATCTGCCACTCGTGTACCTTCGATCGATAGCGGTCGACGGCCGCGCCCACGAAACGCTCCCAGTCGCGGACGTCACGCGCCGGTTGGCGGCTGTAGATCTCGGCGCGGAGCAAATCCGGTCCGGTCCCGATGCTCGCCCACTTCGGCGTGTAGGCGAGGACGATGACAGGCGTAAGCCCCTGCTGCTCCGCCGTGGCCGTCGCGCGGTCGAGATCGGCCCACGCCGGCCGGCCGCGGTCCGGTTCGATCGCACTCCAGTCGGCCAGCAGCTTCACGGCGCGCACGCCGGCCGTCCGGACGATCGTCCCCGTGGATCGGTCCAGCGTCGCGACGCCGATTTGCGTGGGTGCCTGCTGGCTCCAGACGGCGGGGGTGAGCGCCGCCGAGAGGGCCGTGATCAGCCCTACGACCACCATCGCGCGCGACCGGCGCAGCCGGGGGGCCAGGATCACCGCGGCACTCGCGACCGCCACGCCGGTGGCGTTCGCCAGGACGTCTCGCAGTTCAGCCGTGCGGTACGGCAGCGCCGATTGGGCACCTTCCATCAGCACGCCATAACCGAAGGCGATGACGGCAGGCACCAGGACCCGCCGGGAAATGCCGCCGGAGGGAAACACGTGGCGCAGCAGATAGGTGAACATGCCATACGCGAGGGCATGAACCCAGAAATCGGTCCCGCGCGGCGCCGACACGTGCGAGGACAACGACGCCCACGCGGTGCCCGCCATCCAGAGCGCTACGAGGGCCCAGGCAGTCCGGCGTCCGGCCGTGAGCACGGAGGAAGGAGTTCGCCGGGTCGTCGCAATTCCCCCTGCCATCCCTGGGGAGGAACGCGCGCCGTTGAGCGGAATAGTAGCGCCTTATGGCAGACATGATGTGGAGCGTGCCCAAGGCGGTGTCGATCGTCGCGGGTGCCGGGGAAGGGTCAACCGATCTCAACGCCTTCGATAGAGCCTTGATGGACGCGGGGATCGCAAATCTCAACTTTCTGCGCGTCACGAGTATCTTCCCCTTGGGCGCCAAAGTGGTGCCGATGCGCCCGTTCACTCCGGGTATGTTGATGCCGGCCGTGTATGCTCGGATCAGCCGCCACACGCCAGGGGAGCGCATCGCCGCGGCCGTCGGCGTGGGGATTGGTGAGGAAGGCTACGGGGTGATCATGGAACACTCCCACACCGGCGCCGCCGACAACGCTGATCAGATCGTGCGGCGCATGATCGACGAGGCGTTCGAAATTCGCGCGATGCGGCTGAAAGAGATCGTCGTGGCCGTCAAAGAGCACGTGGTGCGGCAGAACGGCTGCGTGGTCGCCGCCGTGTTGCTGTGGCCGGAGTAGCCCATGAAGCCTGAGGCGCAGTGGATCACCGACCCCGGCGGCGAAGGGTTCGCTCAAACCTACCTGGTGGACGAAATGCTCTACGACGCCCGCTCGCCGTTCCAGCGCGTGCGGGTCATCACGAACCGCGACTTCGGGCGCATGTTGATCCTCGACGAGGCGGTACAGACGACCGAGCGCGACGACTTCATCTATCACGAACTCCTCTGCCACGTCCCTCTCTGTACGCATCCGGCGCCAACGCGCGCGCTGATCATCGGCGGCGGCGACGGGGGGCTGCTGCGCGAGGCGCTGCGGCATCCGCTCGACCACGCAACCATGGTCGAGATCGATCGCGACGTGGTCGAGGTAACGAAACGGTTCATCCCGTCGATCCCCGGTGACGCCTTCGAGGATCGACGCGCGCGGCTATTGATTGACGACGGGATCAAGTTTGTCCGGGAGACCGCGGAGCGCTTTGATGTGGCCTTGGTCGACTCGACCGATCCCGTGGGACCGGCCATCGGGTTATTTTCGTCGGAGTTCTACGGCGATATGGCCCGGATTCTCGGGCCCCGCGGCGTGCTGGCCGTGCAGAGCGGGTCACCCATCTACCAGCAGGACCTGATCGCCATGGTCGCACGCAATATGACACCGCATTTCCGCTGGGTGCGCCGCTACATTGGCACCGTGCCCACGTATCCGGGCGTCCTGTGGTCGTTCACGCTCGGGTCCCAAGCGCGCGACCCGCTGGCCGTGGATGAAGCCGAACTCGGCCGGCGTCTGGCGGCCATCCCCACGAAGTACTACACACCCGCGGCGCACCGGCACCTGTTCACGTTTCCGCCGTTCCTGCTGGCGCCCTAGCCGGTGCCGTTCCTGGCCTCGCGACCCCATGCTCACCCTGCGGCGGTGATCATCGGCGCGCCCTACGATGCCACCTCGACGTTTCGCGGGGGCTCGCGAGAGGCGCCGGCGGCGATCCGCTGGGCGTCGGAGAGTATCGAGACCTACAGCCCTACCCAGAACCGCGATCTCGAGGGCATCGCCCTGACCGACGTGGGGGACCTCAGTCTGGACGGGTCTGACGGCTCGGTGCTCGAGGCGGTAGAACGTGTGCGGCATACCCTTGAGGACCTCCACGCCTTTCCCCTCATGCTGGGCGGCGAGCACACGATGACCGTCGGCGCGGTCAAAGCGGCGCTTCAGCATCA
>JBGPNN010000139.1:0-8927 GCA_041487495.1 bacterium
CCCTTCTTCCACGAATTCCACCGACTCTTCCGCGTCGTTCAGCACTTCCACCGAGAGCCCCAGGCTCTGCAGTTCCTTCACGAGCACCTTGAACGACTCCGGCACGCCCGGCTCCATCACGTCTTCGCCCTTGACGATCGACTCGTACGCCTTCACCCGCCCGACGATGTCGTCCGACTTAACCGTCAGCAGCTCCTGCAGGATGTGCGCCGCGCCGTACGCTTCCAGCGCCCACACCTCCATCTCGCCGAAGCGCTGGCCGCCGAACTGCGCCTTGCCGCCCAGCGGCTGCTGCGTGATCAGCGAGTACGGGCCCGTGCTGCGGGCGTGGATCTTGTCCTCCACCAGGTGGACCAGCTTCAGCATGTAGATGTAGCCCACCGTCACCGGCTGGTCGAACGCATCGCCCGTCCGCCCGTCCAGCACCGTCTGCTTGCCGTACGTCGGCGGCGCGAAGCCGTTCAGCGCGGCCTCCGTGACCGCCTCCTCCAGCTTCTCCGGCGTCATGCCGCGCACGCGCTTCTTGCCGACCTCGTGCTCCAGCCAGTACTCGATGCACGCGCGCTTCGCCGCGCCGATCCGCGCCTCGTCCAGGATCTCCCGCGCGTCCAGGCCCTGCTCGTGCAGCCACGCTTCGTATTTCGGCAGGTCCAGCCGCTCGTAGGGCGTCGGGTTCGCGGCGTCGGCGTGGCCGCGGCGCAAGATGGCGCCGGCCTCCTTCGCCAGGTACGCGCGCCCCAGTTCGTCTTCGATCATCCGGTCGCTCGCGCCGTCGAACACCGGCGTCACCGCGCGGAAGCCCAGCGAGTTCGCGGCCCAGCCAAGGTGCGTCTCCAGCACCTGGCCGACGTTCATGCGGCTCGGCACGCCGATCGGGTTCAGCACGATGTCCACCGGCGTCCCGTCCGCCAGGTACGGCATATCCTCGACCGGCAGGATCACCGAGATGACGCCCTTGTTGCCGTGGCGGCCAGCCATCTTGTCGCCGACGGCGACCTTGCGCTTCTGCGCCACGTAGACGCGGACCAGCGTGTTCACGCCGGGTGGCAGCTCGTCGCCCTCGGCGCGATCGCCCTTCTCGCGGGTGAACATCTTCACCGCCACGACCTTGCCGCGCTCGCCGTGGGGCACCTTGAGAGACGTGTCACGGACCTCGCGCGCCTTCTCGCCGAAGATCGCCCGCAGCAGCCGCTCTTCCGCGGTCAGCTCGGTCTCCCCCTTCGGGGTGACCTTGCCGACCAGGATGTCGCCCGCGCGCACCTCAGCGCCGACGCGGATGATCCCACGCTCGTCCAGATCCCGGAGGGCCTCTTCGCCGACGTTGGGGATATCGCGCGTAATGTCCTCGGGCCCAAGCTTGGTGTCGCGGGCCTCCACCTCGTACTCCTCGATGTGGATCGAAGTGAACAGATCCTCGCGCACCAGTCGCTCGCTGACGACAATCGCATCCTCGTAGTTGTACCCTTCCCAGGGCATAAACGCGACGATCACATTGCGGCCGAGCGCCAGTTCACCCTGGTCGGTGCAGGGGCCGTCGGCCAGGATGTCGCCTTCCTTGACCTCATCCCCGGTCCGCGCGATCGGTACCTGGTTCATGCACGTCCCTTGATTACTGCGCTGGTACTTGATCAGCGTGTATTCGTCGGTGTCGCGACCGACCTTGACGACGATCCCGTCGCCGCTCACCGCTTCGACCACACCGGCCCGTCGCGCCACAACGACCGCGCCGCTGTCGACGGCGGCCCGGTACTCCACGCCGGTGCCCACGCGGGGCGCCTCGTTCTGCAACAGCGGTACCGCCTGCCGCTGCATGTTCGAGCCCATCAACGCCCGGTTGGCATCGTCGTGCTCGAGGAAGGGAATCAGCGCCGTCGCCACCGAGACGATCTGCTTGGGCGACACGTCCATGAAGTCGATTTCCTCGGGCCGCACGGCCTTGTTCTCGTGCGCGTGCCGCGCCGTGACGCGCGGGCCCACCAGCCGGCCATCCTCGTCGATCACGGCGTTGGCCTGGGCGACCATGTGCTGGTCTTCCGAATCGGCGGTCAGGTACCTGATCCGTCGCGTGACCGCACCGTCCTTGACCTCCCGGTAGGGCGTCTCGATGAAACCGAGGTCGTTCACGCGGGCAAACGTCGCCAGCGAAGAGATCAGGCCGATGTTCGGTCCCTCGGGCGTCTCGATCGGGCACATCCGGCCGTAGTGCGAGGTGTGGACATCGCGTACTTCGAAACCCGCCCGTTCTCGGGACAGGCCGCCCGGGCCCAGGGCCGACAGCCGGCGCTTGTGCGTCAACTCGGCCAAGGGGTTGGTCTGATCCATGAACTGGGATAGCTGGCTGGACCCAAAGAACTCTTTGATCGCGGCCACCACCGGCCGGATGTTGATCAACTGCTGCGCGGTCACCTGCCCAGGCTCCTGGATCGTCATCCGCTCGCGGATCACGCGCTCCATCCGCAGCATGCCGATCCGGAACTGGTTTTGCAGCAGCTCGCCCACCGACCGGACGCGACGGTTGCCCAGGTGGTCGATGTCGTCCACCAGGACGTCGCTGTCACCCGCCGCCAGTCGCGTCAGGTAGCGGATGATCTCGACGATATCCTCTTTGGCCAGGATCCGGGTGGCGGGGTCGACCTTCAGGCCCAGTTTCTTGTTCAACTTATACCGGCCGACCCGGCCCAGGTCATATCGCCGCGGGTCAAAGAACAGGGTCTGCAGCAGGTTCCGGGCGCTATCGACGGTTGGCGGATCGCCAGGCCGCAGACGCCGGTAGATCTCGATGAGCGCTTCGTCCCGGTTGGTGGTGCCGTCCTTGTCGAGGGTGGCACGCAGGAACCGGTCGTCGCCGTAGAGCTTCTGCAGTTTCTCGTCGGTCTCGTAGCCGACGGCACGTAGCAGCGCCGTGGCAGGCAACTTGCGGGTGCGGTCGATACGGGCATAGATCACGCCGCTGGCGTCAATTTCGAGTTCGAGCCAGGCGCCGCGGTGTGGGATAACCACCGTGGTCGGCAGCGGCCGCCCGGAGGCATCCGGCGAGAACGAGTAGTACGCGCCCGGGGACCGCACAAGCTGGCTGACGACCACGCGCTCGGCGCCGTTAATAATGAACGTTCCCCGCGCGGTCATCAGGGGGAAGTCGCCCATGAAGACTTCCTGTTCCTTGATCTCTCCGGTCTCCTTGATGATGAGCCGGACCTTGACCTTGAGGGCGGCGCTAAAATTGTAGTCGCGGTCGCGGCACTCTTCCTCAGTGTACCGCAGCCGCTCGAACCGGTAACCGCCGAAATCCAGCACCTGCTCGCCTTCGAACACGCTGCCCGGCGGTGAGAGCTTGCGCCGGCCGGTGTCGACAGCGAAGTGCAGTTCCAGGTTCCCGGTAAAGTCCTGGATCGGCGAGATCTCATCGAACACCTCGCGGATCCCTTCCCGCAGAAACCAGTCGAATGACCGCCGCTGCACTTCAACGAGATCGGGCATATCCAGGATCTCGGGGATCTTCGAAAAGCTTATGCGGGTCCGGCGACCGCGGTGCACGCCGCGCGCGTCGGGAATGTTGGGGCGACGAGTTGGTCTGGTTGCGTCCAGCCTCGTTTTGGTCTTCACGGTGGACAAAGTCACCTCCGCGAGAAGTCGGTGCCGCACGGCCGTGCGCGGCGGGTGCTGCAGTTCCTGGCGGTCAATCCTGATCGCCTGACTGTGGGATACCCACGACTAGCGAGGTTCGGGCGACGCGGCGGGTAGCAAAACCGGGAATCTCCCATCGAAACACGAAAACAGGGCCGCTCCATCGGGACGGTCCCCCTGCCTCGCTTCCCTAGAAGCCCCCTGGCACCGGTTCTCAGGCTCACCCGCATGCGGTCGACGCTGAAAAGCCCGTACGCACAAAGATACTTCGGTGGCCCTCAATCTGTCAAGGGCCACGCAGTGGGTGCCTGCGAGTCCGGTTACTTGATTGTAACGGTCGCGCCCTCGGCCTCGAGCTTCTTCTTGATCGTGTCGGCCTCCTGGCGGCTGACCTTCTCTTTCACCGGCTTCGGTGCGCCGTCCACGAGGTCCTTTGCCTCTTTCAGACCCAGCGAGGTCAGCTCGCGAACGACCTTGATGACCTGGATTTTCTTGTCACCGATCGTCTGGAGGATGGCGTCGAATTCGGTCTGCTCCTCAACCGCCGGTGCCGCGGCCGCACCCGCTCCCGCGCCGGCCGCCGCGACGGCCACCTGCGCCACCGCCGTCACGCCAAACTTCTCCTCGAGCGCCTTCACCAGATCGGCCAGTTCGAGCACCGTCAGGCTGCCGATTGCGTCAATGATCTCGTCCTTGCCCAGCTTGGTTGCCACCGTCGTCCCTCCCGTGTCCGTATCAATCCTTTGACTCAGGCAGCGCTCCGCTGCTGGCGTATCTGGTCGAGCGCGTAGACCAGGTTTCGCGGCAACGCGGACAAGACCCCCGCCAGCCCGGACAGCGGTGCGGCGATGCCGCCGACCACCCTGGCCACAAGCTCTTCGCGCGACGGCAGATCCGCGAGCGCCTTCGTGCGCGCTTCGTTATAGGTCTGTCCGGAGATCACACTGCCCTTAATCGTGAGCTTGCGGGTCTGCCGGATGAACTCCTGGATGATCTTGGCTGCGACCACCGGGTCCTTGCGCACGAACGCCGCTGCAGTCGGGCCCTCGAGGTACGAGCCGAGCCCTTCGATACCGATTGATCTGGCGGCCAGAGTGAAGAGGGTGTTCTTCACAACCCGGTACTCTACGCCGGCGTCGCGGAGTTTGCCGCGCAGCGTTGTGATCTCAGCGACGCTCAGGCCACGAAAGTCCGTGAGGATGACCCCCATGGCTTCCCGCAGTTTCGCTTCCAGCTGCTCGACTTCGCTAATCTTCTCAGGCCGAGGCATCGTCTGTGCCCTCTATAAACGAAATAGACCCGCCGTAGGCAGACGGGTCCGAACCCGATCCGCTCCTCGGCAGGCGACGGTGAACGTCCTTCGGCCCGTAACGGGCACCTGCGGTCTACGGTGCGCGCCGCCTTACGGCGGCCGATATGTGGTTGAACAACTTCCCGGGCTTGAGGCCCGGTGCATTTTAGCACGGCCCCTGGGAGCCGTCAAATCTACGCGACGTGGGCTCCTTCGATCCTGGCCGGATCGACTCGGATCCCCGGCCCCATAGTCGGTGAGAGCGTGATCGACTTGATGTACTGGCCCTTGGACGCCGCGGGCTTGGCGCGCACGACGGCATCGATCAGCGTGGTCACGTTCTCCAATAACTGCGCTTCCGAGAACCTGGCCTTCCCGACGGGCACGTGGATGATGCCGGCCTTGTCAAGACGGAACTCGATCTTGCCGGCCTTGAGTTCGCGCACGGCCCGGGTCACGTCCATGGCCACCGTCCCCGCCTTGGGGTTGGGCATCAGGCCCCTTGGCCCGAGGACGCGCCCCAGCCGGCTGACCAGGTTCATCACATCCGGCGTGGCGACGGCCACGTCGAAATCCAGCCACCCGCCTTGGATCTTTTCGATGACGTCTTCCGCGCCGACGAAGTCGGCGCCCGCCTGCTCGGCCTCTTTGGCCTTCTCGCCCTTGGCGAAGACCAGGACGCGTACCGACCGGCCCGTGCCGTGGGGCAGAACCACCGTGCCGCGGACCTGCTGGTCCGCCTGTTTGGGGTCGACGCCGAGCCGCACGTGAGCTTCCACCGTTTCGTTGAACTTCGCCGTCGATGTCGCCTTGACGAGCTTGACGGCGTCTTCGGCGCCGTGGAGCTGGCGCGGAGTGAACTGCTTCGTGGCCGTGACATATCGCTTACCGTGCAATCCCATGTGGGTCCCTCCTCGCGGTGCGATCGGGGGGGATGCCCCCTCCCGCGTGTCGTGCCGTCCTAGCCGACCACCTCAATCCCCATCGAGCGGGCGGTGCCTTCGATCATGCGCATGGCCGCGTCGACCGTCGTCGCGTTCAGATCCGGCATCTTGCGTTCGGCGATCTCGCGAACCTGCTTGCGGGTCACGCTACCGACTTTGGTCTTGTTGGGCTCGCCGGAGCCCTTTTCCAATCCCGCGGCCTGGCGCAGCAACACCGCGGCCGGCGGGGTTTTGGTGACAAACGTGAATGTGCGATCAGCATAGACCGTGATCTCGACGGGCACGATCGTCCCGGCGAGCTTGGCCGTCCGTTCGTTGTAGGACTTGCAAAACTCCATGATGTTGACGCCATGCTGGCCAAGAGCCGGACCGACGGGTGGGGCCGGAGTAGCCTTGCCCGCAGGAATCTGGAGCTTGACCATCGCCACGATCTTCTTCGCCATTGCCGTCCCCCTACAGCTTCTCGACCTGCCCGAAGTCCAACTCGACCGGAGTCTCGCGACCGAAGATCGACACGAGCACCCGGACCTTCTCCTTCTCCATCATGATCTCGTCGACGAGACCCGTGAAATCCTGGAAAGGTCCGGAGGTGATGCGCACCGGAGATGCCTTCTGGTAGGTGATCCGGTACTTTGGCGTCTCGTCCTTCAGCTGCCGGAGCAACTGCCGGACTTCACGATCCTCCAACGGGATTGGCTTCGCGCCGGATCCAACGAATCCGGTCACCCCCGGGGTGTTCCGGATCACATACCAGGCGTCGTTCTCCAGTTCGCCTTGCTCATCGGTCTTGATCTCGACCAGGACGTAGCCAGGGAAGATCTTCCGGTCGATCTCGCGCCGCTTGCCGCCTTTGATTTCTTTTTCCTTCTCGGTGGGAATCAGGACCTGGAAGATCTTGTCCTTCATGCCCATCGAGGTGATTCGGCGCTCCAGGTTGGACTTGACCTTCGCCTCATAGCCCGAGTAGGTGTGGATCACAAACCACTTGAGCCGGGGATCGCGCGGTGCCGCAGTCTCTTCGACTTCCGCCGGCTCGGGCTGGACGGGCTCGTCGGCAAACAGCCCCTTGAGGGGATCGCGCGCAGGCTTAAGCGTATCGTCGGTCCTGGCCATCAATGCCTACGCGCCCGGCCTGATCAGAAATCGCTTGACCAGGATCGTATAGAAATAGTCGAACGTCCCGAGGTAGACCGCCATGAGAACCAGGACGACCACGACGACGATCGTCGCGCTGGTTGCCTCACGGCGGGACGGCCACTCGACGCGCTTCAATTCAATAAGCACTTCACGCAGGTAGGTCACGGTGCCTTCGATGAAGGCCGGCCACTGCCGCCGCGGGGCGGCGGCCCTGACCGGTCGCTGGGCCGACCGTGGTGCCAGCTTGACCTCGGTGCGCGCCATCGCGTGGCTCCTCGAAGATCTTTCGGCAGAAAAAAAAGGACCTTATGCCGCGGCCCTTCCTCGGCTCATTATAGCAGCGGACTTCTTGCTGTCAATTACGCGGAACGAGCGCTTTGATGCGCGATGCGGTCGTACGAGCCACGCAATCCATGGCCACGGCGGCCAGCGCCGGGACACCGCAAAAGACCTCGTCTTCGAAGAGCTTGAGGCGCGTGCTGACCTCAAGGATCCGGATGTCGACGCTCGCCCGCCCTTCGAGCGAGTTTCCAAACTCTCCCGCGGACCGGGCCCGGTTGACTTCCTGGAAGAGCTCGGTCACGCGTCCCGTCAGCACAGCGTCCGCACCGAGCGCCGTCCCCACCGCGATGGTCCTGGAAGGGCTAATGAGATCCGTTGGAGTAATGCCCTGCCGTTGCAGCTCCGCCGCGACCCGGGAGGCGTCGATGATCTGGAGCGGCCCGCCCTTGAGGAGCTCGCTCAACCGCGCGGCGCCCTGGTCGGCAAGCCGCCGGTTCAGCGGGTTGTCGTCCGAAAACGGCGCGACCGCCAGGATCCGAATCTGCGAGAGGCCGCGCGGCTGCGCGAGCACCGGCGCCCCGGCGGCGGTCGCCAGCACGAGGACACATGCCACGGCGACCTTGCTGACGGTCAAGGCGAGAGTATTGTCTGTGCGCATCGCCGACCACCTCGCTTATGGTTTGAAGACAGCCAGTCCAATAATGATCAACGCAAGCAGTCCGCCGATCATGCTCACGCGCACCTGCCGCCGGGCCAGCACCGGCACCTGGGCACCGGCCTTCTTCCCGGTGGCATGCAGCGCCCCAACCAACGCCTTTGCGGTCGGCCGCTGGACCGCGAAGTACAGGACAACCCCCAGCACCACGAGAGCCACCTTCACGATCAACCAGGCCGGCGGTTTCATCGCTATGTTCGCTGCCATGGCCAGGACGACGCCGGACACGATCGTCACGATCATCGCCGGCAGGATCACCCGGTCCAACAGCCAGGCGATTGTCTCGGCCACGAAGGTCACCAGGGTCGGCAGACCGCTGCGGCGGGCGCGACCGGCCCAGATGGCGAACAGCGCGCCCCCGCCGATCCATACCACGACGCCGAGTACGTGCAGATAGAGGAAGGACTCTCGCATGGCTACCTACCTATTATACGTCTACACGCGCTCTGCGAGGACCGCGGTGTTTACAGCGGTGTCCAGAAGTGCCAAGAGTATCTGGCCTTGCGCGATCGTCAGCGTTCCGGCTGAATAGATCGCTATTCCTACAGCAAACCCAGGCACTACGCCTATGACCGCTAAGAGCGGGTGTCCTCCTGCCAGCGCGTAGCCAAGAACAAGTCCGGCTATGCCGATCGGTCCCCGCTCTCACTCTGGATGATGCTGAGCGGCCTCCTTGAGCAGCTCCGTCGTCAACCCGTATCTTCCTCCCCTCAAGGGCCAAGCGTGAGCAGCCGTCAGCAGATTCGGCCTCTTGGCCAAGAGACACGAGAAGGGACGCAGGCCAAAACCCGCGTCCCTTCTGCGTCATTACTGGCAGGGGCGGAGGGATTCGAACCCCCAACATCCGGTTTTGGAGACCGGCGCTCTACCAATTCGAGCTACGCCCCTACGCCTGCCCGTATTATAGAGAGTCCGCCCGGGACCGCGCAACGCC
>JBGPNN010000140.1:0-8913 GCA_041487495.1 bacterium
CGTTTTATGACAAACTGCTGGCGGCCCGCTCCATCTCGGATCCGGCGAGATTCAAACAGGCGCTCCAGGAGCTCCAGAAGATTGCCGCTGAGGATCAGCCGGCCATCATCGTCGGCGGGGCGAGGTTCATTCCCCTGCACGCCGCCTACAAATACGTGAAGGGGTTTGTCATTCATCCACAGCAGCGGTTCTTCTTCACCGACGTCTGGCTGGACAAGTAATTCGCGCGAGCCAAACGAGCGGGCGTCGTCGGCAGCGCTAACTGGCGAGGAGATAGGCCGAGACGTCTACAGAAGCCTCGACGGGATCCAGCGCACGCATGATCCGCAGGTCGCCGGCCTCTTCGAGGCTCACTGTGCGAGGTGAAGCGGCTACGCCGGTGCGCTCCTGGACCACCTTTACGACCGGCCGCGCGGCATCGTGGTCGCTGGGACGCAGGACGACGGCCACCTCGCCGGTGTTGAGTTCCACGACGGAGCCCACCGGATACAAGCCAATCGCGCGCACGAACACCTGGGCGACGAGCGGGTCGAAAATCTCTCCGGCGCGGCTCAAGACGAACGCCACGGCCTCGGAGGAAAGCATGGGCCGCCGATCGGTCCGCCGCGAGTGTGTGGCGGCATCGAAGAACTCGGCCACCTGCACGATCCGTGACATCGGATGCGGGGTCGGCTTCATCGTGATCCGTGGGTAGCCCGACAAGTTGTAGTTGGCATGGTGCTCGAACGCCGCGATCATCGCGAGTCTTGACGACCCCGTCAGGTTCCGTAAGAGATGCGCCCCAAAGAGCGGGTGGCGGCGCACGATGACCAGTTCCTCGTCGGTGAGCCGGCCGGGTTTGGTCAGGATCTCGCGTGGGATCCGGACCTTCCCGATGTCGTGCAGCAGGGCCGCAAGACCCAGTGTCATTAGTTGCGGGCGGTCAAGACGGCTCTGCAGGCCGATCAGGAGTGCGATCACGCTCACGTTCACCGAGTGGTGTAACGCGCCCTCGTCGTAGTGCTTGAGGACGGCCAGCCCCTGTAGCGCGGATTTGTCCTCTCGCATCGCATCGAGCAGGGAACTGAGAACCTGGTTGGCCTTTCTCAGGTCCAGCGGTAGCTCCCGCGCCGCCTGGAAATGGAGGCCATCGACGATGCGCAGACCGGCGCGGTAGACGTCCCGGGGATCGACGTGGAGGGCGGCCTCTTCCTCCGCCGAGAGCGCTCGCCCGGCCCCGATGCGCACGTGCTGGACGTCATGCGCGGTCAGGTATGCAGACAGGCCGCCATGGCGCAACAGTTCTTCAGCCGGTGCGCTGAGCACGTAGACGAGGTGATGCAGTTCACGCGGCTCCAGTCCTTCCACGAGTTCGATGAGTCCAATGCCCCGCGCCTGAAGGTCGGCCAGGAACGAGGGGAGCCTGAGGCTCTCTTCGAGCAGGACCGTCTTCCCCGCGTAGAACGTTTCCTCGTGGATGAAAAACCGCAGCGCGTGCTGGGTCTCGAGTATCTGCTGGATGGCTTTGTGCACGTCACCCAGTGTCTGCGCGGCGACCGGATGGTCGGTGCCGTAGAGGGCCACCGTACGTCTGGCCCGCGATAATCCTCGAAGGATCTCGCCCGGCCGGATCATGATCAATCGGGCTCGATCTCGACGCCGGCGAGCAGCCGGGCGTCGCCCGGGGACGCACTGCCGTCGATCACGTCGGCGGCCACCCGCGACAGCTGACGCAGTTCGCGAGCGCGGTGTCCGAAGACAAACCACCGGCGCGAGATCTTTCTCAACGTGGGCAGGCTCTGCCGCGCGCCCAGGCGGGCCAGAATCTCCAACGCCGCCCGTTTGAGTGCGAACTGCCGCTCGAACGGGTCGCGGCGCTCCAGCAGGGTGAGGAGTTGAGGCAGAACGCGCCACGCCTGCCCCGTATCGAGAGACTGCAGGACGCGAACCTGGATCCGCTCATCAGGGTCGTCGAAGAATACCCGTAGGGCCGCCTGGGCCTCGTCGGTACCGATCGCGGCGAGGGCCATCACCGCCTCGCGACGCACGCGGTAGTCCGGATGCTGCACCAGCCGGTGGAGGTAGGATACCGCTCGCGGAGCGTGCAGCCGTCCCAACACGTTGGTCACGTTGCGGACGACGTACCAGCGCTGATCGTCCACCATCCGGCCGAGTTCGTCGACTTTGTCTCCGCCGAGGCTGATGAGCAGGTCGCAGATCATCGCACGCATCGGGCCCCGTGTCTCTGTCCCCAGGATGCGCACCAGGGGGTCGACCAGGTTGTCGGAGAGGGGTTTCAGACACGCCTGGATATCCTTTTCGACCAGGGTATCGCGTGAGCCCCACAGCGCCGCCAGCAGCTGATCGAGCAGGGTGCTGTCTGTCATGCGTTTGAGAATGCTCTCCGCGACCCTGCGGCGAACCCCGACGTCGACGGACCCCAGGGTCTTGAGACGCTCCAGGATCGAGGCCAGCAGCGCAAATTCCCGATGCTGCACCAGAGTGGGGAGGTGGCCCGCCAGCGCATCGCCGATATCGACCAGTTCCTTGTCGTTCGTCTCCTGGGCGAGGACGTCGACGAGCGCGCGGATCGCCTCGTTCGTGATCGCGTCGTCGTCCATGGTGACGGAGGCTTTGAGGCGCTCGGCCGCCTCATCGGAGGCCGCCTCGCCTGAGGCCATGAACGTGAACTCCTCGGGAAGTTCCGGTCCGGCCCGGGGCGCTGGGGGTTCGAGCCGAGGCAGGACGGCATCGGTGAGCCACGATCGCCCTTGCTGGGGCTGCTGGAGCCGCGCATCGAGGATGGCGAGGACCGCCGCGGTCTTTTGCGGATCCGTCCGCAGCGCCTTCAGGAAGGCCGTCACCTGGTCGGCGATATCCCCGCCGCCGAGCGACCCGTGGATGACGTGGGCGAGCTGTTCATGCGTCAGGTGCTCGCCGAGTCGCGCGGCCACGTCCCGGCCGTCGGGGTGGAGCAGGGCGCGCGTCAGCAGTGTCTTCAACGGTTGGCGCACCTGGAGCTGCGCCTCGGCCAGGTTCGCATACAGTCGCCCTTGATCCTCGAAGGGTTCGTCGAGCACCATCCGGTCCAGGCCCCGGAGCATTTGGTAGACGTCCTGGACCCGATCGTCATCACTGAGAGTCTCGGCGGCGCTATCGAGTGTCGAAAATGCGCGCTCTAAGAGCACGCGAGTCTGGTGGGGTCCGGCGCGCACCATGTCGAGGATTCGCTCGCGCTCTTCTGGCGCCAGTTCGCCGTGGCCTAGCCATTCGAAGATGGCCTCAAGGTCGGCGGGCTGGAGATCCTCGTCGGACTCCAGCGCCATTTCTGTGATCTGGATGTTGCCGACGCCCGCCTCGCGCATCAACCGCCGGATGCCCCCGGCCGCCTCGAGCCCGCGGCGGTCCGTCCCGATGATCGAGACGAAGGTCGTGAGGGCCTGCTCGCTGATGGCCGGCAGGATCTTGAACTGCGCGAGACCCCGCGTGTAGAAGTGCATCGACAGGTTGCCTAGGGGCCCCTCCTTATATGGGACCCCGTCGACGGTCAGCGCGTACTTGCCGATCCGCACGCTAAACGGACCGTACGCCTCCATGTACGGATGCAGCATCGAGAGGAGATGGTGAATGGTCTGCTGCGTGACCGGATGCGGCCCGGGGTAGAGGGCGTACGTCTTGATAGCGGCGCCCAGCGCCTTGAGGAGTTGCTCTACTGCCTGCGCTTTGGGTTCCATGGATCTATTCCGCCGCCACCAAGACCTACTAGTCTTGTACCCGAATTCCTCTCGTCCGGCATCAGAAGTTTAGGGGAGGATTCAGGTGCAGCCCGCCGAACCTTCGATGTCCACACCAAGGAGGAGGACGGGCCATGTGGAGATACCGCGTTCTCGGCATCGGGCTGGTCGCCATCGCGATCCTGGCGCTGATTCCGGCGGCTCCATCCCTCTCGGGCCCGGCGCTCCAGCCCAAGCGAGGCGGTACGCTGACCGTCGGGATCAACGCCGACGCCGCGACGCTGAACCCCTTCGTCTTCCGCTTCAACATCGAACGCAACCTCCTCCATATGACCAACGAGACCCTGCTGAACTACGATCTGAAGACGTTCGAGCTGGTCTACACCGGCGCGCTTGAGTCCGTTCAGGCTGCCCCCAAGGGCCTCTCGTACACGCTGCGGCTGTGGCCGAACATGAAGTTTCATGACGGCAGTCCGGCGACCTCCGAGGATCTCAAGTGGTCGCTGGAAAAGGCGGCGCAACCGACGTCCGGTCGGACCTACGCCCTGTTGACCATGATGGACCGGGTCGAGGTCGTCGACCCGCGGACTGTCCGGGTGATCCTGAAGAGCCCGGACAATATCTTCACCGACACGCTCGTAGACGTCTGGCTCGCGAAGAAGGACACGCCAGACGCCGAACTGTCCACGAAACCCAACGGCACCGGACCCTTCAAGCTGGTACGCTGGGACCGCGCTCAGGAGATCCAGGTCGAGCGCAATCCCGATTATCACGTGCGCGGCAAGCCGTACCTCGATCGGCTGATCTTCCGGATCATTCCCGACGATACGGTGCGGATGCTACAGCTCTCCAACAAGCAGATTGACTTCATCGACATCTTCCCAGTGGCGAGCGTTGCGCAGGTCAAGATGAACCGCGATCTGCAGGTGTATGAGGTGCGGGGCGACAAAGCCGTCGCGCTCGTGTACTTTTGTCTGAGCGACGTCACCCCACCATTCAACGATAAGCGCGTGCGACAGGCGGCCAGTCTGGCGATTGACCGGGCGAAAATCAAGACCCTGTTGTTCGGTCTGCACGATGCGCGCGGGAGCGCGATTCCGAGCACGAGCCCCTTCTTCGCGCAGGGTGTGCCGGACTACTCGCGCCGCAACGTTGCGCGAGCCAAGCAGTTGCTGGCCGAGTCGGGCAACCCCAGCCCCGAATTCGAGCTCATGTATCATACCGGCTTCGCGGAAGATATCATTGCGCAGGCCGTCGAGCAGTCGTTGAAGGACGTCGGATTCCGCGTGAACCTGCGCCCGGTGGAGATCGGACAGTACGTCGCGCAGGTGTTGACGCCACCGTTCCGGTTCCAGGGCGGGCTGACCTCGATCGTCCCCAAACCGAACCCCTACGATCAGATCAACCACCCTTATGGCAAGCTGAACGGGCAGGCGCTGCAGTACGCGCGCGTGAACCAGACGTTCTATGACAAGCTGCAGGCCGCCCGGTCGATCGCAAACCCCGAGCAGTTCAAGGCCGCAATGGTGGAATTGCAGAAAATGGTGGCGGAGGACCAGCCGGCCATCATTGTGGGCGGCAAGGTCTTCTTGCACGCCGCGTACAAGTACGTGAAGGATTTCACCATCCACCCGCAGCAGCGGCTCTTCTTTACCGACGTGTGGCTGGACAAGTAAACGATTGCCTGAGGCGTGGGGCCGGGGGCACGGATGCCTCCGGCCCTCCGCATTCCTGAGGGAGGGTGACGATGATTCTCGAGACGACCCCAACGTCGCAGATTGACTGGGAGTCGCCCGGCAAACGACTCTACCACGTCCCGTTCACGTTGGACGGCACCTGGGGCCGCGTCCGGGTGCCGCTGTGCGTCCTGTGTGCGTCCCGGCCGGGCAAGACGGTGGTCGCGATCGGCGGAACCCACGGCAATGAGTACGAGGGCCCGGTCGGCCTCAAGCGGCTCATCCGCGACGTGGACGCGCCGGCGCTGGCGGCCGGGCGCCTGATCGTCATTCCCGTCCTGAACGTGCCGGCATTCCAGGCAGGCCGGCGAGAGTCGCCGCTGGACGGCGGGAATATGAACCGCGCCTTTCCCGGCCGGGCGGATGGCACCATCACGAGCCGGATCGCGCAGTTCGTCAGCGAGCACGTCCTGCCGCGCGCGGACGTCGTCATCGATATACATGCCGCAGGCGACACGTACGAGATCGCCCGGTGCGCCTCATTTCACATGATCGAGCACCCGGCCCAATTCGAGGCGATGCGCGACACGGCGTTTGTCTTTGGGATGCCCTGGATCTGGATCTATACGCGCGGTATGGGAACCGGCCTGCTGACCGAGCATGCCGAGGCCCTCGGGAAGATCACCATCGGCGGCGAGTTCGGTTACGGTGCGTCGGCGGATCTGCAGGGCGTGCGGTGGGCCTATCACGGCGTGCTCAACGTCATGCGACGGCACGGGGTGTTGTCGGGCGCGGTTGAGACGCTCTTGCCGCCCGAGTACGAGCGGCAGCGGTTTGTGGCCTCGACCGATCTGGATGCCTGGATGACCGCCCCGGTCAGCGGGATCAGCGAGCCCCTGGTGCCGCTCGGGACGTACGTCAAGCGAGGGCAGCCGGTTACGTTGATTCATGACTTCGAACGGATCGACGAGCCGCCGATCGAAATCCGGGCGAACCTGGACGGCTATCTGCTGGTCCGGCGGTTCCGAGCACCGACGACACAGGGCGACGTCGTCGCGGTCATCGGCCAGGAAGTTGTGTGAGCACATTGCGTGAGAGGAGCAGTGACATGTCGGCGAGTCGTGTGTCAGTCGCACAGCAATCCCGGTATGAACTCCTGACCTGGCCAGAGATCAACGAGGCCGTGGCCATGAATAAGGTGGTCGTCCTTCCCGTGGGATCGACCGAGCAGCACGGGCATCACTTGCCGATCGACGTGGACGCCAAGCTGGCCTCATCGGTCGTGTATGAGGCCGGTCGACGCTCTCCTGAGGATATGCTGATCCTGCCTCCGGTGGCCTACGGCTACACGCACCACGTGATGGATTTCCCGGGCACGATCAACATCGAACCGACAACGTTTGTGAAATTTCTGATCGATATCGGCCGGTCGGCCGCCTACCATGGTTTCACGCGGATCATGATCGTCAACGGTCATGGGTCGAACCATCCCCTGGTTGAACAGGCGGCCCGGCAGATCACCCTGCAGACCAGCGCGCTGTGTTTGAACCTGTCGTGGTGGCAACTGGTGGCCGAGTACTGGAACAAGGAAGTCCGCACGTCGGTCATCCCAGGCGGCTGTGCGCACGCGTGCGAACTGGAGACGTCGATGTACATGCACGTCGACGGGGCCAACGTGCGCACGGATCGGATTGAGGGGACGCTGGCATCGTACACACGCCTGCCGGGCGCGTCGAAGTGGCAGTACACGGACCTGACGGCCGGCAACGCGCCGATCACGCTGGTGGAGTGGACGTCAACCTACACGGAGACCGGGGCGTTTGGCGAACCGAAGAAGGCGACCCCCGAAAAGGGACGACTTGTCTTCGAGCACGCGGTGACGCAGATGATCGATCTGGCGCGATGGTTCCGGACCCGCCCGGCTCCCGAACGCCGGAGGCACCAGGCGACGCCGCCCGCGTTTGCGCTGCCGTTCGACTTCTGACGGCGATGACAGGACGCGCTCGCGCCCGTGACCTCGGCGTCAGGATCGGGCGATTCTCGCCAGGACCGCTGAATGCGATCACCGACCTACTGGGTGTCAGAGTCGGGCACACGACGCTCATCCGGGGAGACGGGGCGCTGGTCGTTGGCCAAGGCCCGGTGCGGACCGGTGTCACGGTGATCCACCCGCACGACGGTCATATCGGCAGCGATCCGGTGTTCGCCGGCTCCCATGTGTTGAACGGCAACGGCGAGATGACGGGTCTGATTTGGGTAGAGGAGTCCGGGCTGCTGACGACGCCGGTGGCGATCACCAATACCCACAGCGTCGGCGTCGTGCGCGACGCCATGGTGGCGTATGATGTGGCCCGCGGCGGCGAACGGGTGCGCTTCAGCCTGCCCGTCGTCGCGGAAACCTACGATGGCTTCCTTTCGGACATCAACGGGATGCACGTGCGGCCCGAGCACGTGTTCACGGCGCTGGATGGTGCAGCAAACGGCCCGGTGGCCGAAGGGTGCGTCGGCGGGGGCACCGGCATGATCTGCCACGGTTTCAAGGGCGGGATTGGGACCTCGTCGCGTGTGCTGCCCGGTGAAGAGGGCGGCTGGAGGATCGGCGTGCTCGTCCAGGCCAACTACGGTAGCCGGGCGCTGTTGCGCATCGACGGCGTCCCGGTGGGCCGGGAGATTCCGGTGACCGAGGTGCCCGCGCCGGGCCCGCCACCGCCCGGTGCGGACGGCGGATCCATCATTGTCATCGTCGCGACCGACGCGCCGCTGCTGCCCACGCAGTGCCGCCGGCTCGCGCAGCGCGCCACGATCGGCCTGGCACGGATGGGAGGCGTCGGCGGCAACTCCAGCGGAGACATCTTTCTGGCGTTTTCGACGGGAAACCACGGGCTGGGCGGCGCCGCAGGTCCGGGAGAGACGCACGCGGTGCGCATGGTGCCCAACGAAGCGATGACACCGCTGTTCGAAGCGACCGCCGACGCCACGGAAGAAGCGATCACGAACGCCCTCTGCGTGGCCACGACGACGACCGGCATCGACGGCCGCATCGCGCACGCGATCCCGCTGGACCGGCTACGCCAGGTGATGCGCGATTACCGCCGGCTTGCCGAGTGAACAGGCCGCCGGCAGGTTCCGCTGCCAGAGCCGCCGGGCTCTGGCACAACCCCGATTTTGTCAGGCTCTGGTCCGCGGCGACGATTTCGACCTTCGGGTCGCTCGTGACCCGCACCGCGCTGCCGTTTACCGCGATCCTGGTCTTGAACGCCACGCCCTTCCAGATGGGCCTGCTTGCGGCAGCGGACCTCGGTTCACAATTGCTGATGGGGCTGGTCGCCGGAGCCTGGGTCGATCGCCTCCGGCGGCGGCCAATTCTGATCGTCGCGGATCTCGGCCGCGCCGCACTCCTGGCGACGATTCCTTTGGCGGCCTTCTTCAGCCGTCTCTCGATGACTCACCTGTACGTGGTGGCATTCCTCGCGGGCATTCATGCCAGCATTCGATTTAGCGTCCTCGGTGCGATGCTGGCCGGC
>JBGPNN010000141.1:0-8790 GCA_041487495.1 bacterium
CCGCACGCGTGTGATCGTGCCGGACTCGGCGCATGGCACAAATCCGGCGTCGGCCGCCATGTGCGGGTTTACGGTCGTCACGGTGCCCAGCGACAACCGGGGCAACATTGACTCCGCTGCCCTGCGCCAGGCCGCGGATAGCTCGGTCGCAGCGCTGATGCTGACCAATCCCAACACGCTGGGTCTGTTCGAGGAGCATATTACCGACGTCGCCGACATCATTCACGGATGCGGCGCGCTGATGTACCTGGACGGCGCCAACTTCAATGCGGTGCTTGGCGTGGCGCGGCCGGGCGATCAAGGGTTCGACATCATGCACATGAACGTGCACAAGACGTTTTCGACACCGCACGGCGGCGGCGGGCCCGGCGCGGGCCCGGTGGCAGTGAAGCGGCTGCTGGAAGCGTATCTGCCGGCGCCGATGCTCGAGCGCGAGGGCGAGATCTTCAGACTGGACCACGACCGCCCGAAGTCGATCGGGCGGGTGCGGGCTTTCAACGGCAACTTTGGAATGTTCGTGCGGGCGTATGCGTACCTGCGCGCGTACGGCCCTCTGCTGCGGCAGGTGTCCGAGGCGGCCGTCATCAATGCCAACTACTTGTTGGCCCGGTTGCGTCCGTACTTCGACCTTCCGTATGACCGGGCGTGCATGCACGAGTTTGTGCTCTCGGGCCGCAGGCAGAAGGCGCAACACGGCGTGCGGACGCTCGACATCGCCAAACGCCTGCTGGACTACGGGTTCCACGCGCCGACCATTTACTTTCCGTTGATCGTCGACGAGGCGATCATGATCGAACCCACCGAGACGGAGAGCCGGCAAACGCTGGATGCGTTCGCGGATACCCTGATCCGCGTGGCCCAGGAGTGCGAAACTGATCCCGAGACGGTGAGGACCGCACCACACCGCACGGTCGTGTCGCGCCTCGACGAGGTGACCGCGGCGCGCCAGCCCAATCTCCGGTGGCGTCCGCCGGCGAAGACCGGAGCCGTTCGTTGACGTCCCTGCCCACCATCGACGACATCCGCGCCGCCGCCGTGCGCATTGCCGGGGACGTGCGCCGGACGCCGCTCCACCCGTGGAGCGATGATGTCGGTCTGAAACTGGAAAGCCTGCAACCCACGGGGTCATTCAAGGTGCGGGGTGCAGCAAACCATCTGCGTCAGGTGGCCGGGAAGGTTGCCGGGGTGATCACCGCGTCGTCAGGCAATCACGGTCAGGCTGTGGCCTACATGGCTGGCCGCCTCGGGGTCCCCGCTGTTGTGGTAGTGCCCGAAACCGTCACGCCGATCAAGGCAGCGCGGATCAAGGGATTTGGAGCCGAGTTGATTCGCTGTGGGACGACGATGTCGGAACGGAACGATCTGGCGAAGCGTCTTGCGGGGGAGCGGGGGTTGCACTTCGTGCCGTCATTCGACGACCCCCTCGTGATCGCCGGCCAGGGGACATGTGGACTGGAGATTGCCGAGCAGGCCAACGATGTCGCCGTCGTGGCCGTGCCGACCAGTGGCGGGGGCCTGCTCTCCGGCGTTGCACTCGCCCTGAAAGCCCTTCGACCGGGGGTGCGGGTGGTCGGCGTGGAGCCAAATGGGCTTCCACGCTTCGCGGCATCACGCGTGGCCGGGACCCGTGTTGCGGTCCCGTTCGCTGAAACTATCGCAGACGGTCTCCGCGGCCAGCAGCCAGGGGTCCTGACCTGGGACGCGACCTCCAGGGTAGTCGACGAGTTCGTCAGCATCGACGACAGTGCCATCCGCGATACTATTCGGAGACTCTACCTCGACGCCCAACTCGTCGTCGAGCCCTCCGGAGCGATCGCCTTGGCCGCGCTGCTGGCGGGGAAAGTACCGCTGCGGCCGGCGGTCGCAGTGGTGAGCGGTGGGAACCTGGATATCAGGCTGTTAGCCTCGCTCTTCCAATAGCCGCGAATTCAAGAGATACGCAGAGATAGGGAGCGTCTTAGCGAGATACGCGGGCATTTCACCGCCAAACAACTAGCGTACAATTGTTCGTTCCCCCCAAACCCCAGTTGTATATACGTACATATGTTCGCTATACTGGGCTCAGAGGTGAACCGGTTGAGCCCACCACTGACTGCGCGTCAAGGAGAAATCCTCCAGCACATTGCCGCTTGCATCAGACGCACCGGGATCGTTCCCTCGGTCCGCGAGATCGGCCATGCGTTCGGGATGCGTTCCCCCTCGACCGTGCATCAGCACTTGACGGCGCTGGAGCGGAAGGGGTTTCTACGGCGAGACGGGGACCGCATGCGAGTGTTGGAGATCACGAACCGTACGACCCTGCCAGATGCGGAAGAGGTGGTGTCGCTCCCACTGATCGGCCGCGTGTCGGCCGGCGTTCCGATCCTTGCTGAACAGCACATTGAGGACACGATTCCGATCCCGCGCCGCGTCGTCGGTTGGAATGACGAGTGTTTTCTCCTGACGGTTCGTGGCGACAGCATGATCGGTGCGGGCATCTTCGACGGGGATCTCGTCATCGTCCGGTGCCAGCCGGTCGCCGATCCGGGAGACCTCATCGTCGCGTTGCTGGGCAACGAGGCTACCGTCAAGCGCCTCGACGTGGAGGGCGGCCGGCCTTTCTTGCGCCCAGAAAATCCAGCGTACGCGCCGATCCACGGAGAGTTCGAAGTCATCGGCAAGATCACGGGACTCTTGCGAGGGTACCCGATGAGGAGCCAGGCATGATCCAGACCTATCCGCTTCCACAGACGATGCCCCGTGGGCAGACGCACGGGTCCAACGCGCGCCGCGGCCCGGCGCGGCCCCTGCGTTCATTTTGGAGTGACCGCCAGGCCGTGCAGTTGAAGGTGTTCCTCATTATCGCGTGCCTGATCGCGGCCGCTGTCCTCGAGGTGCCGTGGTGATCGACGCGCTGCACGTCGCCACGGCTGTCCGCCGCCGCGGCGGCGGCGGTGTGATGTTGGCGGCCGTCCTGCGATGGAACGGGACCGGAGCACCGAGAGTCGTTGTCCGGCGCGAGCGAGAGACCGATTTGGCTGTGGCCACGTACCGAGCCCTGCTGCTGGGCTTGGGAGAGGCGCGGCGCGCCGGCGCCCGGGCGCTGGTGCTCTACGCCGGTGACGCAAGCGTGGCCGCGCAATTAGAGGGCACGGAACCGCCACCCGCAGGCACGCTCGGTCCTTACCTCCAAGTAAGGGCGCTGCTGAACGCGTTTCGGTCCGCAAGCGTGCGGCATGTCGAGACGATGGCCGGCGAGGAAGCGGTGTTTGCCGCCGCGGCGGCGTTTCACAGCAGGCGGCCGGCCTACTCCGACCTGCCCCTTTGGGCGGCGGCCTCGTAGGCGCAGGGCCTCGCCGGTTCACCGCAGAAGTTCCCCTTCTCCATGACACAGGAAGCATCGACCGCCCGTCTGGCGGAAGGCGAGAAACATCTGGAGGCTGGCGAGTGGGAAGCCGCTGAAGCCGCCTTTCGCCGTGCCATTGAGGCCGAGCCCAGGTCCGCGCTGGCCTACAGTAAGCTCGGCGTGGCGCTGGTAAACCAGCGCCGCCTGGACGATGGCGAGAAGGCTTTTGCGCGGGCGGTGGCGGTCGATCCGAAATACGCGCCGGCCTGGAGCAACTTAGGAAACGTCTACCGCGAGACTGGGCGCAGTGAGCAGGCCCTGGACGCCTATGAGCGCGCGATCGCCGCGGATCCGGACTACTGGGTCGCGCACCAAAACCTGGGCGGGCTCTACCGGCAGATGGGCCGGATGAGCGAAGCCATCGCGTCGCTGCGAAAGGCGACCCGGTTGTCAGCCCGCGCGGCGATGCGACCTTCCGGATCGGGTGGCGGCCGGCGGTTGGGATGCCTGGGTGGCGCGGGGGCGACACTCATCGCGCTCGCCGTGGCGGCCCTGCTTCTCTTCGGCCGCGTGGGCTGAGCACCCATCGGTTGACGCCTTATAGGGAATACGCTAGTGCGGGGTGCGGTTATCGTACCGGATGACGGTGTGTGCGGGTCGCCGCACTTTCAAGGAGGACGTGTGATGGCCAAGCCGACGGCAGTGACCGAAGCCAGCTTCGAACAGGAAGTGCTAAAATCGGAGATTCCCGTGCTCGTGGACTTTTGGGCCGAATGGTGTGGGCCGTGCCGCATGGTTGCGCCGATCGTGGAAGAACTCGCCGGCGAGTACGACGGGCGGCTGAAAGTGACGAAGATCGACGTCGACGACAACCAGCATCTTGCGATGCGTTACAACATCATGAGTATTCCGACACTCGGTGTGTTCAAGTCCGGGGAGCTCATCGAGCGGATCGTCGGCTATATGCCCAAACAGGAACTCAAGCGCCGGCTGGACGGCGCATTGCAGGCGCAGATCCGCTAGCGGCGGGACACGCCCGAGTCAATTCGGCAGGGTCGAGAGCCACCGCTCGGCGTCGATCGCCGCCATGCACCCGAAACCCGCAGCAGTGACGGCCTGGCGGTACGTGTGATCGTGCACGTCCCCGGCGGCAAAGACGCCCTCGACGCTCGTCATCGACCGTCCATGTAGCTTGACATAACCGGCCTCGTCGAGTTCGAGTTGGTCTTTGAAGAGCGCCGTGTTCGGCACATGGCCGATTGCGACGAATACACCGTCGGTTCGCCGTTCGGTGACCGCGTCCGTCTTCAAGTTGCGCAAGAGCACGCCGTGTACGACGCCGTCACCGAGGATGTCCTCCACCGCGGCGTTCCACAGGAAGCTGATGGCCGGGTGTTTCATCGCGCGTTCCTGCATGATCTTGCTGGCACGGAGCGTGTCCCGGCGATGCACAATGGCGACCGACCGGGCGAGGTTAGCCAGATAGAGCGCTTCCTCCATGGCGGAGTCGCCGCCCCCGATGACGAGCACGTCCTTTTTTCGGAAAAAGAAACCGTCGCACGTGGCACAGGTCGAGACCCCGCGGCCCATCAAGCGCGTCTCGCCGGGCACGCCGAGAGCTTTGGCAGACGCCCCGGTGCTCACGATCAGGGCCCGTGCCTCGAGACGCTTTCCTGACTGCGTCATCACGCTGAATGGTCTGTGTCGCAGGTCCACCTCCGTTGCGTCCTCGGTCACAAACTCGGCGCCGACCCGCTCGGCCTGCTTGCGTATGGCCTGCATCAGCGTCGGGCCCATGATAGCGTCCTCGAACCCGGGGTAGTTTTCCACCAGCGTGGTCAACATCAACTGTCCGCCGGCCTCGTTGCCCTCAATGATCAGCGGGGCCAGGTTGGCCCGCGCGGCGTAAATCGCCGCCGTCAGCCCCGCCGGGCCTCCACCCAGGATCAGTACGTTCCGCATCGATTTACCCCGAACACCCGTTCCCATACGTGTCGCCCGCGTTTACCGCGCTCACATTCAACTGCACGGGGTGTTTGCCTATTCCTACGCATGGTACCAGCAGCATCAAGGGAGTTCGCCTCGGGCGGGAAGATATTGGTCATCTTTTGCATGATCACCGTAAACACAGGCGAGATCGCAAGGAAGTTCTTACCACGATCGGAGGATACATCCCTCCTCCTTTCGAATGGCTCCGACTTACCCATTCTGCCGGATTGATGACCACACCGCCGTGACGACGATGGGATCATCCCAGCTTCGTGCGAAATTCCCCCAGACAGGGACTTGGCGCGAAGCGCCGCATAGCGTACCTTCAGCATGTCACTTCATTCACACTGGCCAGGGAGTCACCTGATGTCTTCGCAGATCACTGTGCGTGCCCGTGACTGTGTGGGCCGGCCGAGCCGGCCGCCGTTCATTGGTGATTTGTTGGACTACCGGGGCCAGGCATGGACCGTTGTTGGCCTCTTCATGGGAGCGGATCCCATCACCAGTGAGATTGAAGAGTACCTCATCCTTGAAGGACGTGAAGGACGCCAAGCACTGGAAAGGAGGGAGGAAAGTGGAAGAACGACGTAGACTGCCACGCCTCCGCTCGAGCCTCGCGATTGCCCTGGGGATCGCGGTGGCATTGTTATCGGCGGTGGCGGGGCCGGCCGGAGGGCCCGCAACCCGCGTCCTGGCGCAGCAACCGCCCCAGGAATACACGCTCAATCCCGGGGATGTGCTGGAGATCACGGTGTTCGGTGAAGGCGATCTGTCGCGTTCAGTTACAATCCGCCCGGACGGGAAGATCAATCTCCCGCTCGTCGGAGATCTTCAGGCAGCGGGGCTGACAGTAGCAGAGGTCACCGAGAGAGTTACCACTGCCCTGAAGGCATACGTCAAGAACCCGCAAGTCTCGGTTATCGTGCGCGAATACCCGCGCGCATACGTGTACATGGTGGGTGCGGTATCGCGAACCGGCCAGGTCGAGATTCAACGCGGGTGGACAGTGCTTGAGGTGATGATCGTCGTCGGCGTGACGCCTCGCGCAGCGCTGCGGCGAGCCACACTAACCCGCCACAGTAACGGGCAGGTCATTCCACTCGACCTCGACCGTCTGCTGATCAAGGGCGACCGAAGCGCGAACATGGCCGTCGAGCCCGGCGACATCATCACCGTCCCCGCCATGCAGAACCGGGTGATGGTCCTTGGTGCGGTGGGTCATCCCGGTAATTTTGACGTCGACGAGGGCGCAAAGATCTTTGACGTCATCCTCCTGGCAGGGAGCCCTCTGGAACGGTCGGCCCAGAACAACATCGGCCTGATTCGGCCAGGACCGGATGGCAAGCCGGTCGTCAAGACCGTAGACATGACCAAGTTCGTGAAGGGCGATTTTGCGCAGAATATTCCGGTACAAGACGGCGACATCGTCTACATTCCACGCGATAATAGGATTCGGTGGGCTGATGTTCTCGCCTACTTAGGCAGTATTGGTTTGATTCGGTCGGTGCTGGGCACACCGTGACGCAGTTTTCCTTGTAGTCGGAAGGGAGTCACAGCAGATGGGTGGGCAGATGAACGAGTTTGGCGTCTATCTTCAGGCTATCAGGAGCCGATTCTGGTTGGTCATCCTGATGGTGGTAATTGCCGTGGGCGCGGCGTATTCGACCGTCGGCACCCGACGCGCGCGGTATACCTCGGATGCCATCATGATGGTGACGGCCCCAGTGTTGACGCCGCCACCGAGCATAACCGGCGAGGGGAGCTTCCGGCCCAGCCAGGTGACGGTGACCGCCGATATCCTGCAACTGATCAACAGTCGCCCGATTGCCGCACGGGTGGCCAAGCGGTTGGATCTCTCCGGACCACAGGTGGTCCAGCGAGCCGTGACGGCATTCCCCGAGCGCGGCACGTCCCTGATCCGAATTTCCGCGACCTCCGGTGATCCCGAGCGGGCGGCCGCGTTGGCAAATATCACGGCAGAGGAGTTCATTGCCTACTTCCGAGAGACGAACCGGAATGCGGTCGGCGAGACCCGCCGGTTTGTGGAAGAACAACTCGCCCTGTCGCGTGCCCGGCTCGAACAATCCGAGCGCGCGATTCAGACATTTCGGGAAAACCGCCGGATCCTCTCCGCAGGTGAAGCTGGTGCCCGAATCATGTCAGCAGCAAACTCGGCTGAATCCGAACTCGATGTGGCGACCCGCGCACGCGAAGAGGTCGACGCACGCTTGATCGCTATCCGCGAGCGGCTCGCCCGGGAGCGGCCCCTGGTCGTGGGTTCCCGCCTGACCACCGAGAATCCGATCTTCCGGCAAATCCAGAGTCACTTGCTTGGCCTCGAGATCCGCCGGGTCCAGCTGGCGCAGGTGTACACTCCACAGCATCCACGCATGGAAGCGATTAATCACGAGATCGCCGATGTCCGAAATCGGTTGATGGCAGAGGCGAGGACCACGATTGGGGAAGAAGTCACGATCAACAACCCGACCTACTCCGGTCTGGTCGGCCAAGTACTGACGCTGGAAGTGGAACGGGCAGCCGTCGGCGCGCGCTTGCAGGCGCTGCAGTACACTCTTCGACGCAGGCAGCAGGAGGTTCAGTCGGTCGCTTCGATCGAGACCGAGTACAACCGTCTGGCGCGCGAGAACAGGATGCTGGAGGCCAACTTCACCACCCTGGCCAACCGCTACCAGGACCTCCTGCTGCGAGAGAATGAAGCAGGCTACTTCCCCGCGAGCATCCAGTTAATCGAAGCGGCGGTCCCACCTGTCACTGCGGCGCCCTCGTCCTTCCCACGGACTGGAGCGACTGCCGGTGCGATAGGATTCATGTTTGGCATTTTGGGGGTGCTGCTCCTCGAGAGTCTGGATGACCGAATCAGGAGCGCGCAGGACGCGGAACGCGTGCTGGGTGTGCCTGTGCTGGCACAGATTCCTTCGCATGGCGGCCAGCCGCGAATCGCGCCGGCCCCCGCCGTGTATCTCATTATCGTACTGCTGGTTGCGGGGGTAGCCTGGGCCGCGATCGCCAGGGGTTATCTGTCCCTGCCAGGTCGGGTATCTGAGCAGGTTCGCGGCGTTACGGCCATGATGACGTCGATGGCGGGATCCACGCGGGGGTCCACAGTCGGCGTGGCCGAGGAGAATCGCTAGATGGGCGAACGTGGCGGCAGGGAGGAGCCATCGGTGAAGATGAACGGGTTCGTGACGATCGCATCCGGTCGCCAGGGGACCCCGTTCGTTGAGGCCTACGGGCTGCTGCTGGCCAGCGTGCTGTTGGGAAGCAACGGGAAGCCGCCAAGCGTCGTCGCGGTCGTTGGGGCGCAGGCGGGTGACGGGTGTTCGACGACAGCGCTGAACCTGGCCATCATGATGGCCCGCACGGGGCGGCCAACGGCGCTTGTCGACGCGAACATGCGTGATCCGCAACTGCACAAGGCGTTTGACACGCCGCCGGTACCCGGGCTAGCCGAGATC
>JBGPNN010000142.1:0-8678 GCA_041487495.1 bacterium
CGGAACAAATTCCCAATGCATTACAGGAATACGATAGCCCGTGTTGGTTTGTGGGTTCTCACGGGTAATGGGGTGGCAGACGCTCGACCGCAGCGGGTGCTCGCGGGTCGCCCGCTCGGTGCCACGGCGCAGCGCATCGGCCAGCAGGGCGCCGTCGACGTGCATGCGCGTGCCGAGGCTGACCCAGTAAATCGGCGTCCCCGTGTCCTGGCAGACGAGCATGCGGCGCTCATCGGCGATTTCGATGTTTCTCACGATCAAGCTGAGGATCTTCTTCGCGCGCTCATGGCTCTCGCGCTCATGCGCGGTCTTGATCGCCTCGCGCACATCCGCCGGGACGTCCTTGAGCGCGCGAATGTACAGCGTCTTGGCTGCCTCTTCGACAGCGTCATAGAACGTCGGCTGGACCGAAACGACCGAAGTCGCCATCAGGCGCACACCACCGTTTAGCCGGTTCCTAAAAGACTATGATACCAGCGAGACGCGCCGAGTGCCCGCCTGACCGGCCGCCCGGCAGGATCGCCTCAGGCCGCGGGGAATTGATTCCTCTATTCGCGCGCGCGTTCGGCGGGAGAGGCGATGGTTCCGATGGCCAAGCGTCTGGGAGAGTCTCGAATCACCCGAAGGCGATTCGTCGCAGGGGCGGCCGCGGCGATGGCGTCGGGCGGGTTGCTGAAGTTGGCCGCCCCGGCAGCCGGCGCGCCCTCACCGGCAGCGGCCGCGGCGCCGGCCCGACCCAGCACCGGTGGCGTCCTGCGCACGACACTCGGCGCCGAACCCACCACGCTGGACCCGCACCGGGCTCAGTCGCTCTTCGACTATGACGTCAAGGATTCGATGTTTGCCGCACTGCTCAGTGACGAATTCACCGAGGGACCCCGCGGGGCGCTGGCCGAGTCATGGGAATCGCCCAACGCCTCAACCTATATCTTCAAGCTCCGTCGCGGCGCGCGATTTCACGACGGCTCCGCGGTGACAGCCGATGCCGTAAAATTCAGCTTCGAGCGCGTGGCGGCGACGGGTATCGGCCTGATCAGGTCAATCCCCGACCAGGTCGCCGGCGTCGATGTGCTCGACCCGCAGACCGTCCGGTTCAATCTCAAGGCGCCCAACGGGGCGTTCCTCATAGACGTCGCCGATATGGCTATCGTGCCCAAGGACTTCGACCCGCAGCATCCGGTCGGCGCCGGTCCATTCCAGTTTGTCGAGTGGGTACGCCTCCGCCACGTGCGCGTGAAAAAGTTCCCCGGCTACTTCCGCGAGGGCCGGCCGTACCTCGACGAACTGGTGTTCATGCCGACACCCGATGAGAATCAGAAGATCGTCCTGCTGGACACCGGTCAGGTCGAACTCACGGATACGGTGCCGCTCCCCAGGGTGCGCGACGTGGAACGGGGCGGCAAGCTTGCCGTGTACGGCATCCAGCCCGGCGTCTCCCCCTCCAGCTACCTGATGCTCACGCGCACCGATCGTCCGCCGTTCGACAATGTGAAGGTCCGTCAGGCGATGAACCTTGCGATTGATCGCAAGGCGCAGCTCGAGGTGACCTTTGGGAAGGGCACGCTGAAATCCAACGCGATCCCGCCCAAGCACTGGGCGTTCAACCCTGAGTCGCTGTCGTTCAACGAGCGCGACGTGCCCCGGGCCCGGAAACTGCTGGCCGAAGCCGGACACGCGAACGGCTTCTCGGTGCAGATGAAACACCTGACGAGCCGGGCCGAGTTCTTTCCGATCGCCCAGCTCTTCCAGGCCAGCATGGCTGAGATCGGTATCAAGGTCGAAGTGATCCCGCTGGAGATTGGGATCTGGCTGAACCAAGTCCTGGTCCAGCGAGACTTCCAGTTGGGTCTGAGCGGCATCATTCCACGCTACGATCCCGACGTCATGCTCGGTGAGCAGTTTTCGATCCGCCGCATCAACGGCAAGGCTATGGGCTGGCGCCACGATCTCTTTGAGAAACAGATCGACCAGGGCAGGGCGAGAGTGAACCAGGAGGAGCGGAAGCAAGTCTACTACCACGCGCAGTTGATTGCGCAGTGGGAAGCGCCCGGGTTCATCATGAATGAACGGCCGATCCTCTGTGGCGCCGCTCAGAGCGTGCAGGGCTTCAAGCCTGACGTCCGACAGCTCCTACGCTTCGAGGATGTGTGGCTGAAGCGCTAGCGCGTTGTTCTCTCCGTCTATGCGCTCGGCCCCGTCACGTTGATGCCCACCCCCCGCGACGGCTTTGGCGTCCTCGGCACGCGGACCCCCATGCCGGAAGCCGGCGAGCGGGTTCGCGGCCAGGCGCGGTACGCGGGCGATATCACGCTGCCCGGCATGCTGTACGCCCGGCCTGTCCTTAGCGACCACGCACACGCCACAATCATCAGCGTGAACACCGCAGCGGCGCTCGCGGTCCCAGGTGTGGTGGCTGTGTTGACTGCCGGCGACCTGGCCGTCAAGTTTTCCGCCATCACACGCGCGCACATGCTCCTGGCTCAGGGAAGAGTGATCTTTCATGGCCAGCCGGTGGCAGTAGTCGTCGCGGAGACCGACGCGGCCGCCGAGGACGGCGCTCATGCCGTCAAGATCGACTATGCGCCTCTCCCAGCATCGATTGACATCGCGGCTGCGACAGCAGCGGATGCGCCGCTGGTGTGGCCGGAGGGCGTCCCGAAAACCTACAACCCGGACGACGCCGCCCACGGGGCGGTGACCACCCCGATCACACAGGATGAGGACAGGCGCACGAACATCGCCGGGGAAGTCACCTTCGCACGCGGCAATGTAGAGGAAGGGTTCCGCGAGGCGGACCTGGTGTTGGAAAACACGTACCGCACGCAGGCGGTACACCAGGGCTATCTGGAGACCAATGCCTCCGTCGCGCAGCCGGATCCTGTGTCTGGTGCGATGCTCGTCTACAGCAGCACCCAGGCACAGTTCCTTGTCCGTGACAAAGTTTCGCAGATCTTGGGTCTCCCGCCCAGCAAGGTCCGGGTGGTCACCCCGACGGTCGGCGGGGCGTTTGGTGGCAAGTTTGGCATCATTGACCCGCTGGTGGCCGCGGTGGCATGGACCGTGAGGCGCCCGGTTCGCATGGTGCTCACCCGATCGGAGGACTTTCTGGTCGGGACCCCTGCTCCGCAAACGGTGATCCGCATCAAGACCGGTATGACCCGAGCGGGCGTCCTGACCGCGGTTGAAGCTGACGTCCTGCTTGACAATGGCACGCATCCAACCGCCCTGCACGGGCTGACCGCGCAGGTCCTCGGAGCAGCGTATAAGGTGCCCCATCTGAAGACTCGGGCAGTTGGCGTGGTCACCCACAAGGCGGCCGCGGGATCGTATCGTGGACCAGGGGGGCCACAGGCGACGTTCGCGCTCGAGTCGCAGATCGACGAGATGGCCCGCCGGCTGGACTTGGACCCCTTGGAGGTGCGGCTGAAGAACGCGGTTGAGGAGGGCGACGCAACGGTTGATGGCCGGCGCTACCCGCCGATTGGTCTGAAGGCCTGTCTGGAACGTCTGGCGGTACATCCCGTGTGGACGCGGCGGAAGCGAGAGTCTGGCGTGGGGTACGGCATCGCCGTCGCCGGCTGGCTCGGCACCATCATGCCGGCCTCCGCGGTCTGCGCGATGGACCGTGACGGATCGCTGACCGTCAACGTGGCCTCAACGGATATGACAGGCACGAACACGACTCTGGCGCTCATTGCCGCCGACGTCTTCAACTTGCCTGCGGGCAAAGTCCGCATCGTGTCAAGCGATACCGGCGCGGGCATATTCGCCGGGCCCAGCGCGGGCAGCATGGTGACGCGCACCGTGGGTGCTGCGGTATTAGCCGCCGCCCGGGCGGCTCGCAAGCGATTGCTGACAACCGCGGCCTCAATGTTGGAAGCGAACCCCGAGGATCTCGTGCTGGAGGATGGCTGCGTCACGGTGCGGGGCGCGCCCGGCAATCGCCTGACCTACCAGGAGATCAGCACGCGCACGATGAGCTACAACTCCCCATACCCTCCGATCTTTGCGGAGGGTACCGTGGCGCTCCAAGATACCGCGCCGTGCTTTGTCGCCGAGCTTGCGCGCGTGTATGTTGACCCGGAGACCGGCCACATCCGCGTTTTGGACTGGCTGGTGGTGCAAGATGTGGGACGCGCCCTCAACCCCTTGCTCATTGAGGGGCAACTCCACGGAGGCGTGACGCAGAGCCAGGGTTTTGCGCTGGGCGAGCAACTGGCATACGATGACGACGGACGGCTGCTTTCGGGGACCTTTATGGACTACGCCCTGCCCAAAGCCGAGGACGTGCCCTCTATCGCCGTAGAACTGGTGGAGGTGCCCGCCGAAGGCAGTCCGTTTGGCGCACGAGGCGTGGGTGAACCGTCGATCATCCCGGGCGTGGCCGCGATCGCTAATGCCGTCCGAGATGCGTGCGGTGTGCGGGTAACCTCGCTGCCGATCAGGCCCCAGGCACTCTGGGAGACCTTGGCCGAGAAGCGCTAGAGATCGCCGTCAGGCGCCTGACATGTCGCGCCAGGCGCGCCCGACGGCATCGGCGAGGATCGCCTCGTCATCCGGCTTGAGCGTGACCGGGTGCACGACCAGCACCCCTCGATGGATCTGCGCTTCGCCAAGGTGGATCGGGCGTGCAAGCGTACGGAGCCGGCGCGCCAGCTCCCTGGCCTGCGGCGCTCCCGCCGGGCAACGCACGCGGACGACGGGCACGCCCATATCAGAGTCCATCGCGCTCACGTACTGCGCGGCCAGACCGCTTCTCGTAAACTCCGCCTCGAGCCTTTTTCCGATTCCCTCCCACGCGGCGAGGTCTGCAGCGTGATCGCGCCGCGCATACGCGCGGAGGGCAACCAGCAGCCCGACGATCTCCTCCTTGCCGACCTTCAGGGCGCGGCCGATACCTTGTTCGGGGGGACCGACGATCGGGATGTCCGTGGTCAGCCCAGCCGGAGGCGTCCACGTGTCGGGATCGACGTCCATGTCCAGCATGTGGAGGGCTGCGGCGGCGATCAGGTCCCGGCGGCCGCAGAGGATGCCAGTGGGTTGCGGGCCCCTGATGGCCTTCCCGCCACTGAAGGCAACGAGGTCCGCCCCGGCGGCAATGAATCGCCGAAGGTTGTCCGCCGGCGGGAGTTCTGCGGCGGCATCAACGATGACCGGCACACGTCTCTCGTGCGCGATCTCAATCGTCTCCTCGAGTGAGAGCGGGATCCCCTTGGAACGGGCCAGGATAAACAGCACCGCGGTCGTCTGCTCGGTCAGCGCCGCGCGCAGCTCATACCGGCGCGTCCCGTAGGGCATGCCAATCTCAACCAGACGCGCACCGGTCGCGCGGACCGCATGGTCATAGCCATCGCGCTGCGCCTTCTGAATGACTACCAGGGACCGCATGCCGGTCGTGTCGGGGAGCTGATTCATCTTTTGCGGGTCGACGCCCGTCATGCATGCCGCGGTGCCGAGCAGCAATCCGGCCGCGGCGCCGCAAGTCACGATGCCCGCCTCCGCCCCCGTCACGTCAGCGATGATGCGACTCGCCGCCGCCTGCAGGGCGTCCATCGGCACGTAGTTCTGCGCCGCCTCGCGCATGGCCGACAACACCTCATCGGCCATCAGGCTCCCGCCGAGCCGTGTCAGAAAGCCCGCCGCGTTTAACACAGGTCGAACGCCCAACTCGTCGAGGATCGTCACGAGCTCCTCCGGTGCATGTCCTGGGGAATCACGTCCTGCCGCGCACGAAACTCGCGGACGAATTGAACGAAGTTGTCGATCGCGCGGTCGAAGATCTGTGCTCCCTTCTCGATCGTGGCTACTGTCGGATCACCGGCCACACCCGTCCGCGAGAAACCACTCCAGCAGATCTCTCCCAGGTGCACTCCCGAGGCCGGGATTCCGATATCCATCCAGATGCGCGCGGTGTGCTCGAAGCCCATCTCCCGCTCGACCCGCTCCCTCCGGACGCGGGTCTGGTCAAGATGGAGCACCACCGCGGTCTCCAGTTCGCAGGCGTGCGCCATCCCACCGGGCACGGGTGATTCCCGGAGCTCCGCCATGTCGCCGATCAACGTGCCCCAGAACAACGAGGCACACATCGCCCCAGTGCGATAGTGCAGCTCATTCCCGGCGACGGCCAGGTAGGGAGGATTTACGCCGTGTCCGCTCACGACCACGATACGCGTGAACCCATGGCGGGCGATGCTGAGCAAAACGTCGAGCAGGTACTGGATGATGTGCTCCCACTGAATCGTAATCGTCCCAGGGAAGTGCATGTGGTGGGCGTCGAACGCGAAGGGGATGACGGGCAGGATGAGGACCTCGTCGGGAATCCGCTGTCCGAGTTGATGACAGAGGTGGCTCACGATGTAGTTATCGGTGTTGAGCGGCAGGTGCCGGCCGTGCTGCTCCATGGCTCCGATGGGAACGATGACGACCCGTCCCTGGCCGGCGACGTCGCGGAGTTCTTCCCACGTCAGATTGCCCCAAAGGAACCGATCCTGCCGCGCGAGATCCACGGCGCCTCCTCCTACTGGCCAGTCGGTTGACCGTACCGCGGAATCCAGTACTCTCGGTACCACTGTTCACAGTCCGGGTCGCAGAAATCCAGTGGCCGGCCATCAATCTCGACGCGCCAGATCCGCCGAGGGATCATCCGCCCGCAGAGGACGCAGTTGATGACCGTCGTCTCGTACCAGGCCCGCTGGATTTCGACCCACTGTCCCATGCGCGTCTCTCCCGCGCCCGCAGGCGCCGGCTCCGTATCCGCCGCGTGGCCTTCGGGTCGAGTCTGAGTTGTCCCCGCTCGCTACTAAGCACGACACCATAGGCGCTTCGAGCCGCCGTCACGGACACAAAACCCTCCCGCACGTCCTCCAGCACTTGCTCAGGGTCCCGTTCGAGCGGGCCGCCGTATCCTCCACCACCGGGTGTCTGATATCGGATCACGTCACCACGTTTCAGGACGACGTTGGTGAACTTGGTTGGTGACAACGTTCCATACGCCTCGGCGAATGACCGAAACCGATCGGTGCCGGCGGGCCGGACCTGCAGGCGGGTTCGGCCGCCATCCATCCCGTCGAAGAGTCCCCACGGAGCCAGCCGGGCGCGGTCGAAGAGCGCGCTGACCGTGATCTCAGGCGCCGTCACCTCAAGGGTACGAACGATGGCCAGGCCGCCCCGCTGCCGTCCCGGGCCACCCGAGTCCTGGACCAGCCTATAGTCCCACGTGAGGAAGGGGTATCGAGTCTCAAACACCTCGACGGGTGTGTTCCGGCAATTGCTATGCCGGGTGATTTCGGCGCTGTTCCCGTCCTTCCTGGCCGTCGCGCCCGCGCCCATCCCATCAAAGTGGTAGTTGCTGTAGTACTGGCGCGTGATGGGATGAATTCCACCAAAGAGGAGGTTGCTGCTCGAACCGCCGCTAGCCGCCGCGATCCGCTCCGGGACCGCGTGGGCGAGCGCCGCGAAGAGCAGGTCGATGATTTTTGGCTGCGTGTCCGTGTTGCCCCCAACGCAGGCCCCGGGGTGCTGGACGTTGACCACTGAGCCCGGCGGGGCAATGATCCGGATCGGGCGATAGCAGCCGGAGTTGCGAGGAATCAGGCTGCGGGGATCGACGACGGAGAACACGGCATTATACACCGCCGCCGCCACGACCGTGAACACGCAGTTCATCGGCCCGCGCACCTGAGGGCTGCTGCCCGTGAAATCGAAGAGAATCACATCACCGCGGATGAGCACCGTCACGCGGATCTTGAATGGCTCTTGCGTTACGCCGTCATCTTCGACCCACATTTCGGCGGCATACTCGCCGTCGGGCAACTCGTCGATATGCGCCCGCATCAAGCGCTCCGAGTGGTCCAGCAAGGCCAGGCTTCCGTCGCGGACGAAGGCTGCGCCATACTTGTGCGCCAAGCTGACCAAACGCCGCTCCCCAACGTTGAGGGAGCCGATCATGGCATGGAAATCTCCCCACGTGTTCCGCGGGGTGCGGTGGTTGGTGAGGATGATGCGCCATACGTCCTCCACGTGCTCGCCGCGGTTGATGAGCTTGACGGGAGGAAGACGCAACCCTTCCTGATACACGTCTGTGGCATCTGAGGCGAAACTCCCGGGCGCCTTGCCGCCAATCTCCGCGCAGTGTCCCATGTTCCCGAGAAAACCGAACAGCGTGTCGTCAAGGAACGCAGGTTTGATCATCATGTGCTCGGGGAGGTGACAGCCGCCACGGTAGCAGTCGTTGTGGACCAGCACGTCCCCCGGCGCAAAGGCCTTGGTCCCCAACTCTTCGATCGTCCATTTCACCGTGTGCGGGATGGCCCCCATCATCGACGGCGTGTAGTTTTTCTCGGCGATAAGTTCGCCGCGCGCGTCGAGGATGACCGTCGAGAAATCCAACCCTTCGTTGAAGATCGTCGAATACGAGGTCTTCATCATGACCAGCGCCATTTCGGCGGCCACGTTGATCAACGCGTTGTGTAGGACATGCAGGGAAACAAGATCGTGCGCCTCAGTCATCGCTCGTGCCTCCCAGGGTGATGGTGAGGAGACCACCGGGCAGCACCCGCGCCCGGTCTCCGGGTGGGATAAGAACGGTGGCATCCTCGTCTTCGACGAGCGCCGGCCCCGACAGTTCGTGTCCCGGAACGAGTTGGTGCCGGCGAAACACCGGACAGCCGACCCAGCCC
>JBGPNN010000143.1:0-8677 GCA_041487495.1 bacterium
CGAGCGCCGCCCCTTCACTGACGCGCCGCCCATCCCGCCCGACCGCCCAAAGATCCACTTCGACAGTCGTCACGCCCTGTGGGCTCGCGCCGACCCGGCGGACGCGACCTTCGCACCGCACGGTATCGCCGGCCCGCACCATCCCGGCGTGTCTGACCTCAAGCCGCCGCAGCCACCCACGCGATCCGAGCCAATCGGTCACCATCCGCGCCAGGAGGGCCGTGCGATGATGCCCGCTCTGAATGGCACCCGGCTGGCCCAAGCGTTCACCGGCGGCCGCAGGATTGTAGTGCAGGGTGATCCAGTTCTCCTGATACCCCGCCCACCGGACGAAGTCCGCCAAGGTCAGTGGTCCGGTGTCCACAACCGGAAGATCCGCGCCCGGCGCGAATCCGGCCGATGCCCCTTGATGCGTGGCTGCGTCGTCCCTCATGCCCTGGCTCCGCTCGGCTGAACCGAAGCCGCCGCCATCTGCACCACGCCGTCGGCGTGCAGGCGCGCGATTTCCTCGTTCGAGAATCCCGCCTCGCCCAGCAAAACCGCCGTATGCTGGCCCGGCAGCGGCGCCGCGACGGTCGGCTGCCGCCACGGCACCGACAGCGTCGCGATCTCGTCCCCAGCGACATGCTGGAAGAACCCCCGCGCGCGCAGTTGCGGATCGCGCAGCAGATCCTCCACGTCGTGCACAGGTGCCACAGGGATCCCTCGGGCCTGCGCCATCTCGGACAACTCGGTTTTGGTGAACCGCCGCGTCCACCCTTCGAGCACATCGAAGATCTCGGCCTGGCGCTGCATCCGGACCCGTTCGTCATTCAGCGCCGGATCGCGGAGTCTCTCATCGCCGACCGTCTCGACCAGAATCTGCCACATGCGGCGCTCATTGGCCGAAATCACCACGTACCCGTCGAGGCACGCGAGCGCGCCGGAGGCCGCAATGTGCGCGTGCCGGTTGCCGCCCCGTTTGACGACACGACCCGAGAACGCGGCCTCGTATAAGCCCTGCTGCATCAGCGTCGCAAGCGCTTCGTGCGCACTGACGTAGATCAAGCGACCCGATCCGCTAGTCCGCGCCATGCGGTATCCAAGGAAACACGCCAGCGCCGCGTACGTCGCCGTCACCGCGTCGCTCAACCCTCCGCCGATCACGTAGGGTGTCTGACCTGGCATGCCCGTGATAGACATCAACCCGCTTTGGGCGTAGCGAGTGATCTCGGTGCTCGGGCCGCCGGCGTGGACGCCGGGGGCGAATGGTCGAACCGCCACCCAGATCAGTCCGGCGTTTGCCGCGCGGCACCGTTCGTACACTCGCTCCGTCTGATCGAAGACCGGCTCGATGCCTTCCACGACCGCGTCGGCTGCTGTGCAGAGCCGCACGAGGACATCCAGGCCTTCGTCGCAGCGCAGGTCGATGGCTGCGCTCCGCTTGCCCGCGTTGAAAAACCGGTAGGACGCATCCGGGCTCTCGCCGCGGCCCGGCGCATTGATGCGAGCAACGTCGGCGCCCATGTCAGCCAACAGGCGGGTCGCGTAGACCGCCGCGGTGTCGGTGAGATCCACCACGCGCAGCCGCGTTGTCACGATGGCGCCAACGTCCGCACTGTCGTCTGCCGCACGAGCGCCAGCGGCTGCCCCACCTGGTCGACATAGTGACGTTCCTCGGTGATGAAGACCGCTGGCCCGGTCCGTCCGTCTTTCACGGCGACGTCGGTGATCTTGAACGTGACGGTCACCCAGTCGCCGATGCGCAGCGGCCGAAGCCACTCGATGTCGGTCGACGCGTTGAGCCGACCCCGCTCGCCCGGGACTGTGATCGTCGCCGCGAGCCCGCCCAGAGAGGGAAACTCACGCTCGCCCCGCTCGTCTGTGCGATCCTGACCGGGCCCGGGTCGCAGGACATCGAGGATCATGGCCGGCGGCGCGAGCGCCCCAAGACGGTTTGGGTTGGCTTCCAGGTCGGCGGCGCCCCACAGCGGATTACGGTCGCCGGTGGCGTTCATACACCGGCGCACGTCGCTCCACTCGATGGGCCCCGGCGCGCGAACGGGCGTGCTCTGGTGCCCGATCCAACGCTTGAGGTCATCGAGAAGGTTGGTGTGCTTAATGGAGGGCGCCGGCCGCTTTCAACCCGGCAATCTCTGCATCGCTCATCCCGATGACCTCGCGCAAGACGTCGTCCGTGTGTTGGCCGAGCAGCGGCCCCCCGTGATCGACTCTGACCGGCACACCGTCGATGTGGATTGGGTTCGGGAACATCGGCATGTCACCGATCACCGGGTGCTCGATCGTGCGCATCTCCGGAGCGAGCGCCGCCAGGCCGGCCAGGACTGCGACGTTCGAGCGAACCGCCGCCGCAGGCACCCCTGCGGCCTGCAGTACCCGCTCGATCTCATCGGCCTCCCGGTCGCCGGTCCACGCCGCGAGCCGGCGATCGATCTCGTCCGCCGCCGCGAGCCGGCCGGCCCGGGATCGATAGCGCGCGTCGAACAGTGCACCGTCGGCGATGACCCGCACCAGGGCGTCCCACTCCGGATCGCTGCCAACGCTGATCACGCACCACGCGTCATCTCCCAGGCAGCGGTAACACCCTTGGGGCACACGGTGCGCCGACCGGTTGCCGCCACGCGCCGGCCCACCGCTTTGCTGGGCCTCCACCATGAGTGGCCCCAACGGCAGCGCGTTGGCCTCGTACTGGCTCAGGTCGACCCAGCACCCCTGCCCATCGTGGTCGCGCCGCTCCAGTGCCGCAACGATGACCACCGTGGCGTGCAGCCCCGCGACAAAATCCGCCCACGAGTTGGACACGCCGATTGGCGCGTCGCCCGGGCCGCCGGTGGCGAGCATGAGTCCTGACAGCGCCTGGATCACGGCATTGAAACTCACCCACTGTGAGCGCGGGCCGCCGTGGCCCAACCCCGCCATGCTCACGTAGATCAGCCGCGGATCGCGCGCGCGCAGCCGATCGGGACCCAGTCCCAGCCTGTCCATGACACCGACGCTGAAGTTCTCGGTCACCACGTCGCATCGTTGGGCCAGGGCAAGCGCGACTTCGGTTCCTTGAGGATGTTTCAGGTTGATCGCCACCGAGCGCTTGTTGCGGTTCACGCTGGCGAAGATCGCGCTGCCTTCCGGCTCGCGCGGGCCGCCGGGCTTGAACGGCCCCAGGCGCCGGCCTCCTTCGACCGCCGTCGCGCTCTCGACCTTGATGACGTCCGCGCCGAAATCCGCGAGCAGCCCGGTGGCAAATGGCCCGGTGGCGACATGCCCGAAGTCCAGCACGCGGATGCTATCCAATGGCCGCTTCATGGGGCCGGCCCAAACAGCGGCAGCGTGTATTGCTCAGTAATCACCCTGAACACCACGCGCACCGGCATGCCGATGTACACGGACTCCGGCGGGCAGTTCACCACGTTGCTGGTGATCATCGGTCCTTCGTCGAGTTCGATCGCCGCATAGACATACGGTACCGGGAAGGCCGGCGCATGCTGTGCGCGCGGCACGGTAAAGGTGAAGACCGTTCCCCGGCCGCTGGCCGGTGTCCACTCGAGATTCTCGAGATACGGATCGTTGGGGTGTTGGCGGCACCCGGCCACGGGCCACCGCCACGCCCCGCACCGCCTGCAGCGCAGCAGCAGGAACTCACCGCGGCGCAGCCCATCCCAGAATGGCTGCATCTCCTCCGTGGGATTGGGAACCGGTCCCTGCCACCCGGCGGCGTTCATGCTGCCGGGCTCCTCGGGTATTTTGTCAGAACGATCGTCGAGTGAATCGAACACATCTGGCCAGAGAGGATCTCGGCGCCGTGCCCGGAGACCAGCGCGACATTGGTATCCGGCACCTGCCGAGCGCCACCCTCGCCGCGCACCTGCGTGATCGCCTCGGCGAACCCAGTCAGGTTACCCAGGTGATGCGACGACAACAACCCACCGCCGGTATTGACGGGGATATCACCGCCGGGAGCCGTTCGCATCGCCGCGGCGAACGGCCCACCCTCGCCCTTCGGGCACCACCCATAGTCTTCCAACTGAATAACGACCTCGCCAGTGAAACAATCGTACAGCTGCGCGACGTCCACCTCCGCCAGCGCAATCCCAGCCTGCCTGAGCGCGGTCTCGCGCGACGCGCGCACGGCCAGCGTCGTGTAATTCGCCCGTTCCCACCACAGGTCGCTCATCTGTTCGCCAAAGCCAATACCCGCAACGTGGACGGGCGCTCGCCGCGCATCGCGCGCCCGGTCGGCTTTCGTCACCACGAACGCCGTCCCGCCATCGCTCTGGAGGCAGATGTCGTACAACCGGTACGGCCACACCACGATCGGGGACTGCTGGTGATCATCGAGCGTCAGGGGCCGCCCATGCATATACGCGCCCGGGTTGCCGTTGGCCCATCGCCGCGTTGCGACGGCCACGGCGCCCAACTGCTCGCTTGTCGTGCCAAACTCATGCATGTGCCGGCTGGCAAGCAGGCCATGATACGACGCCGCGTTACCACCAAACAGCGGGGCGAACGTGTTCGCCTTCGTCGCAAACGCCTGCCCGCGCTTCCCCGACGCCTGGCGGGCGGTCTGGGCGCGGCTCCAATCGTCGCGCGCGCCTGCGCACAGGACGTAGTCGGCGATGCCGTGCTCCAGCAGCCCGGCCGCGGCGATCAGCGCATGCGCGGCGTACTCACCGCCCCGGCCGACGTTTTCCATATACACGTTGACCGGCAGGTTCAACACTCGTGCGAACGAATCGTGATGCCGGGGCCGTACACCACCACCCGCGTCGCTCAGCATCTGGATCGCGGCGCCGATGTCGGTCGCTCGCAGACCGGCGTCTTCCATCGCCAGGCGGGCGGCTTCGGCCTCGAGCATCAGCACCGACCGGCCCGGCAGGTGTCCGACCTCGGTGACGCCGAGCCCAACGATAGCGTATTGCCCTCTCATCCTCTGATGAAGGACTCGGGCGGCTTCGGACCCCACAGATTCACCGCACCGGACCGCCCATTCACCGGATCCCACACACCGGGCCGGTAGGTCTGCTCATCGAGGATGTGCGCCACCTCAGCCTGTAGCTCCCACCGAATCCCCCACGAGTCGACGAAGTACACAAAGATGCTGTGACCGGGGCCGTGTCGTCCCGGGCCGAACTCCACTGGGACGCCCTGGGTCTCAAAGTGGTTGAGCATCAAGAGGACGTCATCCCAGGAGCCGATCTCGAACCCGATGTGGTGCACGCCTCGGGTCTCGGTCCGGACCAGCGCGATCGTGGCGTGCTCGCTGTTGCAGCGCACCCAGGAGAACTGGCCTGGGATCTCATCGGACAGGCGGAAGTCCATGAACTGCTGCCACCAGCGCGCGCTCATCCCCGGGTCGGCGGTTTTCAGGTTGATGTGCGAGATCCTGGTCAGGTTCGCCGGCGGGCTCCCCACCGGTCGCGCGACGGGCGCTTCGGGCACGACCAACTCACACAGATAACCATCGGCATCTCGCAACCGCACGGCCGGGCCGTGCACCACCTCGAACACCCTGGGGCCCTCGACGGTCAGCCCACGGCCGCGCAGTGTTGCTGCCGCGGCAGCCAGCGTGGATGCGTCCGGTACCGTCAAGCCATAATGATCCAGCCCGGCCGTCGCGCCAGGATACAGGATGAGTTCGTGGTGCGCGACCACCGCGGTTCTCATTGGCAGGGCGCTCATCACAATCGCACCCGTCCCTGCGTCGGTGCTGGTCACGCCAAGACCGAGGACCCGTCCATAGTAAGCCGCGGCCTTCGAGGGATCCGGGACGCGAAGGGCAACGTGATCAAAACACTTCACTGGCAGTCGCTCGGACATGACAGGACCTCGACTCAGGGACGTCATATGTGCGTCTGGGCGTCGGCGGCTCCGCGCATCTCAGCGGGCGTGTGACCGGCAGCCAGCAGGCCCATCCGGGCGCGAAAGAGCCAGAACCCGTCGGTGCGCAGGATGGGAAATCGCCACAGACGCGAAAGTGCCAGGTCCAAGTAGGCGTTTTTTGCGGGACCACCCATCGCCACGGTCGCGTACCGTCTGGCCACCAGGTGCTCGGTCACCGGCGACCACCGGCCCCATGGGTAGGCAAAATGCCGGGGGGCAGTCCCCACTCGCTTTTCGATCAGCCGATCGCATTCGTCGAGCTCACGCATGGCGTCATCCGCCTTGGCCTGGGACAGATCAGCATGTGTCGCCGTGTGCGCGCCAATGGTGATGAGTCCGGACCGCGTCATGTCCCTGGCCATCTCCCACGTCATGGGCGCGGGCCGCTGCTCTGCGGTCTGCCCGAACCCGCCAAAGTCGAACGGGCGCTGCGTCTCGATGTACATCGCCGGAAGGTAGATCGTTGCCGGAAGTTCGAAGCGCCGCAGGATAGGGTACGCGAACTCATAGGTCTCGCGGTAGCCATCGTCAAACGTAATCGCGACCACGTCACGGCTTGCCTGCCGGACCACGCGACGGGTCACGAACTGAGCCACCTCGTCTAACGACACGACCAGGCAATTCCGCCGCATGTACCGCATCTGCCGTTCGAAGGCCTTCACGCCGAGATCAACGTCGCTGCGCGTCCCCCCGCCGACCCGGTGGTACAGCAGTACGACGACACCTGGACGGCGCTCACGGTGCCAGACTTGGAACGGCAGCATCGCCCATCGCGTCATGCTACGCGCAACGCGCCCCTGCCCCTTGACCCACTCGCCGAACCTGTCCACCGTGGGGTCTAGAAGACCTCCAGATCGCCGAGCGCGAGACGCCAGGTTGCGAAGGACGTTGGGTCGAAGTCGAGCGCCTGGGTCAGCGGCTTCACGGTGAAGTGTGGCCCGCGCGGCAGCGGCAGAAATCCCGTCCGGAGCAGCACTCGCCTGTGGGGGGCACTCCACGCGCAATGGGCGACGGCGTAGTCTGCGCGGGTCAGATCGAGCATTTCGCGGAGCACACGCCGTCCATCCCCCTCGCCGGCCATCAGTAATTCACAGACCATGAGTTCCCGCAGCCCACGCCGGTGCGACACCCGGAAGATCGCCGCGGCCTGCGGGGCGCGGTCGCCGACCCAATGGGCGCCGTAGCGCAGCGAGGGAACCTGTGCGTACCGCCAGCGAAGAAAAGCCGTCGATCGTGCGGTGCGCGTGCCGTCCGCCAGCCCAGCGTCGTCCCGCGCCAACAAGTCGGTTACCGCGGGTTCGTTCTTCAGCAAGTCGTTGACGGAGCGCCACTGGTCCGTTCCATCCCGTTCGACGTCGAGGTCTATGCCCAGGCGGGGCGCCAGAACAGACCGCATGATGCGCAGCGAACGTAACGGTCGCACGAACACCAACGCCCTGCCGACATGCGTCCACCCGAGCTTCAGATATCCTGGCATACTGTACGGGTTTGGGGTATTGAAGACGAGGTGCACGCCCCCGGCCCGCGCGTGCTCCAGACAGGCAGATGTCAGGCGGGAGAAGATCCCCATCCGCTGGTACTCTGGGTGCGTCGCCGTATCCACCGCGCGGACCGCGTGGATGGTCTGCCGTCCTGCGTGAAACTGCCAGCGCAGGAATGCACGCAGCCCGACGATACGTTCGTCGTCGGCCAGCAGCATGAACGATTTGCCGAACGGGTTGTCCAGGTGCTTCCAGCGAAAGAAGGCGGCCGAACGTTCGAACGCCCGCCCGCTACCGAGTGTCAGGTTGAGCAGTCCCAGAACAGCGGCCTCGTCCGTGGGCCGGAAGTCGCGGATCGCAAAGCCCGATTTGACGGCCTGCGCACTCACGGCCGTCGATCCCAGAGCAGCCCGGAGTAGACCTGCTCGATGGCATGAACCATCTGCGCGACGCCGTAGCGGGCCCGTGATTTCAGGCGCGCCTCAGCACCCATGCGCGTGCGGAGCTCAGGCGACGCCAACAGCGCGCTGATTCCATCGGCCAGCGCCTCCGGGTCTTCCGGCCGCACCAGCACGCTACTCGTCTCGTCCGTGGCTTCCGGCACCCCGCCGACGCGTGTGACGACGCTGGGCTTGCCGAGCGCCATAGCCTCCAGCAGCGCAATCGGCAGGCCCTCATGAATCGACGACAACACGAATACGTCAGATGCCGCCACCAACCGTACCGCGTCGGGTCTGAATCCCGCGAAGACGAACCGGCCCTCGAGACCCAACCGGCTCGCTTCCGCCTTCAGGCTGTCGGCCAGCGGCCCCAGACCCACCAGGAGGAATCGCGCGCCGGCATGGGCCGCCAGCACCCGCACGGCCGCAGCCAGCAGGTGCGTGTGCCCCTTCTTCGGCGTCATGTTGCCGACGGTTGTCACCAACAGGGTGTCGGGCGAAAAGCCGAACTCCCTGCGGACAGCGTCGCGGTCTACCGGCACCGCAGCCAGCGCGTCGGCGTCGACGGCGTTCTGCACGGTGACGATGGACGGCCGGCCGTTGGCGTACCCCTCGATGGCCCGGCGCACTTCGTCTGAGACCGCGATGACGACCTCATTCATGCGGTAGGTCCGTTGGTTCAACACGCGCGTCGGCATCGCGTACCGCTGGGGGACATTGTGCTCGGTGTACACCACATGCCGCACGCCGGCCACCCGCGCCGCGATCCGGCCCCAAATGCCCGCGACCGGAAGGTGCGCGTGCACGAGGTCGATCTGCTCCCGGCGCAGCAGCCCCACCAGACGCCGCAGGGTGCGCGGGTCGCCAGCAACCCGCATA
>JBGPNN010000144.1:0-8668 GCA_041487495.1 bacterium
ATCATCGGCAGGAGGAAACCCTTCCAGAGCAGCGAACACCACGACGCTTCGTATGCATCCTTCCCTATGAAAATCGTCAGGGTCGAATCGTTTCCCATTCGAGCGCCGCGGGCGCAGCGGTTCGAGGCCGCGGGCGCGGTGCTCACGCACTCGGACTTCGCGCTCGTCACCATCGAGACCGATGCCGGCGTCACCGGCTACGGCGAAGTCTCCAGCGCGCTGGTACAGTACCGGCTCGGCCCCTCGCACGCCCACGACATCAACGCGTATCTCGGACCGGCGCTGATCGGCGAAGATCCGCTGACGATCCCGGGGCTGGTCGATCGCATGGACCGAACATTGCGCGGGGCGAACCAGGCCGCCTCCGGCGTCGAGATGGCGTTGTGGGACATCGCGGGAAAGGCCGCGGGGTTGCCGGTCTACCGACTGCTCGGAGGTAAGGTTCGGCCCGCGGTGCCGCTCAACTGGACGATGGGCTTCCTGGATCCCGAGCAGACGGCCTCCGAAGCCGCATTCTACGTCGAGACGCACGGCGTTCGCAGCGTCCGTCTGAAGATCGGACGGCCAGGCGACGTCGACGAGCGGGCCACTGAAGCGGTGCGCCGGCGCCTCGGCCCCGCGATCCCTATCCGCGTGGACGCGAACGAAGCCTACGCGTCGCCGAAGGAAGCGATCGCCGCGATCCGGCGCCTTGAACCCTACAACATCCACCTGGCCGAGCAGCCGCTCGCCGCCGCCAACCTCGAAGGGCACGCCGAGGTGCGGCGCGCCGTCAATGTGCCCATCATCCTCGACGAGTCCATTCAATCGCCGCGCGACGCGCTGGCGGCCATCACGGCGCGCGCGGCCGACGCCTTCAACGTGTATGTCAGCGAATCGGGCGGGCTGCTCCGAGCGCAGCAGATCATCGCCATCGCCGAGGCGGCCCGGATCCCGTGTCTCGTCGGCACGATGGGTGAACTGCAGATCGCCTCGGCCGCGGCGGCGCACCTGGCCGTGGCCTGCGCCAACATCCCTTTCACCTGCGACCTTGTCGGGCCGCTGCGCTATCATGAATCGATCATCCAGGAACCGCTGCGTCTGGAGCGTGGGTTCTTCTATCCTCCCGACGCGCCGGGGCTCGGCGTGACGCCCAACTGGGATGTCATCAACCGCTGGCGGGTGCCGCTGTGAAAATCGCACGGATCGACGTCTACGCGGTGCGCGCGCCGCGCAAAGAACCGGTGCGTTCGGGCACGACGACGGCCGGCGCGGTGACCGCGTCGGAGTTCGGCATCGTCCGTATCGAAGCTGATAGCGGCACCGAGGGGCTGGGCGAAATCTCGATCACGTCTCCACGGATCGGCTTCTCGCTCTGCCACGCGGCCCGGCGGCTCCTCGTCCCGCGGCTGATCGGACTCGACCCACTGGCGGTACCTCGCGCCCTGCGCGTCATCGACGACACCCTGGCCGGCGAGCTCAGCGCCCCGTACTTGCGCGCGGCATTCGAGATGGCGCTGCTCGACCTCACCGGCCGCCACTACGGGGTGCCCGTGTATCAACTGCTCGGCGGCCGCTCGCGCGAGGGCGTGCCGCTCGCGTGGGGAATTTATCAAAAGAGCCCACAGGAGATGGCCGACGATGCGGCGGCCGGTCTGGCCGCCGGCTTCCACGCGATCAAGTTAAAGGTCGGACGCGACCTGCGCGACGACGTGGCCGCGGTGCGCGCCGTCGCGAACGCCGTCGGGCCCGACGTGCCGCTGCGGCTGGATGCCAACATGGCCTGGCGCACGGTGCCCGAGGCGGCGACCGCGATCCGTACGCTGGCGGCCGAAGCCCGGGTGGCGTGGATCGAGCAGCCGCTCGGCCGCGCGAACCTCGACGGTCTGCGCCTCCTGCGCGGGCGGACCGGCGTGCCCATCATGGCGGATGAAAGCCTGCAAACCCTGCGCGACGCCTATGAGGTGGCGCGTGCGGAGGCGGCCGATGTCTGGAACGTATACGTGGTGGAAGCCGGTGGCCTGATGGCCGCGGCCGAGATCTTCGCGCTGGCCCGCGCGCTCGACATTCCGTGTATCATCGGGAGCCAGGCCGAACTGGGGATCGGCACCGCCGCGGCCGCGCACCTGGGCGTCGCGCTGCCGAATCTCCCGTATCCGTGCGAGACGTTTGGCCCGCTACGCTACGAGCGCGACATTGCGAGCCCGGGGCCGCGCATCGAGCGGGGGATGTTGTATCCGCCTGAAGGACCGGGTCTGGGCGTCCGGCTCGACCCTGACACGCTGCGCGCGTGGCAGGTCAACGAATAAGGAGCAGACGATGAAACCGACACGCCGCCATATCCGCCTCACGTTTGTCACCACCGGTGAGTCCGCCGTCGCCGAGTTGCTCGAGGATGAAGCCCCGGCGGTCTGCCAGAAGGTGTGGGAGGCGCTGCCGCAAGAAAACGGCACGCTCCACGGGCAGTTTTCAGGGGCCGAAGTGTTCATCCTCATCGACCCGCTGAACGCGCCCGCGGAGAACCAGACGCAGATCCCGCTGCCCGGTGAGATCCTGTACTTCTTCGATCCGGGCGGCAGCGTGCAGAGCCCGAAGCCAGTGGGAGAGATCTGTCTGGTCTACAACCGGGGCGTGATCCTCAAGGGATGGGAAGGCGCGCCGACCTACGCGAGTCTGTTTGCGCGCATCCCGGGCGACTGGAAGTACGATTGGACCGCCTTCGCGGACGCGTGCCGGCGGGTGCGCCGCGAGGGACCACAGCGCCTTCGGATTGAGCGCGCCTGAGCGGCGCGACGGTTACCGAAACTTCCCGAGCAAATACCCGCCGTCGACAGGCAGACAGACGCCGGTGATGAACGCCGCCTCGTCGCTGCAAAGGAACAGCGCCGCCTGCGCAATCTCTTCCGGCCGTCCTTTGCGGCCGAGCACGCTGCGCGCAATCTGAAAGCGCAGGTGTTCATCTGTGACGGGGTGGGTGTCGATGGCGCCGGGGGCAATGGCATTGACCCGGATGCCCCGCCGGCCAAAGTCGATGGCCATGGACCGGGTGAGTTGGATCACGCCGGCCTTGATCGTCACGTACGGCGCTTGATCGGGAAAGGGCAGCATCGCGCCGACCGACGCCAGGTTGATGATACTGCCACCCTCGGTCATCGCCGGCACCGCGTGCTTCGAACACAGAAACATGCCCGTCAGGCCGATGGCGATCGACCGGTTCCAGTCCTCCAGCGTGCAGTCTACGACGTTGCCGAACCCGCTCAGGAGCGCCGCGTTGTTAATCAAGATGTCCAACCGCCCGCGGGCCACGACGGTGGTGCGGACGAGGTTCTCCACCTCCGCGGCCTGCGAGACATCGCAGGGGACAAAGAGACACGCCCCGCCGGTCGCGGTGATCTCCGCCGCGGTCGCCTCACCGTGAGGTCGATCGATATCGCCGATCGTCACCTGCGCGCCTTCGCGCGCGAACAAGATCGCGGTGGCCCGGCCAATGCCCGCCGCGCCGCCGGTCACAATCGCCACTTTCCCATTGAGCCTCACGGTCGTCGCTCCCAGGCCGGCAGGCCGTTCCACGACGTCCGCGCCGCTTCACCGGTTCGCTCCAGTGCCACAAGATGCCCATACGCGCACCACCCCCAGCGCTGCGGGATCTCCCCAAAGCGGAAACGGTCCAGGAGCGCGCCGGCGACAACGGACAGGTGTACCGGCGTCCCCGCGTGGTTGAGGGTCTCTCTGACCACGCGATGACATTCTTCGGCGTTCTCCATCGCGCTCACCACAAAGTCGCGCGCGGCGTTGCCCTCTTTGACGGGATAGTGACACCCCAAGAGGCGGGTCGTACCGGTGCCAAGGATTTTCTTCTGCGTCTCGAGGTACACCAGCGCATCGAAGTAGGACGGGGGAAAGACGCCGGGCTCGAGCACCGCATCCCCCACGAGCAGGCTGTGGGACCGCGCATCAACGAGCGCGATGTGCCCGCGCGTGTGTCCGGGGACGTGGATCACCCGCACGCGCCAGCCGTCTCCGAGATCAATCGCGTCCCCTTCTAGCAGCACGGTGCCCACACGCACCCCCGGGCCGAGCATCCCCCGCGCGCGCGTGATGACCGCTTCCCGCAAGGGCAGCCCAAACGCCTCTGCCCAATAGTATCCATCCGCAATCAGCGCCGCCGGATCTTCTGCCCAGACCTTATCGTCCGCGTGGGCGCAGAAGGCCGCCGCAGGCGCGGCGACTTTGATCTCGGCGCCGCCGCCCACGTGATCCGCGTGCGCGTGCGTGATCACGCACACGTCGATCGCGGCGAGCGACCGACCGCAGCGTCGCAGGTAGGCATCGATCTGCGCCGAGGCCCCCGCGTACCCGGCGTCGACTAGGACCAGGCGCTTGCCGAGGAGCGCGTAGATTGCCAGACTGGCCGGTGCATACTCCAGCTCTATGCGGTGGATGCCGGGTGCGACTTCCACTGAACCTCCGATGATGCGCTGGCGTGACGACCCGAGTCACATTCGGACAGGCTGATAGGACCCCCTGCAGCCGAACGCGAAGAGTGGCGCATGACGGCCTATGTCGTCCGCCGGGTTCTCTTGTTGTTGCCCGTGCTGCTGTTCGTGTCCGCGATCGTCTTCTTCGTGTTTCGCATCATCCCCGGTGATGCGGCCGTGGTGCGACTCGGGGAGTCCGCCGATCCCGAATCCGTCGCCAGGCTGCGCCGGCTGATGGGTCTGGATCGCCCCATCTACGTCCAGTACCTCGTCTGGTTGGGCCACGCGGTCCGCGCCGACCTCGGCGAGTCTCAAGTGAACCAACAGGGTGTCTTTTCCCTCGTCATCGAGAAGTTTCCGGCCACGCTGGAACTGGCCCTCCTGGGGGTCCTGCTCAGCCTGATCGTGTCCGTACCCATCGCCATTCTCAGCGCACTCCGGCGAGGCACATGGGTCGACCAGGTCGCGCGTCTGGGCGCCCTGGTGGGCTTCTGTGTGCCACGCTACTGGCTGGCCGTGCTCCTCATCCTGTTTCTCGCCGTCCACTGGCGCTGGTTTCCACCGGCGGGATATGTCCCGCTGACGGAGCAGCCGCTCGCAAACCTGCGCTATGTGGTGCTCCCCATGTTGTCCGTTGCCCTCACGCTTGCCGCGGTGCAGATGCGGTTCCTCCGCTCGAGCCTGCTCGACGTGATCGCGCAGGACTACATCCGCACCGCCCATGCCAAAGGCGTCGCGCAGCGCGTCGTGGTGCTGCGTCACGCGCTGAAGAACGCCTTCATCCCCTTCATCACCGTTGTGGGTTTGGAGTTCGGGAATCTGCTGGGCGGCTTGGTCGTCGTCGAGCAGATCTTCTCCTGGCCGGGCGTCGGCTGGCTTATGGTCCAGTCGATCATGCACCGCGACTACGCCGTCGTCCAGGGGGCCGTGCTGTTGATCGCGACCACCTTCGTGACCATCAACCTCCTGGTCGACGTGGCGTACGCCGCTCTCGATCCCCGGATCCGCTACAGGTGAACCTGCTGCGCGTGCTCGCGCGAGATCGGACGGCGTTGGTCGGCGCCGTGCTCTTTCTGGTCGTGCTGGGTGCCGGGACCTTCGCGCCGGCGCTCGCGCCGTACGAGCCACTGGCCGTTCGCGTCAGCGAGCGCTTCCAGCTCCCGTCGCCCACGCATTGGCTCGGCACGGACGAACTTGGGCGCGACCTCCTGAGCCGGGTCATCTTCGGGGCCCGCGCCTCCCTCACGGTGGGCGTCATCGCCGTGGGAATCGCCGCCACGGTCGGGACCGGATGGGGGCTCATCGCCGGGTACTACGGCGGCCTGCTCAATGCCGTGATCATGCGCGGCGTGGACGGGCTCCTGGCGTTCCCCGCGATCATTCTCGCAATGGCCCTGACCGCCACGCTGGGCCCGAGCCTTACCAATGCCGCCGTCGCGATTGGGATCGTCTTCATCCCGGTATTCGCGCGTCTCGCCCAGGCCAGCGCGCTGTCGCTCAAGGAACGCGAGTTCGTCGAAGCGGCCCGGGCCTGCGGCGCCTCGGACCGCTATCTCCTCGGCCGCGTGCTGCTGCCCAACCACCTCTCCCCCCTGCTGGTGCAGACGTCCGTCAGTTTCGCCAACGCGATCCTGACCGAAGCGGCCTTGTCGTTTCTCGGGCTGGGCATCCAGCCACCAACCCCGTCGTGGGGAGCCATGCTGGATACGGGGCGGAAGTACCTCGACCAGACGCCCTGGTACTCCGTCGCGGCCGGCGGCGCCATCCTATTGGCGGTGCTCGGGCTCAATCTGTTGGGCGACGGGCTGCGCGATGCGCTCGATCCCCGGTTGCGCGGTCTCCGCGGAGTGGACACGACTTAGGCCGGGAGGCACCCGCAGGACCGTCCGGCGCCGTGGTGAATTTCAAGGCAAGATTTGGGTACCGGGCCGAGGAGGCGAAGGGTGCGATGGCGAGGCGCGCAAAAGCGTCCCGAATAACTCGTAGGCAGTTCGTCGCTGGAGCGGCCGCAGTGGTCGCATCCAGCGGGCTGCTGAAGTTCGCGGGGTCAGCCGCCGGAGCGCCGGCCGCGGCCGCGGCACCGGTCAAGCCCAGCACCGGTGGTGTCCTCCGCACCACGCTCGGCGCCGAACCCACGACGCTTGATCCGCACCAGTCCCGGACGTTGTTTGACTCCGACGTGAAGGATGCGCTCTTCGACGGGCTGCTCGACGACGACTTCACCGATGGTCCGCGTGGCGCGCTGGCCGAATCATGGGAGTCGCCAAACGCCGCCACGTACATCTTCAAGCTGCGCCGGGGCCTACGTTTCCACGATGGCAGCCCGCTGACGGCCGACGCCATTAAGTCCACCGCCGAGCGCATCCTCGGCCCCGACGGCCAGGGGCAGACGCGAGCGATCGTCGAGCAGGTCGCCTCCATGGATGTCCTGGATCCGCAGAGTATCCGGTTTAGGCTGAAAGCGCCCAACGCCGCGTTTCTGATGGACATCGCGGACATGAAAATCGTGCCGAGAAACTTCGACGCCCGCAACCCCGTCGGCTCGGGTCCGTTCCAGTTCGTGGAGTGGGTGCGCCTGCGTCACGTCAGGACAAAGAAGTTCCAGGGCTACTATCGGGACGGGCGGCCCTATCTCGATGAACTGGTCTTCATGCCCACACCCGATGAGAACCAGAAGATCGTCCTGTTGGAGACGGGCCAGGTCGAGTTCACGGACACGATCCCGCTGCCCAGGGTGCAGGACGTGGAGCGGGGCGGCAAGATCACGGTCCACACCATCCCGCCCGGCGTGTCCCCATCCAGCTACTACATGCTGACACGCGCCGACCGCCCGCCGCTGGACAACGTCAAGGTCCGTCAGGCCATCAACTTCGCCATCGACCGCAAGGCGCTGTTGCAAGTCACCTTCGGCAAGGGCACGCTCAAATCGAACGCCATCCCGCCCAAGCACTGGGCCTTCAACCCCGCGTCGGTCTCGTTCAACGAGCGCGACGTGAGCCGGGCGCGGAAGCTCATGAGCGAGGCGGGCCAGAGCGGCGGGTTCTCGCTACAGCTCAAGCACCTGACCAGCCGGGCGGAGTTCTTCACGCTCGCGCAGGTGTTCCAGGCGAACATGGCCGAGATTGGGATCAAGATCGAGTTGTTCCCGCAGGAGATTGGCATCTGGGTCAACCAGGTGCTGGTGCAGCGCGATTTCCAGTTGGGTCTGACAGGCGTGATCCCACGCTATGACCCCGACGCGATGTTGGGCGAGCAGTTTTCTGCGAACCGCGTGAATGGACGGGCCACCGGCTGGCGGTACGAGTTGTTCGAAAAGCAGTTGGAACAAGGCCGAGCGAATGTCGACCAGGAGGCGCGCAAGCGCGTGTACTTCCACGCGCAGTTGATCGCGCAGTGGGAAGCGCCGGGGTTCATCTTAAACGAGCGGCCGATCCTCTACGGGGCGGCGCCGAGCGTGCAGGGGTTCAAGCCGGATATCCGGCAGCACACGCACTTCGTGGACGTGTGGTTGAAGCGGTAGTCTATCTAAGCGCGGCTTCAACGCGCGCGCGCAGTCCACGCAGGCGATGCACCGGTTCATTGGAGAAGACAAAGCGAACAAAATCCTTGCTGCGGATGCTGCCCCAGCCGGTCATCGCGGTCGCGGCGATCCCGCCTTTGTCGAGCAGTCGTTGTGCGGCTTCGGCCCCCGTCAAGCCAAGCGCAGCGACATCCATCAGCATCGACCAACCGCCCTGGGGTTTGACTATTGGGAAACCCTCGAGCTCTTCGAGTATCGCATCGCGGCGCTGCTGCCATTCCGCCGCTGCCGCAGCGATGTCCGTGTCTGGTGTACCCAAGGCAAGCGTGGCTGCGGCCTGCGCGATACCAACTGGACATACCACATTCGAGATGTTGACCAGCCCAATATCATCAATGATGGCCGGCGGCGCAACAATCCAGCCCACGCGCCAGCCAATCATCCGGTACTCTTTTGACACCGCGCCGACGGTAATCGTACGATCAGCCATACTGGGGAATGATGCCGGGTGAACATGTTTCAGCCCGTCGAACAAGATCCGCTCCATCGCACTGTCATAGAGCAGCCACGCGCCGGCGTCCTGACACGCCGCACACATCGCCTCCCAGTCCCGCGGTGACAAGACAGCCCCGGTTGGCATCGACGGACTCATCATCAGGAACATTTTTGTTTTCCGCGTCACCGCTTTGCC
>JBGPNN010000145.1:0-8635 GCA_041487495.1 bacterium
CAGCGCGCGCAGGATCTTGATGCCCTCTACCATGCGCCCGGCGCGCTGTTCGACGGGCATCCCCATGGCGGCAAACTCCGTCTCCCACTTCGCGCCGCTGGGTGAGCGGTAACCCTTCTTGGTGCTCGGCCCGCCGCCCATGCAGGCGACCAGGAGACTCCGGCCGTCGCTCAGGCGATCGAGCGCCGCCCACTGGTTCGCCAGTACGATGGGATGCCGGAAGATGAAGCTCGCCATGCAAGACGTGCCGAGCAGCACACGCCGGGTGCGCCCGGCCACCAGCGACAGGAACACGATGGCGTCGATCCGGGGCTTCGAGACAAGATTGTCGCCCGTGAAGACCGCGTCGAACATCTCGGACCGGTCGGCCGCCTCACACATGGCGATGAGTTCTTTGGGATCCCCGGCGCCGATCACGAGGCCGCGGTTGGGTACACTGAGCCCGAGCTGGATCGGCGACGGCATCAGCGTGGTCTCCCCTCGATGATATTGCCGCTCGCTGGTGTGCCGGCGGGCAGGATTCGCGTTAGCGTGAACCCAGCCCGCTCGAAGATCGCTTGAAATTCCGCTTCCGTCCGCTCGAGGCCGCCATTCATGACCATCATGTTCAGGTCGGACATAGTCACCATTTGGTGGCCGGCGGAGACTTCGATGCGCGCCGGCGCCACTCGCTCCAGCAGCAGCAGCACGCCGTTCCTGGACATCGCGCGGCGGCAGTTCCTCAGGATATCGACGCTTCTGGCATCATCCCAGTCATGGATGACCCTGGAGAGCAGGTACGCGTCCCCGCCCGCCGGTACAGCAGCCAGGGCGTCACCGCCGATGAACTCGCACCGGTCGGCCAGGCCGGCTGCCTCGACGCGCCTGCGAGCGGCCTCTGCCACATAGGGCAGATCGAAGACGATGCCCCTGGTGCGCTGCGCGACCTCGAGGATGGAGGTGAGCAGGCTGCCGTCCCCGCCCCCGACATCCACAATCAGCCCGAGATTCGAAAACGGGTAACTCCCTCGTATGGCTTCGTTGGAGGCGGTGAGATTCGACATCGCTTCGTTGAAGAGGGTGCCGCTCTCCGAATTCGCGGCCCGATACTCCCAGGCGCTCATTCCAAATAGGTGGTTGAATGCGATCTCGCCGGTCTTCACGCTGTGCATGAGTTCGCCCCAGGCGCGATAGTGGGCGCCTCCCAGCATGACGACTGCCCAGGCTCGCAGCGAACCCGGGACGTTCGACCGCAGGGTGGCACCAAGCGGTGTCAATCCACACCGGCCTGAATCATCCATAGCGAAGATCCCGGCGGCGGCCAGCCCGCGCAGGAGACGATAGAGTGAGGGCGCGTGCGTCCCGGTGGCTTGTGCCAGTTCCTCTATGCTCTGCGGACCGTCTCGCAGACGATCGGCGACGCCAAGCTCCGCTACGACACAGACGGCCCGCGCGATCTGGAACCCTCTGATGAGTCGAAGCATCGCCTGGCGTGCATCCACGCCTGCGGTCTCGTCGGGTCCGCCTAGATGCACCATTGCCACCCCTCCCGGCAGCCGCCGATCATCGTCGCCGGCGGTGCGGATCGAGCGCGTCGGCCAGCGACTCGCCAAAGATGTTCAGCGAAATCACCGTCATTGACAGGAACGCTGCCGGTATGGCCAGCAGGTACGGCTGGCTGCGCAGATACGGGAACGCCTCGTTGATCATCAGTCCCCACGACGGCCTGGGCGGCTGGACCCCCACGCCGACGAAACTCAGCGCGGCCTCGACCAGGATGATGGCGCTCACATCCAACGTCGAGCGCGCCGCCACCAGGTGGAGCACGTTGGGCAACAGGTGCCGCCCCACGATCCGGCCGGTCGACGCGCCGCACGCCCGCGCCGCCTCCACGAACTCGCGCTCTCGCAACGAGACGACTTCGCTGCGGACGATCCGGGCCATGCCTGGCCACGCCGTGCTGACCAGGGCGATGATGATGTTGACCAGACTCGGCCCAAAGATGCCGGTAATGAGAATCGCCAGCAGCAGCCCGGGAAAGGCGATCAGCAGGTCGACCACGCGCATCATCGACGCGTCGACCTTGCGGCCCAGCAGGCCAGCGATCATGCCCCACAGCGTGCCGATCAGCACCTCGGCGGCCACGGCAACGGCGGCGACCGTCAGCGAGATCCGCGCCCCAAAAGCGACGCGCGCCAGCACGTCGCGGCCGAAGTTATCGGTCCCCAGACGGTGCGCCGCGTACGGGCCGCGCAATATCGCATCGAGATCCTGTTTCTCGTAAGTGTAGGGGGTCAGCCGGTGCGCCGCCAGCGCCATGAGCACAATGGCGACCAGATAGAGCGCCCCGAGGACGGCCAGCGGATCCCCGTAGACGAACCGCCACACCCCGCGGCCGCCCCGCCGCGGCGCCGGGATGGCCGCGCTAGTAGCGGATACGAGGGTTGAAGAGTGCATACGAGAGATCAACGAGCAGGTTGACGGCGATGAAGAGGGACGTATAGATCAACACGACGGCCTGAATGACCGTGTAGTCACGCTGCAGGATGCCTTCGACACCGACACGCGCCATGCCGGGGATGTTGAAGATCACCTCCACGATGAACGACCCGGTCAGCGTATAGCCGAATGCCAGGCCCACCGTCGTGACGATCGGGAGCGCGGCGTTGCGCAACACGTGCCGGGAGATGATCCGGGGCCGGGCCAGACCTTTACTGCGGGCCGTCCGCACGTAATCTTCGGCCATCACCTGCAGCATGCTGGTGCGGCTGATCCGGGTGATGTAGGCGGTCGGTGCCACGGCCAGCACCGCCACCGGCAGGACGTACGACTGCCAGCCGCTGATGCCCGCGACCGGCAACGCGCGCAACCACAACGCAAACACCAACACCAGCAGGGCTGCGACGACGAAGTTTGGCACGGACAGGGCGACCACGACCACCACCTGGAGCGCCCGATCCCAGGCCGATCGTGCACCCACCGACCCGATGATCCCCAGCGTCAAGCCCACGACCCCTGCCGACCCGACGGCGAGTGCGGTCAGTCGCAGGCTCAACGGCAAGGTCTGCCGTACGATCCCGCTGATGCGGCGGCCGGGACTAATGAAGGACTCCCCAAAGTCCCCGCGCACCGCTCCGCTCACATACCGGACGAACTGCAGCCAGATCGGCTGGTCGAGTCCGAGTTGCTTCTTGATGGCCTGCGCGGCTCTCTCGTCGTAGTGATCCCCCAGCCGGATGGCTACGGGGTCGCCCGGCGCGAGCCGTCCCGCGATGAAGATCAACAACGCGGCCCCGAGCAGCAGCGGCAGCGTCAAGACGATCCGGTAGATGGCGTAACGTGCCAGGCTAGCGGCGAACCTCGATGTTGTTCAGGTCGGTCCACCCCAGACCCAGGGGTGACCCCTCGAAACCGCGCACGTAGGGTTTCACCAGTACCGCCCACCGTGTGAAAACCACCGGCACGAGCGCCGCGTCGTTCATCGCCATCTGCTCGGCCTGGCGGTAGAAGGCTTCACGCTCCGATTCGCTGCGCGCGCTGTTGGCTTGGTCGATTAGCTTGTCCACGTCCGGGTTCTTGTAGTTCGCGAAGTTTAGACCGCTGCGGCTGTCGAGCAATTGGTCGAGGTAGATGCTGGAGTCGAGCAGCGTGGCCGTCCACCCCTGCATGAACGACGCGAAGACGTTGCGGCGGTTGAGCGCCGCGCGATACGCGGCGAACTCCTGTCGCTGCAGCCGCACATCGATTCCCAGCGTCTCCTTCCACATCGCGGCGACGGCCTCCGCAACCATCTGATAGTCGGGCGCGGCTGGATTGATCGCCATCTCCAGGGGCGGCATCCGTCCCGCCCAACCCGACTCGGACAGAAGCCGCTTCGCCGCGTCGGGGTTGTACGGCAGGGCTTTCAGTGTCTTGTCGACGCCGGCGACCTGCGGGGGCGTCACACCGTACGCGGGTGTGTAAAAGCCGGAGAAGACGGTGCGCGCGATGCGCTCCCGGTCGACCGCCTGCGCGAAGGCGCGGCGGACGCGCACGTCCCGAAAGGGTTCGTAGACCGGGCCGTTCAGCCCCAGGAACAGGCTCTGTGCCCGCGGGAAGACCTTCAGCTGATTGCCGTACTGGGTGTCACCTGAGACCCGCCGGAAGTCCGCGAGCGGCACATCAGTCAGGTCCAGTTGCCCGGCGTCGTAGAGGTTGAGCCTGGTCACCGCGGATGGCACGATCACCAGCTCGACGGTGTCGACCTTCGGCGCCCCAAGAAAATAATCTTTGTTGGCCGCAAACACAAACTTGACGTTGCGTTCCCAGCGCGCCAGCTTGAACGGACCGGCGCCGGCCAGCCCCTTGTCGGCCCAGTCCCGCCCGCCCGCTTCCGCGTCTTCCCTGTTGATCACACCCAGTTGATACGAAGCGAGGCGGTTGAGGAACCCACCGCGCCCATCGGGCGCGACGGCGATCTGCAAGGTCGTGGCGTTCACGACCCGGACGCCCGCGAGCGATCGAGTCGCGCCGCTCCGCACGGCATCGAAGCCCACGATGCCCCCAATGAGCGACTGAGCTGCGCCGCTCCCCGTCTCAGGCTGGGCGACGCGGTCCAGGGTCCACTTCCAGTCGGCGGCCGTCACCGGTTTCCCGCTGTGGAATCTGGCCCGCGGATCCAGTTCGAACGTATAGACGAGACCCCCGCCCGTCACGGCCCAGTTGCGAGCGCCCATCGGGTACACCTTGCCCGTCGCGTCGGACGTGACCAGCCGCAGGTGCATGAGGAGCGCACTTGATCCCGACGGAAAGTCCGCGGCGACGGCCGGATCGAGGGTACGCGCGTCGCCCACCATGTAGACCCGGAACACCGATTCGACGCCGGGCGCCCCGATCACGCCGAGACCGGGCGTGAGTGACACCACGGCGATCAGCGCCGCCAACGCCCAGAGTACACGCCGTGTCGTCATCGCCGGACCTCGATGTTCGAGAGGTCCGTCCACCCCAGCGACAGTGGAGAGCCTTCGTACCCTCGCACGTGAGGCTTCACCAACACGGCCCATCGGGTGAACACCACCGGTACGAGGGCCGCGTCGTTCATCGCCATCTGCTCCGCCTGCCGGTAGGCGGCCTCGCGGTCAGTTTCGCTCCGCGCGCTGTTGGCCTGGTCGATCAGCTTGTCGAAGTCCGGGTTCTTGTAGTTCGCGAAGTTGAGCCCACTGCGGCCGTCAAGCAGCACATCGAGGTAATAGCCGAAATCGAGAAAGGCGGCCGACCAGCCCTGCATGAACGACGCGAACGCGTTACGGCGGTTCAGCGCCGCGCGGTAGGCCGCGAACTCCTGGCGCTGGAGCCGCACGTCGATACCGAGCGTCTCTTTGACCATCGCGGCGACGGCTTCGGCGGCCATCTGATAGTCAGGAGCCGCCGGGTTGATGGCCATGTCGAGGGGCGGCATGCGACCCGCCCAGCCCGATTCAGACAGCAGCCGCTTGGCCGCATCGGGGTTATAGGGCAGGCTCTTTTGATTCGCATCGACGCCGGGGACCTGCGGCGGTGTGATCCCGTAGGCCGGCGTGTAGAATCCGAAGAAGACGGTCCGGGCGATCCGGTCCCGGTCGATCGCCTGCGCGACCGCGCGGCGCACCCGGACATCCTTGAACGGCTCGTAGACGGTGCCGTTCAGGCCGAGAAACAGGCTCTGGGCGCGCGGGAAGACTTTCAATTCGCGGCCGTACCGGGCATCGGCGGAGATGCGCCGGTAGTCGGCGAGCGGTACGTCGGTCAAATCCAGTTGGCCAGCGTCGTAGAGGTTGAGGCGGGTGACGGCCGCCGGAACGATCACCATCTCGATGCTGTCGACCTTGGGTGCGCCCAGGACGAAATCTTTGTTGGCCGCGAACACAAACTTGACGTTGCGCTCCCAACGCGCCAGTTTGAAGGGCCCCGCACCGGCGTCGCTCTTCTCAAACCAGTCGCGGCCGCCGGATTCGACCTCATCCTTGTTGAGCACCGCGGCGTTGTACGATGTCATGCGGTTGATGAACCCACCGCGGCCGTCGGGCAGCAGCGCGATTTGCAGGGTCGTGGGGTTGATCACGCGCACACCGGCCAGCGATTTGGTCGCGCCGTTCCGCACGGCGTCATACCCCACGATACCGCCGATGACCGACTCAGCCGACCCGCTACCAGTCTCCGGCTGGGCAAAGCGGTCGAGCGACCACTTCCAGTCCGCGGCGGTCACGGGCTTCCCGTTGTGAAACTTCGCACGGGGATCGAGCTCGAACGTGTAGACGAGACCGCCGCCGGTGATCGTCCACGACCTCGCCCCCATAGGATAGATCTTGCCCGTCCCATCCATCTTGACCAGGCGCAGGTGGAGCAGAAACGAGACAGACGCGGTCGGGAAGTCGGAGGCCACCGCTGGATCCAGCGTGCGCGCATCGCCGACCATATAGATGCGAAAGACCGATTCCGCGGGGGCGGCGCCAGCGCCCACGCTCGACGCCAGCAGCGCGAAGCCCAGGATGATAACGAATGCGAGGCGTGCCGGAACGTTCATCCCGTTTACCCTCCCTGGTGATGAGATGCAACGGTGTGCCGTACCGGGTCCTCGTGCGCGACGCCGTCCTTGACGCGGCGCATGTACGCCAGAACGTCGGTAATCGGCAGAATGTCACCGTACCTGGTGTAGATATCCCACAGGGCCACCTTGTGGCTGGTCTGCGAGCGGTCGTAGACGCATTCCTGCGGCACGATCACGCGAAAACCGTCGCTGAACGCATCGACCACCGTGGCGCGGACGCAGCCGCTTGTGACGGTCCCGGTGACGATCACCGTGTCAATGCTGTGAAACACCAGATGACTGATCAAATTCGTCCCGTGGAAGGCGCTCGGCGCCGTCTTCACCACCACGACCTCTGTCGGCAGCGGCGCCAGGTCCGGCACGATCTGATACGCCTCCGGATTGGCCATGATGGGATACTGCATGGCCGCCGCCTTCCATCGCCCCCGCTCCGACGCGGTCCGCGCCCGCTGCGCCCTCGAAAAAAACACCGGCATCCCGCTCGCGCGGGCCTGACCCAGCACCTGCCGGATGGCCGCCACGGCCTGGGGCGCGTCGGGACTCGAGAACGGATACGCGGGGTCGACGAATGCCGTGTACATGTCCACGACCAGGAGCGCGGGCTTCCGTCCAAATCCCGCCACCCCACCCCAGCCGCCGCGCTCGTAGAGTGCCCGCTCTTCAGGGGGAACGACGTCGTCCCAGATCGCCATGCCTCTACCACCTCCGCGCACACGCGTGCAATCCTTACCGCAATTCCTTACATGGATGGGGGCATTACCCCTAGTTCTCTGGCCACGGCGGTGATCTCCTGCCACAACTCGGGCGAGACCCGCACCCCGTCGGCGTCGCTGCGCCCCTTTCGCCGCGCGCTGCCCTCGCCGGGCAGAGAGATCTCGTCGAAGCCTGGCCTCGTCGGCCCCGTCTTGATGGCGCCTGCGAGCCCGGCCAAACTTTCATAGTACGTGTCAAGGGGAAGAAAGGCATCGACACGGATCGCCCCAACAAAGTTCGCCGAAGGATCGGGCGGCCATATGCCGGCCAGCACGCCGCAGAGGATTTCGACGGCCACCGCCAGCGCATAGCCCTTGTGCCCGCCGAGCGGCGCAAGCGTGCCGTGCGGGGGCAAGGCCTTCTGTGGATCGCGCGTAGGATCCCCGGCCGCGTCGAACGCCCAGCCCTCCGGGAGCGATTGTCCGAGTTTCTGCGCCAGCAGCACGTTGCCGCGCGCGCCCTGCGTGGTCGAGACATCGACGACAACCGGCGGCCCATCACGGCGGGGGAAGCCGATCGCGATCGGATTGGTTCCGAATATCGGCCCGATGCCGCCCCACGGGGCCACCCAGGACGACGTGGGGTTCCCCGAGCAGGCAATGAGCCCAATCATCCCCTGCGCGGCGGCAGCCTCGACATAATACCCCAGCCGCCCGATGTGGTTGGTGTTGCGCACGACCGCCAGACACACGCCCGAGGTCTTCGCCCGTTCCATGCAGAGGCGCATCGTCTCGATCGCCGCGACGTGCCCCCAGCCGTTGTGCGCATCTACGACCAGCGTCGCCGCGGCGTCGCGCTCGATGGTCAGGGTGGTGCGCGGCGCAATCTGGCCCGCACGCGCCCACTTGACATAGGCCGGCACACGGATCAGCCCCTGCGACACGTACCCTCGCGCCTCGGCATCGACGACGTGGATGGCGACAAGCCGGGCTTCCCGCGGGTCAACGCCGGCAGCGGTGAAGATCCGCTCAATCAGGTCTGTCAGGGCACCGGCGTGCAACGTCATGTAGCTCACCTCAGCCTATCAATCCCGAAGTGCTCCGCGAGTGCACGACGCCACTCGTCCTCGGTCAGGTCCCGCTCGCGGCGCCGAGCGTGCTCTGTCACAACCAACTGATGATTACTCAGGGTAATCCACCCGGCCGGGGTTGCGCGCGTGCAGACTCGCTTTCGCGTGAACGGCGATTCCGGTGACCTCTGATGGAAGCGGCACATCGCCTCGTAATCGGCAAGAGCGTGTCCGGTGAAATCAGCGTGGCGGCAGTCGGATCACGCGGACCGTCATAATCGATCCGTCGCAGATACCCGTCGATGTCCACGACTACCCGAAGGCCAGCA
>JBGPNN010000146.1:0-8631 GCA_041487495.1 bacterium
CACGCTGCAATCCAAAAGGGGCGGCGTCTAAAAATCCGCGCCTTTATCGTCAACCGCTACACGCGGTGAGGAGCGCAACTGGGGAGATGATAACAATGTCACGGAGACACCTGCTCGCCGGCCTGGGGATGGTGGCGCTGGCTTTGGCACTGGCGCTGCCCATCTCCGCCCAACAGGGTTGGAACGGCCACATGCGGTGGATGGGCGGCTTCGCCCAGAGCGCCCCTCCCTCGGGACTGCTGACGATCGACGCGGCCGCCGCCCGGGTGAGGGAGACCCTCGCCGCGTCCGGCTACGCTGACCTGATCCCCGAAGAAGTCATGGAGTTCTCCAATCACTTCTACGTGCTGGTGAAAGAGAAGAGCACGGGGACCGGCGCCATGGAAGTGATCGTGGAGCGTAACGGCTTCGTGCATCCGGAGCCTGGGCCGAACATGATGTGGAACACGAGGTACGGGCACATGGCGGGCGGCGGCATGATGGGGCGTGGTGCGGGGCAGGTAATCACAAGGGAACGCGCGCGTCAGATCGCCGCGCAGTACCTGGCCTCCACGTTCGCCGGCGCCGAGCCCGATGAAGGGACCACGTTCTACGGCTACGTCACCTTCGACGTGGAACGAAGCGGAAGACCCTTCGCGATGCTCAGCGTGAACGCGTACACTGGAAGGGTCTGGTATCATACCTGGCATGGGACCTTCATCCAGGAAAAACATCTTTAGAGGACCGTAACCATGGATTCGAGACAACGGACAACGCTGTTGTTGGTGATCCTCGGAGCGATTGTGCTGCTCCCCGTCCTTGGGATGTCGATGTGGGGGTTCGGCATGATGGGCCCCGGCATGATGGGACGGGGCGGATGGGGCGGTTCCGCCGGCTTTGGTCTTCTGAGACTGCTCGTTCTCATCGGGGGGATCGCGCTGATCGCCCTCGCGTTCACCCGAAGGGAGGGCCGATCCGGGGAGCCGCTGGAGATCTTGAAGCTCCGTCTAGCCAAGGGTGAGATCACGAGGGAGCAGTACGAGGGACTGAAACAAGCGCTTCAGTAAGCAGGCGATCCGCTCCTCTCCGCCGAACGAACGGGCGCCCGTAAAGGAGCCCGTTCCGTGAGAGCCCTCTATCTGCTGTCTATCTGGCTGCACATCGTAGCCGCGACCATTTGGGTCGGCGCGCGCTGAGCCTGGTGCACGATCTCTGGATCGGCCGGATCAACCTGCTGCTGTCGCTGATTGTCGTGGCCCTCGGGGTGATGCTGGTTCGCGGCCGGCCGTGGTAGCGAGATAGGCGTCGATCGCCTCGGCGGCGCGGCGGCCGTCGTGCAGCGCGGTCACGATCAGATCGGGGCCCCGCACCGCGTCGCCGCCCGCGAAGATACCTCGCCGGCTTGTCATCCCATCGTCGCCGACGATGTAGGTCTGCCAGGCTGTAACCTTCAACCCGTCTGTGTCGGGTAGCGGGCTGCCGTCGAATCCAAACGCCAGGATCGCCAGATCGGCCTCGACCTCGAAGGTGCTCCCTTCGACCGGCATCGGCCGGCGGCGGCCCTGCCCGTCGGGCTCGCCCAGCGCCATCCGGACGCACTCGATCCCCCGCACGCGGCCCGTGCCACTATCGATGAAACGGACCGGCGCGGTCAGCCACTGGAACTCGACACCCTCTTCCCTGGCCGACTGCACTTCGCGCCGGCTGCCGGGCATGTTGGTCTCATCGCGACGGTAGACGCACGCAACGCTCGCCGCGCCCAGTCGCTTTGCGGTCCGAACGCAGTCCATCGCCGTGTCGCCACCGCCAAGCACTACAACGCGGCGGTCGCGCAAATCGTCCTGGATGACCAGTACGCCATCCGGCTCATTGCGGATCAGAAACGGCAATGCGTCTTCGACGCCGTCGAGCCCGATTCCGGGCAGGTCCGACCGTTTCGGCGCCGTCGCCCCGGTCGCCAGGAACACCGCGTGGAAGCCGCCGTCGAGCAACTCCTCCAGGCTGACGTCTTGACTGACCCGCGTGTTGCCGATGAACTCGACGCCCAGGCGCTCAAGATACTCGATGCGCAGGTCGACCACGGCCTTGTCCAGTTTGAACCCCGGGATCCCGTAGCGCAGCAACCCGCCCGGCCGCGGGTGCGCATCGTACACCGTCACCCGGTGTCCCTGCTTCGCCAGTTCCTCCGCGCAGGCCAGGCCCGCAGGGCCCGATCCGACGATCGCGACCCGATGACCGGTCAGCGGCGCGACGGGCGGCAGGGGCAATCCTTCCTGCGCGAACGCGTACTCGTTGATGAACTTCTCGATCGCGCCGATCGCCACGGGCGGGTGTTTGACCCCAACAATGCACGCGTCTTCACACAGCCGGTCCTGCGGGCAGATCCGACCGCAAATCTCGGGCAAGTTGTTCGTGGTCCGGGACAGGTGCGCGGCATCGAGGAAACGTCCCTCGGCGGTCAGCACCAGCCAGTCACGGATGGAATTGTGCAACGGGCAGGCCACGACGCAGGGCGCCTTGGTACATTCGACGCAGCGTGTGGCTTCCGCGATCGCCTGTTCGGGACTGTACGTCAGCGCCACCTCGCAGAAGTCGGCGATTCGCGCCCGCGGGGGCCGCTTGGGGATCTCGACGTGAGGAAGCTTGAGGCGTTCGCGCTTGTCGGGTTTCGCCATCGCCGGCCCTCCCGGAATAGGTTCGACTTGCAGTGTAAAGGCTATCCGAGGCAGGCGGAAATACTGTCTGCACCCGATCATCAAAACGCCCGGTGTCCCCTATGGTGGGATGCAAGAAGGCCACGTGTGTCCGAGGGGGGGCCGACGATGAGTGCGTATGTCTTCAGCCGCGCGCCCGTGATGCTCTATTGGGAGATCACCCGCGCGTGTGACCTGACCTGCACGCACTGCCGGGCCGAAGCGATCCCGCGCCGCGATCCGCGCGAACTGACCTCCATGGAAGCGATCGGGTTTCTCTCACAGATCGTGGATTTCGGACCCCCGCTGCCCCACCTGGTAATCACGGGCGGCGATCCGCTCAAGCGGCCGGACCTCAAGGCTATCGTGCGGCAGGCGGTCAATTTCGGCATCCCAACGTCGCTGGCGCCGAGCGCGACCCCGCTGCTGACCGCCGACGCCCTAGCCAGTCTGCAGCGCGCCGGTTTGTCGGGGCTCAGCCTCAGCCTCGATGGGTCGGATGCGCAGCGGCACGATCGGTTGCGTGGCGTGGTGGGATGTTTCGAGCGCACCCTGGCCGCGGCGCGATCTGCGATCAACCTGGGCCTGTCGGTCCAGATCAACACGCTGGTCAGCGCGCAAACCCTGCCCGACCTGCCGGACATCTACGCACGTTTGAAGACGATGCCGATTCGGCGGTGGAGCCTATTCTTTCTGGTGGGGGTGGGACGCGGCCGTCTGCTGCGGAACATCCTGCCGCAGCAGGCCGAGCAGGCCTGTCACTGGTTGTACACGCGGTCGCTGGAATCGCCGTTTGTCATCGCCGCCACCGAGGCGCCGTTCTACCGCCGGGTCGCCGTGGAGCGCATACAGCGGGGCGGGCTCTCGTCGCGCGGGGTGAGCGGCGGACCGGTCGCGCGATCCTTCGGCATCCGCGATGGCAACGGCATCGCCTTCGTGTCGCACCAGGGCGAAGTGTGGCCATCGGGCTTCCTGCCCGTGCCGGCGGGTAACATCCGCCAGACGCCGATGGTCGAGCTCTACCGGACGGCTCCGCTGTTCACCGCGCTCAGGGACGTGGACCAGTTGCGTGGCAAGTGCGCGGGCTGCCCGTTCAAAGCGATCTGCGGCGGATCCAGGGCGCGGGCCTACGCGTACAGCGGCGACTATCTGGACGGCGATCCGCTATGTGCATTCGAGCCGCAGAGCAGTCCGAACGCCGCCTAGCCGGCACTATACAGGTTCCACGTCGTGCGGGAGGCTCTCCTTGAGCCCGGCCGGCGTGATGCGGAAGAACTCCGCCTGGTCCCAGATCTCGGGGATCGTGCGGGCTCCGCAGTAGCTCATCCCAGAGCGCAGACCGCCGACCAGTTGCTGTACGACATCGGCGACCTTGCCCCGGTAGGGGACCGTCGCTTCGACACCCTCGGCGACGATCTGCGTCAGATCTTCGTCTTCGACCGCGCCATCCAGAGCCCGGCGCTGCGCGGTCGCCCACAGGCTGGCCATCCCACGATAGGTCTTGTACTGGCGGCCGTTGTGGATGACGAGCGCGCCGGGGCTCTCCTCGGTACCCGCGAGCAGGTTGCCCAGCATCACGCTACTGGCGCCGGCGGCCAGCGCCTTGGTGATGTCACCGGAGTTCCGGATCCCGCCGTCGGCGATGATCGGCACGCCTGAGGCAGCCGCAACGCGCGCACATTCCATGACCGCGGTCAACTGCGGCACGCCGGCGCCGGTGACGATCCGCGTGGTGCAGGTCGACCCGGGTCCCACGCCCACCTTGACCGCGTCGGCGCCACGCTCGATCAAATCCTTCGTGCCCTCCGCCGTGGCGACATTACCCGCGACGACCGGCACGCCGGGAAACCGCTCGCGCAGGCGGACCAATGCCTTTAGCGCCGCTTCCGTGTGGCCGTGCGCGACGTCCATCACCAGCGCGTCCACGTCCTCGCCCGCCAGGGCCTCGGCCCGTTCCAGATAGTCACCCCGGATGCCCACAGCGGCACCGACGCGGAGCCGCCCCCGTTCGTCCTTGGTCGCGTGCGGATGCCTGAGCCGGCTGCGGATGTCGCGGCTGGTAATCAACCCGTGCAGGGCTCCGTTTCCGTCGACGAGTGGGAGTTTCTCGATCCGGTGCTTGTGCAGCATCGCGCGCGCTTCATCCAGCCCGATGCCCGGCGGGGCGGTCACCAGACGGTCGCGCGCTGTCATGACTGTTGACACGGGCTTGTCTAGGTCGTCTTCGAAGAGCAGGTCGCGGGACGTCACGAGACCCAGCAGCCGTCCCTGGTCGTCGAGGACCAGCAGACCGGCCGACCCATGCTCCTCCATGAACTCCAGCGCGTCCCGGATCGGCCGCGTGGGCTCTACCGTGTACGGCTGCTCGATGACGATGCTCTCCGCCCGCTTGATCCGCCGGACCTGCGCCACCTGCTGATCGATCGGCAGGAAGCGGTGGATGATGCCGATCCCGCCCTCCCGCGCCATGGCGATCGCCATTTCCGTCTCGGTGACGGCATCCATGTTGGCGCTCACCACGGGGATCGTCATCTCGATCCGCCGGCACAGCGTCGTCCGGGTATCGACATCACCGCGGCTGTGCACCCCTGACCGCCGCGGGACCAGGAGGACGTCATCGAACGTCAACCCCACGCGGGGCTCGTGGATCCGTATATTCATCGGCTGCACCTCACGCTGATTTTACCATCCTCCCGCCTCCGCCCCCGCCGCACCGCGCGGCCGGTGCGCGCCGGCATCGGGTGAAGACCCGATGGAGGCTGAGTTCCCGAATCAGGCCCCGGCCCGATTGTGACAGCCTTCCCCGGACCGTAGGGTGAAAGACGATAAACAATTCTGATTCTTCCGGATTCCCAATGGAGTTGACTCGAGGCACCCAGTTCGCCCTGAGAACCGTCCTGGACCTGGCCGTCGGTGGGTCGAGTCGGACGGCTGCCATCGCCCTCCGCCGCGGCATTCCGCCGGCGCAGGCCGGTAAGATCATCCAGTCGCTGGTCCGGGGCGGCGTTGTCCAGACGAGCCGGGGCGCCCACGGCGGGGTCCGGCTGGCCCGCGCGCCGGAACGAGTAACCCTGCGGCAGGTCATTGAGGCGATCGAAGGACCGATCGTGGTGTCGCGCTGCCTGGCCTGGAACGACTGCCCGTGCGAGCAGCCGTGCCCCGTCCGCATCACCCTCAGCCGCATCCAGCACTCGGTGGAAAGCCTGCTCGACGGCGTGACCATCGCAGACCTGGCTAATGCCAGAGATCATCGATCACAGGAGGCATGACATGAAAGGATCCAACGTCCTAGCCATTGCGCTCGTGGTCGTGTTGGTCGCCGGTGCGTACCTCTTTGGCGCCCGCTCGTCTTCGAAGCTGGTGGCGTTAGGCGATGCCAGTAATGTCGCGCAGGCTCGCAACCTCACCCCGGCCGAAGTCACCGCGGCGGTGCAGAGCTTCGTCCCGCCCGGCAAGCGCGACGAGTACATGATGTTTGCCTCGGGCGGGCATTCCGGACAAATGCTCGCGATCGGCTTGCCGTCGATGCGCATGCTCAAAGTCATAGCGGTCTTCTCGCCGGAGCCGTGGCAAGGCTACGGCTACGGTGCGGACTGGGGCAACCAGATTCTCGACGAGGGCCATAATGGTGGTCCGGCATTGACCTGGGGTGACACCCACCACCCGGCGTTGTCGGAGACCAACGGCGAGTACGACGGCCGGTGGCTCTACATCAACGATCGCGCCAACGGCCGGATTGCAATGATCGACCTCCGCGACTTCCGCGTCAAGCAGATCTTGCAGATCCCCAATATCATGACGTCGCATGGTGGCGTCTTCGCGACGCCCAACACCGACTACGTCCACGTCTCAAGCAAGATCCCGATGGTGTGGGACGGCGGGTTTGCGCCCCTTGAGCAGTACAAAGAGCGGTACCGGGGGGCATCGGCGTGGCTGGCGATTGACAAGACCACCGGACGCATCGATCTCGCGCGCTCGTTCCAGATCGAGCTGCCGCCGTACAGCCAGGACTTGGCCGACGCGGGTAAGCTGGTGAGCGACGGTTGGGGATTCATCAACTCGTTCAACACCGAGATGGCGACCGGCGGCAACATGGAAGGCAAGCCGTCCATCGAGGCGGGCGCGTCGGCCAAGGACTTCGACTTTCTCCACATCATCAACTGGAAGAAGGCCGAAGAAGTAGTCAAGGCCGGCAAGTTTGAGATGAAGAACGGCGTCCGGGTCATCTCCCTGAAGACCGCGGTCGCCGAGGGTATCCTCTACTTCGCGCCGGAGCCGCGCAGCCCGCACGGCGTCGACGTCGCACCCAACGGACAGTACATCGTCGTCGCCGGCAAGCTCGACCCGCACACCACCGTCTACAGCATCGACAAGATCAAGAAGGCCATCGCCGATAAGAACTTCGAAGGCACCGACGCATTCGGCGTCCCGATCCTGAAGTTCGACGCGGTGGTCGCCGGCCGGGTGGCCGTCGGCAACGGCCCGCTCCACACGCAGTTCGACAACCAGGGCTACGCCTACACCAGCCTGTTCATCGAAAGCGCGGTGGCCAAATTGTCGCTCGGTGAGCCGTACTTCACGGGTGACCAGGCGTGGAAGCTCGTGGACAAGGTCCCCGTCCACTAAAACATCGGCCACCTGGCAACGGTCGAAGGAGACACCGTCCGCCCGGGCGGCAAGTACTTGGTGGCGCTGAACAAGTGGTCGATTGACCGGTTCCCGACGGTGGGCCCGCTGCACCCGCAAAATTTGCAATTGGTCGACCTCAACGCCTCCAAGATGAAGGTCATCTACGATATGCCGGTGGCGAACGCCGAGCCCCACTACGCTCAGATCATTCGGATGGACAAGATTAAGGCGTGGGACGTCTATCCGATGGGCACCGACATCCGGACGATGGAGAAAAGCCCCTACTTCGTCGAGCGCGGCAAGGAACGCGTCGAGCGCAAGGGCAACACGGTCACGGTCTGGATGACCGCGATGCGCAGTTCGTTCCGCCCGGACGTGATTCGCGTGAAAAAGGGCGATACGGTCGTGCTGCATATCACCAATACGGAGAAACAGAAAGACGCGACCCACGGGTTCGCGATTCCTCAGTACAACATTCAGCTCAGCATCGATCCGGGCGAAACCGTAACGGTCAGGTTCGTCGCCACCAAGGCCGGGGCGTTCAGCCAGTACTGCACCGAGTTCTGTTCGGCACTCCACCTTGAGATGCACGGGTGGATCCTCATCGAGCCGTAGGAGTCTCGGTCCCTCCCCTTCGAGGGAGAAGAACATGATGACGCGACGACGGTTCCTCAACGTGGCGATTGGCGGGGCGGCGGCTGCCGTGGCAGCGCCCGCGCTGTGGGCGCTGGCAACCCGCTCCGGCGACGAAAGCGGCCCGCCGGAGCTCGCGTATGGGCGCGATCGCTGTGAGCAGTGCGGGATGATTCTCAGCGATCCACGATTCGCGGCGGCCACGCGCCAGGGATCGACCGTCCATCGGTTCGATGATATCGGGTGCCTGGTGCGCCACAGTGGTGACGCGCTCGCGTCCGGCCGCGCGAGGGGATTCGTCCACGACGCGGTGGTCGAAACCTGGATCGACGCGCCCGGCGCCCGGTACGTGCGCTCGCCGGCCATCCGTACCCCGATGAATTACGGTGTCGCCGCGTACGCCGAGGAGGCGTCGGCGCATCAGGCCCATCCAGGCGCGCCGGTGCTGCCCTTTGACGCCATGCTCGCGGCGCTGGCGAAGGAGCAGTCATGAATCGCCTTCAACTGATGGCGGTGACGGGTGGAGCGCTCGCGATGCTGCTCGCGGGCGCGGCGCTGCCGCTGTGGACGATGACGCTCCATGCGCCGCAGTATCCTCAGGGGGTACGACTCCTCATCGATGGACGCGGCACCCGCGGCGATGTCGACGAGTTAAACACCCTCAATCACTATATCGGGATGCGGCCCATACCCGGGG
>JBGPNN010000147.1:0-8590 GCA_041487495.1 bacterium
CAGCCTCTCCGAGGGCTCGGTTTGATCCACGCCCCCTAACGTTTGCCGAAAGGTGTTTGTTTATGGAAATTCGCAATATCGCCATTATCGCCCATGTTGACCACGGCAAGACGGCTCTGACTGACGCGCTCATGCGGCAGACGGGCATGTTTGTGGAAGGCATGAGCATGGACACCGATGCGCTGGAGCAGGAGCGCGGCATTACGATCTATTCCAAAAACACCGCCCTCTATTACAAAGGGACCAAAATCAACATCGTCGATACACCGGGCCACGCCGACTTCGGGTCAGAGGTAGAGCGGATCTTGCGCTCGATTGATTCGGTGCTGTTGGTGGTGGATGCTCAGGAAGGGCCGATGCCGCAAACGCGGTTCGTGCTCAACAAGTCGCTCGAGCTGAATTTGAAGCCCATCGTGGTCATCAACAAAATCGATAGGACGGCGGCCGATCCTGGCCGTGCCGAGGGAGAAGTGCTCGAACTCTTTTGGGAGCTTGGGGCGACGGAGGACCAGGCTAACTTCACGACGGTGTACGCCGCCGGGAGAGAAGGGATTGCCAAGCGCTCGCTCGACGACGAGTCGGACGATTTGACCCCACTCCTTGACACGATACTCGAGAAGGTGGCGCCGGCGCGCCACGACGCACAAGGCGCCCTGCAGGCCCAACCGTTCAATTTGGGCTATGACGATTATCTGGGGCGTCTGGCCATCTGCCGCATCTACCAGGGATCCGTCAAGACCGGATCGCCTGTCTGGGTGAGAAAGCCCGACGGCCGCGTCGTGGCCGGCAAGATTACCAAGCTCTTTACCTTTGAAGGTTTGTCCCGGAAGGAAGCCGCAGCGGCGCAGTCGGGTGATATTGTGATGATCGCCGGATTGCCTGAGATCTACATCGGCGACACCGTGGGAGACCAGCCGGACGTTGCGGCACTCCCCTCCATTGACGTGGATGAACCGACACTGGTCCTCAACTTCCTGGTCAACACATCGCCGTTTGCAGGCCGCGATGGGAAATTCGTCACCAGCCGCCAGATTCGGGAGCGTCTGGAGCGCGAGCTCGAGGTCAACGTAGGTCTGCGGGTCGACTTCGGGTCCAATGATGTGTTTCGCGTCTTCGGCCGCGGCGAACTGCACATTGCCATCCTTCTGGAGAACATGCGCCGCGAAGGGTACGAGATGCAGGTCTCCCAACCCCAGGTGGTGCTGAAAGAGGAAGATGGCGTGACGATGGAGCCCTACGAGGAGATGACGATCGACGTCCCCAGCGAGTACCAGGGGACCGTGATTGCCAGGCTCGGGCCGCGCGGCGCCATCTTGAGGGATTTGAAGACACACGACGCGCGCGTTCGCATGATCTTTGAAGGCCCGACCCGCGGCATCATCGGCTACCGCAACCAGTTTGTGGTCGACACCAAAGGGCGGGGCATTCTGGCGTCTCGAGTCATCGGGTTTCGGCCGCATAGCGGTGAGATTCAAAGACGGCGCGCCGAGGGTTCGATGGTGTCGATCATGCAGGGGAAGGCCGCGGCGTTTGCGCTCGACAATTTGCAAAACCGCGGGACGCTCTACATTGGTCCAGGCACGCACGTCTACAAAGGTATGGTTGTTGGCAGCACGTCCAAGGGCGATGAGATGTTCGTCAACCCCGTGAAGGGCAAGCATCTCACCAACATGCGCGCGTCTGGCTCTGACAAGGCCATCCAGCTAGAGCCGCCGCGAGTGCTTTCTATCGAGACGGGTCTGGAGATCATGCAAGAGGACGAATATCTGGAGACCACCCCCAAGAGCGTGCGTCTCAGAAAGCAGCCGCTTGTGCGGTAGCAACCTCGGAGGGAACAGGATGAGATACCGCTACCATCACATGCACGTGATCTGCAGGGATCTGCCGACCAGTGAGGCGTTCTTCGCGAACGACCTTGGGGCCACCCTGGTCGAGCGGCGCAAGTTTGGGACCGCCGATGGAGCGATCATCGACCTCGACGGGACCCGCATCTACCTCCGCGCGCGCCGGGACAGCGACACCATCACCGGTGACTCCGCCAACGCGCGGTTTGGCTACGACCATATCGGACTCCAGGTCGACGACATCGATGCCGCGTACAAGGCCTTGTCGGGAAAAGGGTACGTCTTCTTCATGCCGCCCCAGCAGCAGGGGGATATGCGGATCGCGTTCCTCAAAGGACCAGACAACATCACCATCGAGCTCCTCCAACCACTCGGCTGAAGGCCAGGCCCGGAGGGAGTGTATGGAACTGTACGACGTCATGCGCACCACCTTTGCAGCGCGGGAATTCACCGATGATCCGCTGCCGAACGAGATCCTCTTCAAGATCCTGGACAAGGCGCGCTTCGCGCCCAGTGGTGGCAACCGCCAGGGGTGGCGTGTGCTCGTCATTCGCGATCGCGCGACACGGGAAGCCCTGGCGGCGTTGAACGCCCCGGCGGCGAAGCGGTATGCGGCCCAGGTGCAGGCCGGCGAGAACCCCTGGAACACGATTGACCCGACAAGGGTGGACGCCCGCACGATCGAGCAGACTGCGGTGCCGGCCCGGCTGACGGAACCGCTCCTGCGGGCGGCGGTAGTCCTGGTCGTGTGCGTTGATCTCAAGGTCGTCGCGTCCACGGACCAGTACCTGGATCGCGTAGGGGTCGTCAGCGGGGCGTCGGTCTATCCGTTCACGTTTAGCATTCTGCTGGCCGCGCGCAACGAAGGCTTCGGCGGAACCGTCACCACGCTGGCGGTCGCGCAGGAACCAAAAGTGCAAGCGCTCCTGGGCATCCCCCGGCACATGGCCGTGTGCGCGATCATGCCACTCGGCAGGCCGGTCAAGCAACTCAAGAGACTCAAGCGGAAAACGGTACCGGAAATCACGATGCTCGAACGGTGGGGCGGCCAGCCCTTGACCACCGCAACGCGATGAGGCCCCTCGGCGCTGCCCTGATCGTGGGACTCGTCATGGCGCTGGTCCTCGGCGCGCCGGAGCGGTCGACGTTGGCGCAAACCCCCGAGAACGCGGGATTGCCCGAAGTCAACGGCTGGCGCCTCGCGGCGACACTGCTCGTGCCCCGTTCGGAGCAGGCGGTCACCGAGTTGGACGGCATGATCTACGTCGTCGGCGGCTACCCGCCCGGCCGGATTCCGTCGGACGTTGTGCAGGTGTACAACGTCGCGACCGACCGTTGGGCGTTCGGGCCGCCAGTGCCGATGCCGCTGCACCATGCCATGGCGGCGGCCGTCAGCGGCAGGCTGTACGTGATTGGCGGGGAGTTCGACGGTGCCGGGACCGGCCGGCCCGAGGTCTATCTGGACACGGTCTACGAACTCAACCCCACGGTTGGGGCATGGCGGCGGCGATCACTCATGCCGACCGCGCGAAGCGGCGGTGGGGCGACGGTCATGGACGGCAAGATCTACGTAGCCGGGGGACGCCCGCCGCGCGGGGGTGACTTTGCCGTCTACGATCCGGCCGCCGATCGATGGACCGTCCTGCCGGGTGTTCCTACACAGCGGAATCACCTCGCGGTGGGCGCGATCGATGGCAAGGTGTACGTCGCGGGGGGCCGTTTTGGCGCGGGCTTCAACAGCGAAAAGACCGCGGCGCTCGAGATCTACGACCCGGCCGCGAACCGATGGACGGTGGGGGCGCAGATGCCGGCGCCGCGAGGGGGCGTCGCGAGCGTCGTCGCCAACGGCTGTCTGTACGTCATCGGTGGAGAGGGCAACACGACCGACCCGCGCGGCGTGTTCGACCAGAACGAGGCATACAATCCGCGGACCAACACGTGGAGCCGGCTCGCGCCGATGCCGACGCCGACTCACGGGCTGGTCGGCGCGGCCTTTGTCAACGGGGGCATCCACATCCCGGGGGGCTCGATCACGCAGGGCGGGGGCTCGGGCACGGTCATCCACTGGGTCTTTCGGCCCCCCACGGCGTGTCGTTAGGACGCGACGATCATGCGGTCGCGGCCCTCGGCTTTTGCGCGGTAGAGCGCCGCATCCGCAGCCTTCAGAACTTTCTCGCCCGTGCTGCCGTGGTCCGGGAACATGGCGATCCCCAGCGAAAGGGTGAGCGATCCAAGCGCCGTGCCCTGATGCTCGACGCTCAGGCGCGCGGTGGCCTGCCGGATGGCCTCCCCGCGGGTCTGGGCGATGTGGAGCGGCGCACCGGGTAGGATCAGCGCGAACTCCTCGCCACCGTAGCGGCACGCGATATCTTCGGCACGGATTCCCTTTTGCAGGACGGCGGCGAGAGATCGCAGCAACGCATCGCCGGCCGCGTGGCCGAACGAGTCATTGAACCGCTTAAAGTGATCGAGATCCACCATGATAACCGAAACTGGAATCCCGGCACGGGACGCCCGCTGCAGTTCGCGGACGAGTGACTCTTCCATGTAGCGCCGGTTGAACAAGCCGGTCAACGCGTCACGGATCGATTGATGCCGCAGCGTCTCGCGCAATTGCAGGTTGGTGATGGCGAGCCCGATTTGCTCGGCGACCGCGCTGGCCAGCTGCCCGACCGATCCGCTCGACAGATCGTCGGATCCGCCGGTGTCCGCTGGGCGAGCAAGGTGCAGGACACCAAGCGATTCGCCCTGCGCATTGATCGGCGCGCACATCGTCGCCTCCGGAGGTTTGAGTCCCAGGTGCGGGCAGGAGAGGCCGCTGGCCGTTGAGGTCCAGGCGTGCATGCGTCCCCGGCGCACGGCCCAGCAGTCTTCTGGGACGAACACATGCGATGTCGGGGCGCCCTCACCCCAGGTGGTGATGGCTTCGAGCAGGTCCCCCGACGGCCCCTTGACGTACAGCGCGCCCCGCAGTTTGGAGAACAGCTGGGGGAGGAACAGGGCGGCGACCTTCGAGATCTCCTCTAAGTGTTGGCAGCCCAGCAGATATTCGGTCATCTCGCCGAGCAGCGAGATCTCGCGGTTGCGCTGCTCGAGTTCATTGACCCATCCCGTGAGCTTCTCGTTGGCGTCCCGGATCGTCTGTTCGGCCTGCTTACGTTCGGTCAGGTCGGTGATCGCCGCGATCGAGCCCAGATACTCGCCGTCTTTCATGCGAGGGACGGCGGTCACGAGGACGTGAATGATTTTGCCGGTGGCGCACCGGAAGCGGATCTCGTAGGTGTCGGTTTCGCCCTCCCGCCGGCGCGCGCGGGCCTTCGCAAGTATCTCACGATCGTCCTCCATGATGATGTCCATGGGGTCTTTGTACGTCAGCGTCTCGATCGTGTGGCCGAGCATGTTAGCCAGCGCGGGGTTCACGTACGAGAATGTGCCCTTGGCATCGGTGACGGCCAGGCCCTGCGCGATGGTGTTCATCACCTGCAGCGCAAAGTCTCGCTGCGTCTGGAGTTCGCCGTCTACGCGTTTCCGATCGGAGATGTCCTCGACGGTGCCCACAAAGCCCGTGACCGCGCCGTCCGTGTCGCGAATGGCCGCCGCCTGCGTCTGCACCCACCGGACGTCGCCGTCCGGTCGCTGGAAGCGGAATTCCATCGTGAACTCGCGGCCCTCACGCGCGCACGTCTCCCACCATGTGGAGACCAGTGAACGGTCGTCGGCGTGCAGAGCTCGCATCCAACCGTCGCCGAGGCTGTCCTGGCGGTTGAGGCCCGTGATCTCCAGCCACTTCGAGTTGCCGTACTCGCACTGGCCGCGGGCGTCGGTGTAGAAGATTCCAACCGGGGACGCCGACGCCAGGGATCGGAAGCGCCCTTCGCTCTGCCGCAGCGCGTCCTCGGCCTCCCGCCGTGTCGTGATGTTGCGGGCCTGCGCATGGTAGCCGATCAGCCGCTCGCCGTCCATCATCAACTGGACGTTCTGGCCCAGCCACACGTGCCCCCCGTCCTTCGTAAGGGCGGGGAACTCGTAGTAGGTGGTCGGGGTACGCTCGGTGAGCTGGGCGAGATAAAACGTCCGCGCGGCGTCACGAGCCTCGGGGGCGATCAGTTCGAGATAGTGGCGTCCAAGGCACTCGTCGGTGGTGAAACCCAGCATTCGTGTGACGACGGGGTTGACGAACGTAAACCGGCCGCGGTGGTTGGTTTGATAGATGATGTCGTTGGCCTGCTCGATGAGGTACCGGTACCGGTCGTGGCTGGCCGTCAGCGCCTGCTCTGCGAGCCGGCGCTCCGTGATGTCGATGCCGAAGACCACCGTCCCAGGCGGGCTGCCGGCATCCCGGATCCCCTGCCCACGCCAGGCGATGAAGCGTTCCGCGCGGGACTTGGTCACGATGGCGTGTTCGAGCTCTACGGGAATCCCGGCGTTGGCCAACCGCGTGAACTCTTCCCCAGCGTGCGGGTATCGCGCCCGTGGGGCCAGGACGTCGACCAGGTTGCGGCCCAACAACTCATCCCGCGGGTAGCCGGTAATGCTCTCGGCTCCGGCGTTGACCCAGACAATGCAGCCCGCGGCGTCCATGCGGATCACGATCGCGTTGGCGCGCTCGATCAGGTCGGCGGCCAGCGCCTGCGGGTGCAGCCCCAGAAGTTCCTTCATGACGGCTCCGGAAGGTTATTCCCGCTTTGAGGGAAGTTTAGGCCGCGGGGGAGAAGCACTCACTGTGCCCCGCGAGAGATTATCCAGGCTGATTGTGGCGGTGGTTTTGCTGGTGACCATTCTGCCGTCGGCGCGGCCGCACGACGCGGTGGCGCAGATTGCGCGTGGCGGCATCTACCTGACCGACCCCGGCAACGGCCGGATCGTGCGGATCACCGATCTTGCCGGGGCCGGGTGGGCGGCCACGAGTATGCAGGCCACGGCTCCCGGCAGCGGCCGCCAGTTTGCGTTTCAATCGGGCATCGCGGTCGACGGCGTAGGCCGCATCTATTTTTCCGACGCCAGCAACTCGCGCATCGTGCGGATCGATAACATGAGCGGGGCCGGGTGGACGACGCTTGGCAGCCGCGGCACCGGGCGCAACCAGTTCGATCTGCCGGCGGGCATCTTCGTCGACGGGACCGGGCGCATCTACGTGGCCGACGCCAGCAACGCGCGGATTGTCCGCGTCAACGACATGGCGGGCGCCGGCTGGATCGTGTTGGGTGGGCGGGGCGGCGGCGTCAACCAATTCAGCTTTCCTCAAGGGATCGCCGTCGACGGTGCGGGTCGCATCTACGTTGCCGACGCGCTCAACGACCGTGTCGTACGGATCAACGACATGACGGGTGCCGGCTGGACGACATTCGGGACGTTGGGGAGCGGCGCCAGACAGTTCGAATTCCCGGCGTCCGTGGTCGTCGATGCGACCGGGCGCATCCACCTGACCGACTCGAGCAACGACCGCGTGGTGCGGATCAACGACATGACGGGTGCCGGCTGGACGGCCTTCGGCAAGATCGGCACTGGAACCGGCGAGTTTTCGTTTCCGACCGGGCTGGCGGTCGACGCGCAGGGTCGGATCTACGTCACCGACGAGGTCCATCGGGTGGTGCGATTCAACGATATGACCGGGGCGGGATGGACGGCGCTTGGGAGCATGGGGACGGGCACCAACCAGTTCTCGTTTCCCTCCGGGATTTTTGTAGATGCGCCTGGCCGCTAAATGAGTCGCGCGGTTCGCGTGGGGAGACGCGTATGGCGAGGCTGATCGTCACCGGGGTCGGTGGATGTCTCGGGGCGTGGGTGGCCCGGCATCTCATCCAGGACCGGCATCAGGTCGTCGGTCTCGACGTGTCGCTGGACACCCACCGGCTGCGCCTGCTGGGCATCGAGGGAGTGTGTGCGGTTCAGCAGGTCGACGTGCGCGACCACGGTGCGCTGCAGGCGGTGGTTGAGCGCGAGCGGCCCGACGCCCTGATCCACCTGGCGGCCTTGCAGATCCCCGGCTGCAGGGCGAACCCGATGCGGTGCGCCGAGATCAACGTGGGCGGGACCATGAACCTGCTGGAACTGGCGCGCGCCGGCAACATCCCGCTGATCTACGCGTCCAGCGCCGCGGTCTACGGGCCCGATCCCAGCCGGATGCTCGGGGAAGAGGAAGGCGTCGCCCCCCAAAACCTCTACGGCGTCTTTAAGCGCGCCAACGAGGACATGGCGCGGATCTACGCTGCCGAATTTGGCGTGCGCTCGATCGGATTCCGGCCGTATGTGGTCTACGGACCCGGGCGAGATCTTGGGGTCACGTCGGACATCACCACGGCGCTCCAGCACGCGTCGCGAGGCGAGCCGTTTCGGATCAGGTTTGGCGGGCGCATCGCGCTCCAGCACGCATCGGACGTGGCTCGAGCGTTCATCGCCGCGGCACTCCGGCCCGGAGATGGTGCCCGAGTGTACAACCTTCGGGGTACCGTGTCGCCGGTCGCCGAGGTGGTCGCGGCGATCGACCGCGCGACCGGGACCGCCGGGCTGGTCACGCACGATGAGACACCGCTGCCGATCGCGCCGGACCTGAGCGATCAGGCCTTCCAGGCCGACCTTGGCCCCTTCGCGTACGTCGACCTCGACGCGGGCTTCCGGCAGACACTTGAGGTGTGGGCGAGCGTCTCCTGAGGCGCTGGTCCCTAGCGAAACTCGGGCAGCCGTCGCAGCAGGTCGGTCACGATCGTCGCCGCGGCGTCGAGGACCGGTTCCTCGCGGGCCGCACG
>JBGPNN010000148.1:0-8537 GCA_041487495.1 bacterium
CGGCCACTTCCGCCTGCAACACGTCGAACTGCGGCGCTACCCCGGTGCTGAAGCGGGCCTGTGCGACACGCAGGCTCTCGTTGGCCGTCTCCAGGGCGCGCCGGGCCGCCGCGATATTTTCAACGGCCAGCAGACCCTGGAGGTAGACCTGCTCCGCGGCGTAGACCACTTGTTGCTTTGCGCGGTTGAACGTCGCCTCGGCGCCCCGCAGATTGGCCTGAAACAGGGCAATTTGCGCTTCCAGCCGTCCGCCGGTATACAACGGGTAGGAGACGCCCAACCGCGCGGCGTACACGTTGGGGTCTGCGGATGGGAACGCGATCGTAATCAGCGGCGGGACCGGCCCGAACGGATTGGTAAACGAGATCGTCTGGCCGGGCCGCTCCTGATTCCGCGTGTACGCGCCGGCGAGGCCCACTTGCGGCTGTCGCGCACCCTGCGCCTGCGCCAGTTGTGCCTGTGCGACCGTCACGTCGAGGGCCGCGGCGCGAAGCTGCAGATTGTTCTGTACCACCGCGGTGGCCACATCCGCGAATGAGACTCTACGGGTCGCCGGCTGGGCGCTCGCCGGCAACACAAATGTCCCCGCGACGGCGATGCTCACAAGCACTACGCCAATCAACCGTTTCATGTCAGTCCATGCCTCACGTTTCTTTGTCTCGCGGCATCCGCCGCAAGCTCGTGTTGTCCGGTCGCTGCCTCACGAATGGCCTGGATCAGTCGGTCGTCAACCTCGTGTTTGGAGACGAACCCAGCGGCGCCGGCCGCCTGCACCCGCTTCCGCGTCCCCGCATCGTCGCGGAAGCTGAGGACAAGCACGGCACTGTGCGACGACACCGCCCGGATCGCTTTGATCAGCTCGATGCCATCCATACCCGTGGCCTCGATGTCTAGCAGCACCACGTCGGGGTTGAGCACCGCCGCCTGGGCCAGCGCGGCGAGACCGTCGCCGGCTTCACCGAGGAGCATCAGGTCCGGCTCCAAGGTGAGCCGCATCCGGAGCCCACACCGGATCGCGGGCTGACCCTCCACGAGCAGCAACCGAGTCATGACGTTGTGCAGTGTGCGACGGGGCCGGCAACCGAACATCGGGCCAAAGGCCATATCTTGCGCGGTCACTTGGACAGGCTCCAATCTCCGTCCAAAGACTGATGCCACAAACGGAAAGGTGATACCATCTCACTACGCATCTCAGACTAAAGACGGATGACTTGACCCACAGATTGCGGGAAACTAAGTGGACGCACATGCCGACGCGGATTCTGATTGCTGACGACCACAGCGTGGTCCGGCAGGGCTTACGGATGTTTCTGGCCCTGGATCCCGACCTCGAGGTGGTCGGCGAGGCCCCCGACGGCGCCGAGGCCCTGCGCCTGGCGCGCGAACTCCGCCCCGATGTCATCCTCATGGACCTGCTGATGCCGGTGATGGACGGCGTTGCCGCGACAGCGGCTGTCCGGCAGGAACTCCCAGACACCGAAGTCGTCGCGCTGACGAGCGTGTTGGAAGACGCTTCTGTTGTTGGCGCGATCCGGGCCGGCGCCATCGGCTACCTGTTGAAGAACACCGAAGGGGACGAACTTCGCCAGGCCATCCACGCCGCGGCGGCCGGTCAAGTTCAGCTTTCGCCGGAGGCGGCGGCACGTCTCATGCGCGAGGTCCGCGCACCCGAAAGCCCAGAGGCGCTCACTGAGCGTGAGACAGACGTACTCCGGTTGGTTGCCGTGGGTAAGGCGAACAAAGAGATCGCCCAGACCCTGGGAATCGGGGAGAAGACCGTGAAGACCCATGTGAGCAGCATCCTGGCGAAACTTGGCGTTCAAAGCCGCACTCAGGCCGCACTCTTTGCCGCCCGGATCGGCCTGGTGACGATTGACCGTCCATTGAACCACCTGGGAGGGCGCTCATGATGCAAGACTCATCGTCGGTGGAGACGCTCTCCCGGCCGTTCGAGGCATCGCTGGACGCCGCGCTCGTCATTGATGAGAGCGACCACATCGTCTACGCGAACCCGGCCGCCTGCCGGATCAGCGGTTACCGGCTCGACGAACTCCTTGGCCGCGACGCGTATGCGGCCATGCCGCCGTACGCGCGCGACACGTTGCGCAACGCCATTCGAGACCATGAGGCCACCAAGGAGGCGGGTACCATTCTGCGGGGGACCTCCGTGCTGGCCCGCCCGGACGGCGAGGAGTTCGAGATCGAATTCACCGCCGTGCCGCTCCTACTCGATGGTCATTGCCCGGTTGTCGTGATGTTTCGCGACGTGACGGAGACGCACCATCTGTCGCGCAAGGTGGAGGCGCTCACGCGAATCGCCGCGCACGCCGCGTTCGCGGGCTCTCTCGAGGCGACGCTCGAGAAACTGGCCGAGCACGTTGTCCAAGCGACCGGAACGGTCGCCGCCGGGGTCTGCCTAGTCGACGAGAATCTCGAGGACCTCCGGATCTTTGGCTCCTACGGATTCCCGAAAGGCCCGGACGTCGAAGCCAGATGGAAGGAAGCCGTCCGCCGCGGTGCGCGACTGCCGAACACCGACTCCGTCCGCGAGAAGAGAACACTGATACACGCCAACGCGCGGCAGAAGCTCCTCAACGATCCCCTATACGAACCCATGCATCCCGTCCTGCGCGACGCGGCTTGGGATACCGTGGTCTCGGTGCCGCTCATCTACCGAAATCGAGGGGTGGGCGCGCTGAACGTCTTTTACCCACGCGGCAAGAACCCCGGCGATGCAGAGGTCACGTTTCTCGCGGCCATTGCCGACCAGGCAGCCGTCGCCGTGATGAATGCCCAGCTTTTCGAAGAGGCGAAAGAGAAAGCGATCTTGGAAGAGCGCCAGCGTCTGGCGCGCGAACTGCACGACTCCGTCTCGCAGGCGCTGTACGGCATCGCCCTGGGCGCGCGGACCGCGCGCACATTGCTAGACCGGGATCCCCCGCAGGCGGTGGAGCCGCTCGATTATGTGCTCTCCCTCGCGGAGGCCGGACTGGCCGAGATGCGCGCGCTCATCTTCGAGTTGCGCCCCGAGGCTCTGGAGAGCGAAGGGCTCATCGCCGCCCTCACGAAGCAGATCGAGTCAGCGCGCGCGCGGCACGGGCTGGAAGTCCACGGCGAGTGGTCTAGTGAGCCCGACATGCCCTATGAGGTCAAGGAGGCCGTCTACCGCATCGCACAGGAGGCGCTCAACAACATCATCAAACATGCCCGTGCCCGGCGGGTAGATGTGCGACTGTCGTCCAACCCAGGTGAGGTCCTCCTTGAAGTCAACGACGACGGAGTTGGTTTCGCTTCGGAAAACTTGTCCCCAGGCCACCTCGGCCTCCACTCTATGCGCGAGCGCGCTGCGCGCCTGGCGGGCACGCTACAGGTGGAGAGCGCCCCGGCTCAGGGGACTCGCATTCGCGTCAGGATTCCGCGGAACGATAGCGCCACAGCGTAAGGAGTGGGAGCCATGCGAACGGTTGGGGGAATGCTTGCGGTCTTGGTGATGATCGCGCTCCTCGGGCCGAGCGGCGCACCAGCGCGCGCCGCCGCACAGAGACAGGCGACGCCGCCGGCGCCGGCCTGCGCGCCAAACGGTCCCGTCACCCCATCCCAGACCGAAGGCCCCTTCTACAAGGCCAACACCCCGGAGCGCATCTCGCTGATCGAATCCGGGATGCCCGGCACGCGGCTCATCATCACCGGGTATGTGCTCGCGCGGGACTGCCGGCCGGTCTCACGCGCGTGGCTGGACTTCTGGCAGGCCAACGACCGGGGTGAGTATGACAACGCGGGCTACAGGCTGCGCGGTCATCAGTCCGCCGATGACACGGGCATCTACTATCTTGAAACCATCATGCCGGGGCTGTACACCGGTCGCACACGACACATCCACGTAAAAGTGCGGGCGCCAACCAGTCCGACGCTCACGACCCAGCTCTATTTCCCGGGGGAGACCCGCAACCAGAGCGACGGGATCTTCAACCAGGGCCTGCTCGCGACGGTGCGGGACGGCGCCGGAGGCAAGATCGCCACGTTCAACTTCGTCCTGGACTCCCGCTGATCGGAACATCCAGTAGAGGGGCCTCATCGGTCCTATTGGGGAATACCCCACTAAGACGATATCAGAACGGAGCGATCACTCGATGGCAACGGTTGCCGAAGACCGACTGCTCGCCTGGCGTCAGGAGTTCCCAATCCTAGCGACGACGACGCACCTGTGCGCACACTCGATGGGCGCGATGCCGCGCGGCGCCTACGACTGGCTACGACGGTACGCCGACGAATGGAACGCCCGATCGGAGGTGGCCTGGGCCGAGTGGGGCTCGTACATGCTGGACCACGCGGGTCTCATTGGCAGCCTCATTGGCGCGACCTGGGATTCGATTGTCTTCCACGCCAACGTGTCGACGCTGGCCTCGATCATCCTGAGCGCGATCTTCCAACCGGGCGGCCGCACCAAAATCATCACGACCGAGCTAAACTTCCCGAGCCTCACCTACAACTTCGGGATGTACGAGGACTTCGGCCTGCGCGCGCAGTTGCTGCGCAGCCCCGACGGCATCACGATCCCGCTGGAGGCCTGGCGTGATGCCATCGATGATCAGACGCTCGCAGTCGTCGTCGACCACGGCATCTTCCGGTCGGGCTTCGTGCAGGACGTCGCCGCCATCGCGGCAATGGCCCACGCGCGCGGCGCGCTGGCGATCACCGATGCATATCAGACGACCGGGTGCGTGCCGTATGACGTGCGGCAGTGGGACGCCGACGTCGTCCTCGGCGGGTCCCACAAGTGGCTGTGTGGTGGACCGGGTGCCGCCTGGATGTACGTCAAGCCGGGCTTGATCGACCGGTTCGAGCCGCGCGTGGTTGGGTGGTTCAGTCACGCGAGGCCGTTTACGTTTGACCTGACGATGCAGTACGCGCACAATGCCATGCGCTTCGCAACCGGGACACCGAACATCACCGGGCTTTACGCGGCACGAGCCGGCACGGACATCATCGCCAAAGTGGGCATCGGCGCGATTCGTGAGAAATCGTTACGCCTGACGCAGCGCATCATTGAGGGGGCCGACGCCCGCGGGTTCAGCGTGAATACGCCCCGCGAGCCGGCGCGCCGTGGGGGCATGGTGTGCGTCGACTTTCCGGGTGCGGAGAGGGTGGAAGGCAAGCTGATCGGTCGCAACGTGATGATCGACTACCGGCCGCGCTGTGGCATCCGGATCTCACCACACTTCTACACGACCGACGAGGAGGTCGAGCGGTTCTTCGTCGAGGTGGACGATATCCGGAAGCGCGCCTGACGCCACCGGTCTACGATCGCAGCCGGTCGACGAACGCCTGCATGCGCGCCAGGCCCTCGCGGATCCGTTCAATCGGAAGCAGCCACGAGATCCTGACGTAGCCGTCCCCTGACGACGTCATCGCGCCGGGAAACAGCGTGACGCGGGCCTCCCCGAGCAGACGCCGGCAGAATTCGAGGCTGCCCAGTCCCAGGGTGGAGATGTTCGCGAACAGGAAGAACCCACCGCGCGGCCGGACGTAGGGAATCCCCATCGCCTCGAGACCGGCCATGAGCACCCCGCGCCGCTCGTCGTAGATCCGGACCCGCTCGGCAATCACGTCCTGTGATCCCGTCAGGGCCGCCAGTCCCGCCCACTGCGAGATGGACGACGCGCAGATCGACAGCGGCTCTTTGAGACCCTGCAGCCCCGCGATCGTGTCGGCGGGCGCCGCCAGGTAGCCCAGGCGGAATCCCGTCATCGAGTAGGCTTTGGAGAACCCATTCGTGACCACCGTCCGCTCACGCATCCCTGGAAGACCGGCGATCGAGTGATGCTGCGCCCCATCATAGAGGATGCGCTCGTAGATCTCATCGCTGATCACCACAAGGTTCCGCCGCAGCGCGAGATCGGCCAGCGCACTCAGCGCCTCACCGTCGAGCACCACCCCGGTGGGATTGTTGGGGCTGATCACGATGAGCACCTTCGCGCGCGGCGTAACCCGCCGCTCGACCTCCGCGGCGCGCAGGATGAATCCGTCGGCCTCCCGGACGGGGATGGGTACCGGTGTCCCGCCGGTCAGTTTGACGAGCTTGGGCACCGCGTGGAAGTAGGGGTCGGCGAAGAGCACCTCATCGCCCGGCCCGACCAGCCCCATCAACGCGACGAACAACGCTTCCTCGGCACCGACAGTCACAATGATCTCGTCAGGAGCATAGTCCAGCGCGTTCTCGCGCCGGAGCTTGCCGCTGATCGCCTCGCGTAGTTCGCGCAGGCCCTGCCAATGCGTGTACCGGGTGTGACCCGCGTCCAAGGCCGCATGCGCCGCGCGCATCACATTCGGCGGGGGCGGCAGGTCCGGGTCGCCGACGCTCAGGCTGATGACATCGCCCTTGGGGACCAACAGGAACGTATCGGAGTCGCGGGTGCTCTGCTGGACGCGCACGCGATCAGCCAGCTGTGCGGCGAGGATGCTCATGGTTCCGCGATTTCGCTGGGCGCCAGGGCATCCCTCCTGGCACCGCGAACATCCGTGGCGCAGCCATGAGAATCGCAGTCATCGGCGCGGGGCCGGGCGGTCTGTTCTTTGCGGTCCTGATGAAGCGGGCCGATCCGGCCCACCAGATCACGGTGTTCGAGCGGAACGCAGCCGATGCGACCTTCGGGTTCGGCGTCGTCTTCCCCGAACGATCCATGCGCTACCTCCGAGAAGCCGACCAGCAGACCCATGAGGCGTTCACGCAGGCGATGATCCAGTGGGACGCGCTGGAGTACCGGCACCGCGGCCGGGTCCTGCGATGCGGGGGGCACGTCTTCTCGGGCATCGCGCGGACGGACCTGCTGCGCATCCTGCAGGAGCAGGCGCGTGGTCTGGGGGTCGACCTGCGGTTCGAATGCGAGATCACGAGGCTGGCAGACGTCGCCGGCTATGACCTGGTCGTGGCGGCCGACGGCATCAATAGCATGGTGCGCGGCGAACTGGCGGATCGGTTCCGGCCGTCGATCCACATGGGGAAGAGTAAGTACATCTGGTTGGGGACGACGCAGGCCTTTAGCGCCCTCACTTTCATCTTCGAGAAAGGCACACATGGGTGGTTCGGCGCCCACATCTACCCCTACGGCCCGGCCCTCAGCACGTTCATCGTAGAGACGGATGACGACACGTGGCGGCGCGCCGGCTTCGATCGCATCACGGAGGCCGTGCAGCTCGAGTATTGTCAGCGCCTGTTCGCCCGACACCTCGACGGCCATCGACTGCAGGCCAACAACTCCAAGTGGCTCAGCTTCCGCACGGTGCGCAACCGGCCCTGGCACGCCGGTAACGTCGTGCTGGCCGGTGACGCGGCGCACACCGCGCACTTCTCGGTGGGCTCGGGTACGCGCATGGCATTGGAAGACGCGATCGGGCTTGCGCATGCGTTGCAGCGGCACGTGGGGCTCGCTGACGCGCTCGCGGCCTACGAGGGTGAGCGGCGCCCGGCGGTACGGCGCATCCAGCGGGCTGCCGAGCCCAGCCGCCGATGGTGGGAAGGCTTTCGCCATTGGACGGTATTCCAACCCGAACAGCTTGCGTTCCACCATCTGGCCCGTACGCGCGTGCTCACGTACGGCACGCTCACCGTGCGGGACGCGCAGTTCGTGGCGGGCGCGGAAACCTGGTTTGCGTCACGGGCCGGCGAGTCTTCCACGGACGCGCGGGCCCCGCTCTTGACACCCCTGCAACTCGGCGCCGTGGTGCTACCAAACCGGATCGTCACATCCACGACCGGTGCCAGGTCTGAAGCCGGCCTGATCCTGACGGTGCCGTTTACAGTTTCCCACACCGACCGCGTTGCGCGCAGTCCCGACTCGTGGAGGATCATCACCGAATCCATACACGCTCGTACCGCGGCAAAAGTCGGCCTCCGGCTGAACGTGCTGACTGCCACCGGCGAGGAGCGCACGGACCTGACCGACACGTTGGACCGTACGGTACGACTAGGCGTCGATGCCGGGTTCGATGTGCTCGTGCTCGATGGCCTCGTGGCGTCACGGCGGTTTCTCGATCTCGTCGCTGCGGCCCGGATCGTCTGGCCGCCGGACCGTCCGCTCGGCGTGGGGGTGGAAGCCTGGGAGGATCCGGAAGACGACGACGCCAACGAGGCACGCCTGGCCCTCGCGCGCGAACTGAAGGGGAGCGGCTGCGACCTGGTCGCGGTATCGATGCCGGCCGCACTCGCCGCCCGCGATCCCGAGCGTGCCCGCGAGGCGCACGCGCACGCCAGCGATCTCATCCGGAACCTGGCACGCGTACCGACGATGATGCTCGGCGGTGACTACGCTGTCGGGGACGTCAACGCCCTCATCCTGGCCGGCCGCGCTGATCTCTGCGAGTGGCCGCGGCTGGCCTGGTCTGGGTGGCGGCCCGTATGATACCCCCTGATCATCCTCCCCCGAGATGAGCAGCACAGCCCACACATCATTTGACCAGACGTTTTCCCTCAATCTTTGTGATGGTGGCCGATCTTATAGACATGTAGTTTTTCGCTGACGCCCTTGACCAGCACCTCA
>JBGPNN010000149.1:0-8431 GCA_041487495.1 bacterium
AGCCGTGACCCACCCGGGCGGGCCGCTGCTCGTCCTGGCCGGCGCCGGATCCGGGAAGACCCGCGTCCTGGTGCACCGCATCGCGCACCTGATTCGCGAACGCGGTGTCGCCCCGTCCCGCATCCTGGCGGTGACGTTTACAAACAAGGCCGCCCACGAGATGCGCGCGCGCATCGATGCGCTGCTCGGCAGTGCCGTGGCCCGGCCGATCTGGATCGGCACGTTTCACGCCATCTGCAGCCGGATCCTCCGCATCGACGGTGAGCGGATCGGCGTTCCGTCCACGTTCACGATCTACGACGAAGAGGATCAGCGCCGGGTGATCCGCGAGTGCATGGAGACCCTGCGCCTGGATGAGCGCCGGTTTCCTCCCGCGGCGATCCACGGGATGATCGGCCGCGCCAAAGATGAGGCGCTGGACGCGGCGCGCTATGCGGCCCGGGCGTCGTCGTTCATGGAAGAGGCCACGGCGCGGGTCTGGCGAGCCTACCAGGAGACGCTGTACGCGCGCGGCGCGCTGGATTTCGATGACCTGATCTGCGAGGTGCTGCGCCTCTTCGATGAGCACCCCGACGTCCTCGCCAAGTATCAGGAACGTTTCGAGTACGTTCTCGTCGACGAGTATCAAGATACGAACCACGCGCAGTACCTGCTGATCCGCGCGCTCTCAGGCCGGCATCGGAACGTGACGGTGGTCGGCGATGACGATCAGTGCCTGCCGGCCGGCACCATGATCGCCGGCCCCCACGGGGAACGTCCTATCGAATCCCTCGGGGAAGGGGCCGAGGTCGTGGCGGCCAGTGGAGGGGGTCGCGCGACCACGGTCGCGGCGGCTGCGCCGTTGCGGCGCGAATATCACGGGCCTGTTGTGACCGTGCAGACCCGCGGAGGCCTGCGCCTGACCGCTACGCCCAATCATCTGGTCTTCGGTCGGCTCGTGCCCCGCCCCGATCTCCACTACGTGTATCTGATGCACCGGCGTGGAATGGGCTACCGGATCGGCCGGACGCGTGGTATGCGCAGCCGGACAATGGGGAGCACGGACAGCGGTCTGGCCCTCCGGCTCAACGGTGAGGTGGCTGACTGCCTTTGGGTGCTGGCCGCGTCTCCTGACGAGGCGGAGATCGCGTGCCTGGAGCAATTGCATGCATTCCAGTACGGAATTCCCACCATGGTGTTTCATGTCCGCGGCCGCCGGATGCGCGTGACGCAGCCGCATGTGAACCGGATTTTCGGCGAGATCGACACTGAGACAAGGGCGCATCGCCTGCTGGCCGACCTGGGAATGTACCCCGAGTATCCTCATCATCGATCCGGCGCCGTGATCCGGGGACAAACGACGAGACGGCTGGTCCACTTCACGATGTTTGGAGACAGGCGTTCGTACCGGCACCGTTCATGGTCGGACCATCGCGTCCAACTCGTCACGTCGGGAGATGAGACTCGCGCTCGGGTGGCGCAGCAATACCCCACGCGACAGTCACGCGCGGCAGTGTGGCGTGTTGAGACAGCCCGCCGCGATTACGACGCGGGCTGGCACATGGCGCGGCATTTGGCCGCGCTGGTAGAGGGTGAACCGGTATTGCGGGCCCGCGTCGCCGCCCCATCAGCCGGCCCTGCGCGCGCCAACCCGGTCCACCTCGTGCTGCCGCTTGGTCACCTGCATCCAGGGATGCTGCTGCCCGTCGTGCGTAGCGGGCAGGTCCTGGAGGACGAGGTGGTGTCGCGGACGTTGGGATCTTACGAAGGCCCCGTCTACGATCTCGATGTGCCCGACCTTCGGACGTACGTCGCCAACGGGATCCTGGTGCACAACTCGATCTACAAGTGGCGCGGGGCCGACGTCCGCAACATCCTCGAGTTCGAACATGACTATCCCGATGCCACCGTCGTGACGCTGGCGCAGAACTACCGCTCCACGAAGACGATCCTGGCCGCCGCGCACGCCGTCATCCAGCACAACCCCCGCCGGCATCCCAAGGAACTTTGGACGGCCAACGATGTCGGCGTGCCCGCGAGCGTCTACGAGGCGATGGACGGCAGCGACGAAGCGCGCTTCGTCGTGGAGGAGGTCCGCGCGCACGTGGCCTCGGGTGGGCAGCTGCGCGACGCCGTCGTGCTGTATCGTACCAACGCGCAGTCGAGGCTGCTCGAAGAAGAATGCCTCAAAGCCGGCGTGCCCTACCAGGTGGTCGGCAGCGTGCGGTTCTACGAGCGCAAGGAGATCAAGGACATCCTGGCCTACCTGCGGCTGGTGGTGAACCCGCACGACGAGACAAGCCTGCGTCGGGCCCTGGCGACGCCGCGGCGCGGGATCGGCGACGTCACCTTGGGGCGCCTGGCGGCGTACGCTGCGGCCGCGGGCTGCCCGCTGTTGGAAGCCCTGCGCCGACCCGAGGCGTTGTCGGAGGTCCCGCGGGCCAGCGCCCGCGTGTTGGGAGCCTTCGTCAAGCTGATCGACGATCTCTCAGGGATCGCGGCGGCGCGACCGGCCAGCCACGTGATCACGCAGGCGCTGGTCCTGACGGGATACCAGCAGATGCTCGAAGCCGAAGCCACGGACGAGGCGGAGAGCCGTCTCGAGAACCTCCGCGAACTCGTGACCGTGGCGCAAGAAGTGGAGGAGTCAACCGGTGAGCCCCACCTGGCGGCCTTCCTCCAGCACCTCGCGCTGGTCGCCGACGTCGACACCTACCGCGAGGACCTCGACCGCGTCACGCTGATGACGCTCCACAGCGCGAAGGGCCTCGAATTCCCTCTGGTGTTCGTCACCGGGCTCGAGGAGGGGCTCTGCCCCCACGCCCGCGCGTTCGACGAGGAGGGCGGTCTCGATGAGGAGCGGCGGTTGTGCTACGTGGGGTTTACCCGAGCCAAGTCCAGGCTGATCTTGACCCATGCCCGAAATCGGGCGACCTTTGGCAGTCCCTCCATGGCCGTGCCGTCACGGTTCCTCGACGAGATCCCCCAGGATCTGCTCGCCCCGGTCGCGCCCCGGCCGGCCGAGTCCCGCGGGATCACCGTCACCGCGGCCGGCCGCACCCAGCGGCGCGGGCCCGTCCCGCACTTCGACGTCGGCGCCCGGGTGCGCCACGCCAAGTTTGGGGAAGGCCAGGTGCTGGAAGTGGAAGGCGACGGCGAGGGGGCGGTCGTCACCGTGCGCTTCACCGGCGCGGTGAAGCGGTTGGCGCTGACCTACGCACCGCTTGAGCGTGTCGAGTAACCACCAAGGGGTCGGGGAACTTGCGGCCGCCCGAGCCCGTACACAGGAGCAGGAGTTGTCATCCGCAGCAGCGTACTGGTTTCGGCGGTTGCTAACTGCAGTATACTGAAGCATAGTACAATACATGAGAAGATCCTCTCCGGTGACCCGCGTCGCCCGGAGCAAGGAGGGACGACATGGCGCTCGGCCGGCTGCTCGTCATCGTCGTTACGGCTTCCCTCATCCTCACCACATCCGTGATCGCGCAAATACCGCCCCAGAAGTTTTCGCTGCCGGATGTCCCCAACCCGGCGGTCCTCCAAGCCGATCCCGGTCGGTTCGGGGGCACGTTTGTCCTGACATCGATTTCCGATCCTCGCACCTTCAACGTCCTGGTGGCGCAGGAGACGTCATCGACCGGTCCCCTGGCCTACGTGTTCGAAAGTCTGGTGAATACGAACCGGTCGACCACAGAGGTCGAGCCCGATCTGGCGGAGTCCTGGACCGTCAGCAAAGACGGCCGTACGTGGCGATTCAAACTGCGGAAGGGCATCCAGTGGTTCGACGGCAAACCGGTCACCGCGGACGACGTGGTATTCACCCTCGATGCGGCATTCACCCAGGGTGTCCAGTCGAGCCTCCCCGACATCCTGACCATCGCCGGCAAGAAGATCGGGTATAAGAAGATTGACGACGTCACGATTGAGTTCAAGACCGACGAGCCGTTTGGGCCGTTCCTACGCACGATCGGGTTCTCCATCATGCCCAAGCACAAACTCGAAGGGGCTCTGAAACAGGGCGCCGCCGAGTTCAACCGCACCTGGGGGATTAACACCGACCCACGTGAGATCGTCGGCAACGGGCCGTTTGTGATGTACCAGTACGTCCCAGGACAGCGCATCCTGTTCACGCGGAACGCCAAGTACTGGAAGGTAGACAAAAAAGGCCAGCGGCTGCCGTATCTGGCGCGGCTGGTCGTGGAGATCGTGCCAAACCAGGACGCGGCCCGGCTGAAGTTCCTGGCCAAAGAGACCGATTCCTATGGCGCCAGGCCCCGCGAGTACGCGGAACTTCGGACCCAGCAACAATCGGGGAACTTCACGATCTTCGATGGGCCGGCGACCTTCGCGACCGAGTTCCTGATCTTCAACATGAACCCGAAAGGCGTTCAGGCCCCCAAGCTCACTTGGTTCCAGAATCTGAAGTTTCGTCAGGCGGCGTCTTACGCCGTGGACCGTGACGCGATCGTCCGCCAGGTTTACGCGGGCCGGGCGGCGGCGCAGTACGGCCCGATCAGCCCGGCCAACAAGTTCTTCTACAACGCCAACGTGCGCAAGTATCCATACGATCTGGCCCGAGCCGAGGCGTTGCTGCGCGAAGCGGGTTTCGCGAAGGGCGCCGACGGGACGCTCCGCGATGCCCAGGGTAACATCGTCGAGTTCACGCTGGTCACCAACGCCGGCAACCAGGACCGTGAGGCCATCGGCAACCTGGTCCGTCAGGATCTCCAGAAGCTCGGGATGCGCGTGACGTTTGCTCCTGAGGCCTTCAACACGCTGGTCGGTAAGCTGGTCGGGACCTTCAACTGGGAGGCCATTATCATCGGCCTCACCGGAGGGTTGGAACCCCACAACGGGCAGAACGTGTGGAAGTCCGGCGGATCACTGCACATGTGGTGGCCAAAGCAGGACAAGGCGGCGACCGATTGGGAGGCCGAGATCGACCGTCTCTTCGATCAGGGCGCCACGACCGTGGACCAGAACAAACGCAAGCAGCTCTACAACCGGTACCAGGAGATCGTCGCGGAGAACGTCCCGATGATCTACTTCACGACCACGCTGACTCAGCCGGCGTTTCGGAACACCCTGGCGAACTTCAGCCCGGCGCCGCTGGCGTTCTACGATATCGAGACAATCTACTACCGGACGCCATACCGGTAAGGAGTCGAGGACGGGAGGGGGGATCGTCCTCCTCCCGCCCGTCTGGTCATGCTCCGGCACATCGCCCGCCGCATGCTCCATCTGATCCCGATGCTCTTCGGGATCACGCTGATCTCCTTCATCATCATTCAATTGTCACCGGGCGACTTTCTGGCCGAGATCCGCCTGAACCCCATCGTCAGCCAGCAGACCGTGGACCAGATGCGGAGCAACTTCGGTCTGGACCAGCCTTTGCACGTCCAGTATCTGAAATGGCTGACGAACGCGGTCCGGCTGGACTTCGGCTACTCGTTCGCGTTTCAGGTGCCGGTGATCTGGCTAATCGGGTCGCGGCTGATGAACTCGGTGATCCTCAATATCGTCGCGTTCATGGTTGCCTGGGCGATCGGAGTGCCGCTTGGGATCTTCACCGCCCGGCGGCAGTACTCGGCGGCCGACAACGCCCTGTCGCTTACCGGCTATGTGGGGATCTCGACACCGACGTTTTTTTCAGGTCTCTTCTTGTTGTACCTGGCGTTTAAGACGCACTGGTTCCCCATCGGCGGCATGACCAGCATCGACCACGACTTCCTGCCCTTGTGGGGGAGGATCCTCGACGTCACGCACCACATGATTCTGCCCATCCTGGTCATCGGCGTGCTCGGGTATGCGGGTCTCATGCGGCAGATGCGGGCGAGCCTGCTGGAGGTCCTGCGGCAGGATTACGTTCGCACGGCCCGGGCGAAGGGCCTGGCCGAGCGCGTCGTGATCAACAAGCACGCGGTGCGCAACGCCTTGAATCCGCTGATCACGATCTTTGGGTTCAGCCTGGGCGGGCTGCTGAGCGGGTCGGCCATCTTGGAAAATGTCATGGGCTGGCCGGGTATCGGCCAACTGATCGTCCAGGCTACTATCCAAAAAGACCTCTATGTCGTGATGGCCTCGCTGGTCATTGGATCGGTGACACTCGTCCTTGGCAATCTCGGCGCGGACGTTCTGCTCGCGCTGAGCGACGCGCGCATTCGGTACGACTGATGAAGGGCTGAGGCGATGGCGCGCGCACTCGCGGCAAAGCTGGAACGCGCCCGGCGGGCGCAGGCGGCCGAGGACGTGCGGACGCCCAGAGAACTGGCCTGGCGCCAGCTCCGCCGCCACCGGGTCGCGCTGGCAGGGGGCGCCGTCCTGGTGGCGCTGTACCTCCTGGCCATCTTCGCCGAGTTCCTCGCCCCGTACACGCTCGACTACGCTGACCGCGACCGCTTCTTCCACCCGCCGATCCTGCCGAAGTTTGTCGATGCGCAGGGCGTCAGCCTGCGGCCCTTTGTACACCTGACGACCCTGACGGATCCGGGTCTGCGCCAGTACGCCGAGGACCAGGGCAAACGATATTACGTGCAGTTCTTCGTGCGGGGCGAGCCGTACCGGTTGTTTGGCGTGGTCCCCATGTCGTTGCATTTCCTCGGGGTGGAGGGCCCGGCCCGCGTCTTTTTGATGGGGACCGACCAATCGGGTCGCGACCAGTTCAGCCGCATCCTCTACGGGTCGCGCATCTCGCTGACGATCGGGCTCATGGCGGCGGCCATCACCATCCCGATCGGGCTCATCTACGGCGGGATCTCGGGGTATTACGGCGGGCGTATCGACAACACCCTGATGCGACTCTCGGAGATCATCATCGCCTTCCCCGAGTTTTACCTGTTATTGACGCTCAGCGCGGTGCTGCCGACCAGCGTGGGCTGCACGACCCGGTTCTACATGATCACCCTGATCCTGGCGTTCCTCGGGTGGGCCGGCTTCTCCCGGATCATCCGCGGGATCGTCCTTTCACTGAAGCAGCAGGAATACGTGCTGGCGGCGAAGGCGGCCGGGCTCGACGACCTGCACATCATCGCCCGCCACATCCTGCCCCAAACATCCTCATTTGTGATCGTCGTCGCCACGCTGGGCATCCCAAGCGCGATCCTGGGTGAGTCCGCCCTGTCGTTCTTTGGCTTCGGCGTCCGCGAGCCGTGCTCATCGTGGGGCAACCTGCTGACGGCCGCCTCGAACCTGCCGACGCTGATCCTCTCGCCCTGGCTGTTGTTCCCTGGCGTGTTCATCATTTTGGCCGTTGTGGCGTTCAATCTGTTTGGGGACGGACTGCGCGACGCCATGGATCCCCGCCATCGGACGGGGTAGGAGGATATCCACCATGATGAGCCGCGCGGGGTCGTCTCGACAGAAGCGCCGGACCAGGGGTCTGCACGGCACGACGCTCGGGTTGCTCGCCGCGGGCCTTGGTGTGGTGGTCGTGGTCGCAATGGTGGTGGTCTACGATCACGCGTGGGTGGCCCGCAACCGGGCCGACCCGAATGACCCGAGTGTGCGCGTCGGGGGCGCGATCCGCAGCATCTCGGGCAGCGAGGCTGTCCGGCGGGTCCGGTACGATCCTGCCACCCGTACCGCCCGCGTCGAGGCCACGTCCAAATACTACGACGCGACCAAGCCGCTCAAGGAGAACCAGGAATACCTGGCCACCGAAGGCCGCCTCGGCGCGCAACTGGCGCTGTACGAGAACCGCGCGGTGGATTCGGTGACGGTCCTGCTCTACCACGACCGTGACCTGCTGGCGACGGTGACCGCCGGGCAAGGCCAGGTGTTTGCACAGATGAAGGTGGAGTACAGCGGCCGGTTGGCCGAGCGCTGACCGCCGCGACGGGCGCGGAAATGGGCTTGGGGAGGTGGTAGATCATCGAAAGGACGGAACCGCCAAGATCGGTACCCGTGTCGCGTGACATCGCGCACTATCGAAGAAGGAGGCCTAGGTGACATGAAAGTGATGCGAATCCTACTCGTCCTGGCGTTGATTGCCTCACTCGCCGGCATCAGCGGCAGCGCCCACGCGCAGGCGGTGAAGAACCCGGACACGCTGACGGTCGTGCGTTTTGGAGATCCCACAACGCTCGATCCGGCGTACGGCTATGATACCGCCAGTTCGGAAGTCTACCTCTGGCACATCTATGAGACCCTGATCTTCTTCAACGGGTCGTCCACTGGCACGTATGTGCCGATGCTGGCCAGCGAGGTGCCGAGCCAGGAGAACGGCGGCATCTCGAAAGACAACAAGATATACACGTTCAAGATCCGCGCCGGCGTCAAGTTCCAGGACGGGACGCCGATGACCGCGGAAGACGTGAAGTATTCCCTGCTTCGGTTCATGTTCATGGACCCCGACGGCGGTCCAGCCTGGCTGCTGCTGACGCCCATCCTGGGAACCGAAGAGACGCGCGAGAAAGGCCAACTCAAGACGGCGCTGTTCACCGAGGCCGATCGG
>JBGPNN010000150.1:0-8353 GCA_041487495.1 bacterium
AGCAGCAGCCCCGGGGCGACGGCCGAGTCGCAATGGAACCGGAGGATCCCATCGCGAATCGCGGCAATGGCCCTAAAGTCGGCGGCCGTCAGCAGGTCGGCCCCGGCCCTCGCCGGAGCGGCGTTGAACGTCACCATGCGTGCTGACGTCTGGAGCCTCTCAACCGCTTCGGCTTCGAACCGCTCGAAGGAAGCGGCTTCGGTCCCCTTTCTCGCGCCCTTCGCCTCAGCGCGGGGAACGGCACCCATCGGCATGGAGCCGAGGCGGGACTGGAACACCACGCCGGTTCGGAGACTGGGCGCCCCGGTCGGGATGACCAGCGGTCTCACGTCGGGCGGCGGATCGGGGAGCGGTCGAGGCTTCACGATCCGTTCTGGGTACAGCCTGGTCAAGGGGCCGCACAACTCCGGAAACCTGGTACAGAGATTCAGGACCGAGAACGGGGGATCGATGACAACGTAGTCGTCGCGGCACGGATTGAACAGACACCGCCCCGAGTAGGTCTTGACCGTCCCATAGACCAGGTAGTCGCTGGCGGTCGCCGGCATTGAGCAGGTGAGCACCAGGTCATCGTAGTCAGCGTCGGGCCCGCTGTCGTTCGAGTCGATATCGAACCGCACCAACCCGCCGGAGACGGTGGGAAAGGTGATCCGCTGCGCGGAATCGCGCCACGGTTGCGCGGGTGCCTGATTCTGGATATTGATGGACCACTGCGCGCCGCTGGCGAAGACGGCGGTTCCAACCACGCCATCGTAGGTGCCGTTGCCGACATCGGCCCCAGTGACCACAAAGTGTTGCGCGAAGGCGGCGTTCTTGCTCGCCACCCGTATCGTCCAGCTCCCCTGCATGGTGATGGCCATCGTCGTGTCTCCTTTTCTGCGCTGCATGAACAGTTGGGATGAGACGCAGGGAATCTTCTACAATCAGGGGGTGGCCTGGAACGGTACAACACGGTCGTCGTGCGCCCGCGCGCAGGAAAGCAAAAGCGCCCTCCCGCGCGGGAAGGCGCTCTACCCTCCCCGTTCGGTAACCCGGCCGACTGGTGCAACCCAGTCCCGTGGTTTTGCGTCCCGTCCTCGCGGACGGGTTGCCTTTATCGCGGTGAGTGCTTATTCAACGTACGGTAAACGCTTTGCCCCTGTTGGTTCCACCTGGGCAACGGTAACTCCTGCCGGCGCCCCGCGTCTCACGCACGCGTTCTACCGAGGCCGGAACCGCCCCGGGAACATACCGCCCGGCCTCCCCATGAACTGAAATCGCGCCCACTGCTCGGCGGTGAGGACCGTCTTGAGCTCCACCATCATCTCAAACCGCGCGCGAATGAGCTGACCCTGCAACTCTCCCATGCGCCGTGAAATCGTCTCCAGGCGTCCGCGATCGGGCGTCGCCGCCAGCATCACCTCGCGAGCGTCGAGCTGCGCCCGAGCGAGATCGATGCGCAGGCGTTCCGTCTGGTTGCGGAAGTTGGCCATGACCTGCTCGACCCGGCGGGCCTGCTCATCCGTCAGGTTGAGCCGCCTGCGCATGTCGGGCGCGGGCGCGCGCGCCGGCGCCGGTGCCGCTTGTGCGACCTGATCAGCGGGGTCCGCTTGCACGCTGGGATCGGCGACCGCGTAGGTGTCCGCGGACGCACGGTTGGTGGCGGCAATCACACCGGCCGCGGTGACAGTGACCAGGCCGGCGACAACGAGAATCCAGAGCAGATGTCGTTTCATCGATAGCCTCCAATACTACGGTTGACTTCAACAGTATGACCGGCACTCGCGGATGGAAGGTTTAGCGGGGGCCTATCCTTAACCCATCGCCGACCGGACGAGAATAGTGTACAATAGATACATGAGCCGGAGGCCGTTGCCCAAAGACATCGCCCGTGCGGAGACCGCACAGACAGCCAAAGGGTATCGGGCTGCCCTCCATCGGCTCAATCCGCGCATGCCGGACGAGGTGCTGGATTACGTCGTCGATAAGCGCTTCCACCCCAAACGGCTGGCCGGGCGGCTGTCTCCGTTTGTTCAGAACCTGGCGGTCCGGAGGGCAACGGTAGGGCCTATCCGGTAGTCGATCCTTCCCCAAGCACCGCACGGAACGCGCGGTTTTCGAGTGCCCGAGTCACGGTGTTGATTGAGAGCGCCAGGATGCCGAGGGCGACGGCCCCGGCCACGATCTTGTCCGGATAATTCTGACCGACCCCCATGAACAGCAGGGTGCCCAGACCACCGGCGTTGATGAACGCCGCGACGGTTCCGATCCCGATGATTGCCAGCGTGGCGACGCGCACGCCGGCCAGAACCACCGGGAGGGCCAGTGGCATCTCCACCTGCCACAGGCACTGCCGGGCGCTCATCCCCATGCCCCGGGCCGCCTCGACGACCGCCGGATCGACACGCAGCAGAGCCACCGTGATGTTGCGGACCAGAATGATCTGCGCGTAGGCGACCAGCGCGGTCAGCGCCGGGCCCACGCCCAACCCCATCAGCGGGATCAGGATCACGAAGAACGCAAGGCTCGGGATCGTGTAGATGATCCCCAGGATGCCGAGCAGCGGCCCGCGGATCGTGCGCCGGCGGGCGGCAAGGATCCCCAGTGGCACAGCCAAGCACAGCGCGAGGACCAACGATACCACCGTCAGGGCCAGATGCTGCGCCGTCAGGCGGAGCAGGAGAGCCGGGTTGTCGACCAGGTAGCGCATCACGTCCCGCCTTGCCCCGCGCGGGGGGCCGCGCCTATTTCCTGATCAGCCCCTTCTCCAGCAAGAACGCCTTCGCGACGGTCGCGAACTCTCTCTTGTCGGGGCCGTCGACTTTCCAGTTGAGCCCGGCCATCACGTCGTCGGTAAGCAGCGGCGCCAACCGGTTCAGCGCGTCCGCGATCTTCGGGGATTTCTTGAGGGTGTCCCCGCGCACCACCGGCGCGGCCTGGTAGATCGGATAGAAGTGCTTGTCGTCCTGGAGCAGCACCAGGCCCATCCCGCTGATCTGGCCGTCCGTGCCAAAGGCCACGGTGACGTCGATCTGGCCGGTGGTGAGGGCCTCGTAGCGAAGGCTGCCCGTCCCAAGCTGCTTGAACTCCTTGAACTGGAACCCCGTGTACGCTTTCTGCAGACCTTTGATGCCGTCTTCGCGTTCGGCGAACTCGGCGGGGCCGCCCAGGCGGAGCTCGCCCGCCTTCGCAGCCAGGTCGCTATACGTCTTGACGCCGTACTTCTCGGAGACGGCCTTGGTCGTGGCCAGGGCCTGTGTGTCGTTGAAGGGCGCGGGCTCGAGCCACACCAGGTTGAACTGATCCTGGTAGCCCTTGCGCACGGCCTCGATGATCGCCTTGGCGTCGGCCAGCGGCTTCTGCTTGAGCACGGTGAGCAGACCGGTGCTCGTGTACTCGGGATAGAGATCGATGTCGCCTTTCACGAGAGCCGCTTGGGCCACAGGTGTGCCACCCAGGTTGAACTTGCGGTCGACCTTGAATCCGGCATCTTCAAGGAGCAAGGCGTACATTTCCGCGAGGACGAACTCCTCGGTGAAATCCTTGGAGCCGACCTTGATCGTCACCGGTCCCGCCCGGCCGCAGGCCGCGGCGGTGAGCGCAAGGATCAACACTGGCACGAGCAGACGCAGCGTTCGTGTCATCCGACTTCCCCCCTTTGAGACTGTACGGTTGCCCCGCCTTCCAGGACCCGCTGAACGACCGTCAGCAGTCCCTCGATCCCCACCGTCAACATTGCGACAGGAATCGCGCCGACGAGCATCACCGATGGGTCGAAGAGCGCAAAGCCCCGCGCGATGAAGTCGCCCAGGCCGCCGCCGCCGATGAACGTCGCCAGAGTCGCGCTGGCAAACACTTCAACCGCCGCGGTGCGCAGCCCGGCCACGATCACCGGGAGCGCCTGCGGCACTTCCACCCGCCACATGATCTGCCGCAGGCCCATGCCCATGCCGCGCGCCGCTTCGATCACCGCCGGTTCGACACTGCGAAACCCGACATACGTATTGATCAGGATCGGAGGGCAGGCCAGTATGGTTAACGCCACGAGCGCGGGATAAAATCCCAATCCGAGGTACGGTACAGCCAGAAAGAGGACGGCGAGGCTCGGGATGACGCGCAGCGCGTCAAACACGCCAAGCACCGCTGCCGCCAGTGGTCGCCGCCTGGCCGCGTACACTCCGAGCGGCACACACAGCGCGCCACTGATCGCAAGCGCCAGGACGCTCAGCCGGACGTGGGTAGAGAGAGCCTGCAGGAAAAAGGCACGGTTGGCGAGCGCATAGTGGTACGCGGCTTCCAGCATCCCGTGCTACGTCTTGCTCTCCGACAGCCGGGCTTGAATGTGGGCGATAGACGCCATCATGTCGATCGACTGTTTCAGGACCGCCGCCAGCGGGTCCCGCATCTTCTTGAAACGCGCGGGGAGCGTCTGGATCGTAAACCTCGACGGGTCGAGCGCCGGCGTGACTTCGTCCCACCGGAGGGGACAGGACACCGTCGCGCCGGGCAACGGCCGGACCGAGAAGGGCGCCACGATCGTCCGACCGTGCCCGTTCTGCACATAGTCCACGTAGACTTTGCCCTCGCGAGACTGAATCGGCCGTGAGAGGGTCGCGATGTCTGGCGCCCCTTCGAGCGCCAACAGCGCCAGGAGCCGGGCGAAGGTCCGTGCCTCTTCGTACGTGTAGGCGGCCCCCAGCGGCACCAGGATGTGCAGCCCGGTCGCGCCAGAGGTCTTCACGCACGATGGCAGGCGGATCTCTTCCAGCAGACGGTGCAGTTCCAGCGCAACCTTGACGACGTCGGTGAACGGCGCGCCCTTCGGATCGAGATCCAGGACCAGCCAGTCCGGCCGCTCCTGCGAGACTAGCCGCGACGCCCAGATGTGGAGGGGGATCGTGCCCAGGTTGACGACGTAGCGCAGCGTGTCGGCATCGTTCACGACAAAGTAGTTGATCTCTCGCTCGGCGTCTTTGGAGTAGATCCGCTCGGTGCGCACCCACGCCGGCACAAAGTCGGGCGCATCTTTCTGGAAGAACGATTTGCCGTCGATCCCGTCGGGGTACCGCGTCAATACCAGCGGCCGGTCCGTCAGATAGGGGATCAGGACCGGCGCAACGGTGTCGTAGTAGGCGATAAGATCGCCCTTCGTGTAGCCTTCTGTGGGCCAGAAGATCTTGTCGGGATTGGTGATCCTGACCTTGGGCCGGTTATCCGTGCCGCCGGGTGTGGATGCGGGGCGTGCCGCGGCGGCCGGTGTCTCCTCTGGCGCGATGGACACGATCCGCGCTGCGGATTCCCTCACGCAGTCCTCCGGTCGCTTGTCGTCCCTGAGACCCACGAACGTCGGGTGCCGAATCCCGCCGTCGGTGGTCCACTCCGTAAAGCGTACCTCGCAGACCAGCCTCGGCTCGACCCAGTGATGTCCGCGGCCCGCCGGACCACCCGTCTGAAAGGGAGAGCTCTCCCGCCGAAGCGGCTGCAGCCGGTCCCATATCTGCTTCAAGAGCGTCTGGTCGAACCCAGTCCCGACCTTCGACACATAGACCAGTCTTGAGCCGTCATACAGCCCGACGTGCAGCGCGCCAAAGTGACCTCTCGACCCCTGTGGGTCCGTGTAGCCGCCGATCGCGAATTCCTGGCGGCGCTGGCACTTGATCTTGATCCACTCGCGCGACCGGGTGCCCGCATAGACGCTGCCGATCTTCTTGGCGACGATGCCTTCCAGGCGCTGCTCATCCGCCGCCTCGAAGAACGCTTCGCCGTGTTCGAGCACGTGGTCACCGTATTGCGCGCCCCCAAGAGGAGGAATGAACAGACGCAGGCACGCCTTCCGGTCGATGAGCGGCAAGCGGCGCAGATCGGAGCCATCCAGCGCCAGACAGTCAAAGAAGATCCCCGTGACAGGGACCTGCGCCATGGCCGCCTCAATGTCGCGCGGTCTGGTCAGACCCATGCGGGCCTGCAGCCGCTGAAAGCTCGGTTTGCCCTCGTCGTCGAGCGCGACGATCTCACCGTCGATCGTGAAGCGGTCGACCGGCAGAGCCCGCAGCACGTACACGAGATCCGGATACCGCCCGGTGATAGGCTGACCGTTCCGCCCATACAGCGCCACCGACTCGCCCCGGCGCTCGGCCAAGACCCGCACACCGTCGTACTTGATCTCAAAGAGCCAGTCGGTCCCGGAGAAGGGCGCCTTCTCAAGCGTCGCCATCATGACCGGCTGGCCCCGCGCGTCTACCTCGCGGACAGGAGCGCCTAGCGCCTGGAGCCGCTCGTGGATGGCCGCGCGCTTGGCGGGAACATCCCGTATCTCTTCGACCGTCAAACCGGAAATGACCGATTGCGGATAGCGCTCTGTCGCCTCTTCCTTGGCCGCCGCGGTATCCGCCTTCTTGAGCAGCAGCCAGTCCTTCTCACTCTTCGACATCCGGACCAGCGTCCATCGGCCGCGCATCTTGTAGCCGAAGAGCTCGAGTTCGAGCTTCCCCTTCGCCAGATGGTCCAGTGGGCTCCCTTCCTTGACAATCCGATACCAGCCGCGGTCCCAAACGATGACCGAACCCGCGCCGTAATTCCCTTCAGGGATGACGCCCTCAAAGTCCGCGTACTCGACAGGGTGGTCCTCGACGTGGACGGCGAGCCGCTTCTCCTCGGGGCGGACCGATGGCCCGTGAGGCACCGCCCAGGATTTGAGGACACCGTCCATCTCCAACCGCAAGTCGTAGTGGAGGCGTCGCGCCCAGTGCTTTTGGACGACGAAGCGGGGCAGACCCGCGGCAGGCCGCCCGCCGAACGGCTCGGGCGTACGCTCGGGGTCACGCTTGCGGCGGTAGGCTTCCAGGGAGTCGGGTCGGCTCATTCTGGGCACCTTGAAGCATAGCGGGGTTCGTGGTTTCGTGGTATGGTTCAAATCACCTTCAATCTACTGGGGGGACCGGACGATGCCTCCGCACTCGCTCGGCTCGGGCACCATCTCATTCGGCCTGGTATCTATCCCCGTCAGAATGTTCTCAGCGGCACAATCTGCGAACATCCGATTCAACATGCTGCACAAGAAGTGCAGCAACCGGGTCAAGCAGCAGTACGTCTGCCCGGTGGATAACGAGATCGTCGAACGATCGGACATGACGAAGGGGTACGAGTACGCGAAGGACCAGTACGTGCAGGTCAGCGACGAGGAATTGAAGGGCGTCGAAGGCGAGGCCTCACAGATCATCGATATTGCTGAGTTCGTCCCGCTCCCGAAGGTCGACCCCATCTACTTCGAGACCACCTATTACCTGGGTCCGGACAAAGGTGGAGAGAAGGCCTACCGGCTCCTGGCCGATGCCATGGCCAAGACCAACCGGGTCGCCTTGGCCAAGTTTGTGATGCGCGGGAAGGAAAGCCTGGTACTCGTCCGGCCCGGACAAGGCGGGTTGATGCTGCACACGATGTACTTCGCCGACGAGATCCGCGACTTCGGAGAGATCGACAAGGGCCAGGAGGCGAAGATCAAGCCCGGCGAGCTCGAACTGGCGCAGCGACTGATTAACGAGCTATCGACAGAGGAGTTCAAGCCCGAACAGTACAAAGATGACTACCGGCTTCGCGTGCTCGACATGATTAACATGAAGGTCGAAGGCAAGGAAGTCGCCCCGGTCGGACCGCAGGTCCAGCGCGCAGTGGTCATCGACATCATGGACGCCTTGAAGAAGAGCCTCGAAAGACGGGTGTCCGCGGAGAAGAAACCCGCGGTCAAAGCCCGTGGTCCCCAGGGCGCATCGGCGAAGCCAGAAAAGAGGGTTCAGGCCGGCAGGAAATGACCACCTTCACCACCCATGAGGTGGCGAAGATCCTCGGTCTCCCAGAAGCACGAATCCGCGCCTGTGTCCGCGCCGGGCTGGTTTCCCCAAAGAGGGGATCGGCCCGGCAGTTACTGTTCGAGTTCCAGGATCTCCTGTTGCTGAAGACTACCAAGGATTTGCTCGACGCCCGCGTGCCGGTCAAGCGCATTCGTCGGATGCTCGCCTCGCTGCGCCGGCAGTTGCCAGAGGACCGGCACCTGTCCGCTGTGACGATCTACGCTGACGGCCGGCGCGTCGTAGCCTGGGATGGCAAGGCGCGCTGGCAGCCGGACTCGGGCCAGTTCCTCTTCAACTTTGATGTGCAAGACGTCGCCGAGAAGGTTCCCGTACCGGTGTCCACCCGACGGGTGACCGACCCCTCACTCACTGCGGAGCAGTGGTTCAACCTGGCCACCGAACTTGAGACCACCTCCCCCGACGAGGCCCGCCGGGCGTATCAGCACGCACTGGAGATCGAGCCGGCGCTGGTGGACGCTCACATCAACCTGGGCCGACTCTTCCATCAAACGGGCGAGTACGCCACG
>JBGPNN010000151.1:0-8298 GCA_041487495.1 bacterium
AGGCGGCCGCCGTCACGAACAAGGCTCGACGTGCCCAAATATATGCCGAGATCCAGCAGCGCGTGCTCCGGGATGCCGTCGTGGTCCCGCTGGTCGACACGCTGACGTACAACGCCAAACGCACCGAGGTCCAGGGCGACCACCTGGATGCGCTGGCGTCCTACGTGTGGCTGTACGACGTCCAGATCAAGAAGTAGACGCGCGGATGCTGTGCCGCAAAAGTTGAAGGAGGGGCGCGGGGATGCCTGCATCGCCGCGCCCCCTCACTTGCGCGTGACGGGCGCGCGCTGACGCCGTCACCCAGCTGTCGCCGCGCACACCATGGCCTCCTATATCGCCCAACGGCTCCTGCAGTTGATCCCGGTGTTGATCGGCATTTCGGTGTTGACGTTTCTCATGCTCCACCTGGTGCCGGGCGATCCGGTGCAGATCTTTGCCGGGGACAAGCCGCTCACGGAGGAACGCGCGGCGGTCCTCCGCCACGAGCTCGGCCTCGACCGCCCGCTGTGGGTCCAGTACTTCGACTATGCGAGCCACGTCGTCCGCGGCGACCTCGGGCGCGCGCTCCGCAACCAGCGCCCGGTGCTCGACAGCATCATCGAGGTGCTCCCCGGCACGGTGCAGTTGACGCTCGCTGCGTTGACACTGGCCGTGTTGACGGGCGTGACGACGGGCGTCGTGGCGGCGCTCGCGCACGGCACATGGCTGGACACCGCGGCGATGGCGTTTGCCATCCTTGGCGTGTCGATGCCGGTCTACTACTCGAGCCTCCTGATGATCTTGCTCTTCTCGTTCACGCTTGGCTGGCTTCCGGCCACCGGGCAGGGTGGGCTGGAACGACTCATCATGCCGGCCGTGGCACTCGGATTCATCTCCTCTGCGCTCCTGGCTCGGCTGGTTCGCTCGGGCATGCTCGAGGTGCTGAGCCAGGAGTATGTCGTCACGGCGCGGGCCAAGGGTCTCGCCCGTCGCGTCGTGGTCCTCCGCCACGCCCTCAAGAACGCCCTGATCCCGGTGATCACCATGATCGGCCTCCAGCTGGGCGCGCTGCTCGGCGGGGCCGTGGTCACCGAGACGATCTTCTCGCGCCCGGGCGTGGGCCGGCTGGCGGTCGATGCGATCCTCAGCCGGGACTTTCCGTTGGTGCAGGGCACGGTGCTGTTTGGCGCCACCGCCTACGTCCTGGTCAATCTTGCGATCGACGCGTTGTATACGCTCGTCGATCCTCGGATCCGGTACGGTTGAACGAGACCCAGGGCATGCGGGAGAGGTCGCTGCCGCGATCGGAAGGTGTTGGCCGGGACGTCCGAGTCACGCCCAGCCCCACCCGACACACACTTCGGCGTCTCGCCCGGAGCCGGAGCGCGGTTGTCGGAAGCGTCCTGCTCGTGGTGATCGCGCTCTTGGCGATTCTGGCGCCCGTCATCGGCCCCTACAGTCCCATCAAGACCAACCAGCGCTCGCCCCTTGAACCGCCGAGCCCCGGCCACCTCATGGGCACCGACCGCTTCGGGCGCGATATCTTCACACGCGTCCTGTGGGGCGGGCGCATCTCGCTCGCGGTCGGCCTGGTCTCGGTCGGAATCGCGGCCTTCACGGGCGTGACCCTCGGGCTCGTCGCCGGCTACTACGGCGGTCGCACCGACAGCATCATCATGCGACTCATCGACGTCCTGCTGGCGTTCCCGGGGATCCTGCTGGCGCTCGCGATCATTGCGACCCTGGGCCCCAACCTTCGCAACCTGATGATCGCCGTCGGTATCGCCTCCATTCCCGATTACGTCCGCATCATGCGTGGCACGGTCTTGAGCCTCAAGGAGCGCGAGTTCGTGCTTGCGGCGAGGGTGGTAGGATGCCGCGACCTGATGATCATCTTCCGGCACATCTTCCCGAACACCATGGCCCCGTTGACCGTACTGGCGACCCTGCGGATTGCCGGTGCCATTATTACCGGGGCAACCTTGAGCTTCCTGGGGCTTGGGATCCAGCCGCCCACGCCGGAGTGGGGCAACATGCTGGCAGAAGGACGAGGGTTTCTCGAGCACGCGTGGTGGGTCGCGCTGTTCCCCGGGCTCGCCATCATGCTGGCGGTCTTCTCGATCAATCTCTTAGGCGACGGCTTGCGCGATATTCTCGATCCTCGATTGCGGCTATGACGCGAGGACAGACATACGGACGATCCGGGAGGGATACACTGGTATGGCTACACGCAAACTGAGAATTGGATCCCTCGGCGCCGGTCGATGGGCGAGGTCCGCCCACATCCCCGGCTGGCAGCGCGACCCGAGATGCGAGGTCGTCGTGATCTGCGACGTCAAACGGGACATGGCCGAGGAGGCCGCCCGGCAGTTCGGCATCCGCGAGGCGACGGATGACTGGCAGGCCACCGTGTCGCGATCAGACCTCGATGTCATCGACATTGCGACACCGTCGAACACGCACCACGAGCTGGCCGTGGCCGCGCTGGAAGCCGGCAAACATGTCTTGTGCGAGAAGCCCGTGGCCTATGATTTCCGGGACACGCTGCGGGCGGCGGATCTCGCAAAGCGCAAGGGTCTGAAGACGAAGCTGGGCTTTACGTTCCGCTATAGCCCAGGCGTCCAGTACGCAAAGTCCCTGATCGACGAGGGCTACGTCGGCGAGCCGTTCATCTTCAACGGGTATGAACAGAACTCGCAGTGGCTCGACCCCAAGGTCCCGCTCCGTCAGGTGAACCCCACGGCCGATCAATCCGTGCTCCACACCCAGTCGCTCGAGGGCTACGGCGCGCCGATCATCGACATCGGCATGTGGTGGGTCGGGGCCGGCTACGCGCGGTGCGTCGGCACGATGAAGAACTTCATCCCTGAGCGCATGGTGCGGGCCACAGGGCAGACGATGCGCATGAACATCGACGACGGCGACATTCACCTGGTGGAGTACGCCAACGGTGCCATCGGCTCGATCCAGACGTCCTTCGTGACCATCGGCAACTACCCGGGCACCGAGGCGCGCTTCTACGGCAGCAAGGGCTCGATCCACTGCCGGTTGGTCGAGGAGTTCGGCGTGGCCGAGACCATCAAGCTGGCGACGCCTGACGCCGTCGAGTTCAAGCAGGTTGAAATCCCGCAGCGATTCTATCCCACCGGCGGGCATCCCCGCGAGTTGTGGCGAACGCTGTTCTACGCGAATCTGATCAAGGACTTTATCGACGAGATCGTGGGCGACAGCCCGCGGAATCAAGGCAACTTCGAAGACGGCGCGAGGGTGCAGGAAGTTATCAACGCCGTCGAGCGCTCGTACCATCAGCGGCAGTGGGTTGATCTGCCGCTCGACCACCACGCGTGGCAGTTGGCCGGCCGCTAGGCGTGGAGACGCGTGCGCCGGCTCTCTCGGCCGCCCTGGACGCTTTTTTCGACTGGTACTACCGCGCATACCCGGTCAACGGCACCTTTATCGGCGTCCACGACCACGATGCCGCGCTTCCCGATTTTTCCCAGCGCGGCATCGATGACCTGCTTGCTGGGATCGACGCCCTCAAGGCGCGCCTGCGCGATCTTCCGCCGGAGCCGCTCACCGAGGCCGAGGCGCTGGACCGCATCCTGGTTGACGGGTTTCTCGACATCCAGCAGTGGGAGATCACTTCCACCCATTTCTATCGGCACAACCCCTGCGTCTACACGGGGGAAGCGATCTTCGGAGTCCTGGCCCTCTTCCTTCGCCCGTTCGCGCCTCTGACCACGCGGGTGGAGGCCGCCGTCGAGCGCATGATGGCCATCCCGGCGCTCCTGACCCAGGGCCGGGAGAACATTCGTCGGGCCCCGCGCGCGTGGATCGAGCGGGCGATCCGCGAATGCGGCGGGGCGCTGGCGTTCTTCGACGGCGGGGTGGAGACCCTGATCCGGGACGAAGGGATCCGAAACCCACGGTTCCGGGCCGCCGCCGGGGTAGCCGCCAATGCCTTCCGCGAGTACCAGGCCCATCTCAAGAACGAACTTCTGCCCCAGGCGACTGAGGTCTACGCCTGCGGGCCAGAGGCGCTCGACCTCCTGCTACGCCGGGGGCACTTCATCAGCCGAGATGCGGCCGGGGTTGCCGCGCTGGCAGAAGAGCAGATCGCGACCTGGGACGCGCACCTCCAAAGCGCCGCATCGCGGCTGGGTGCGCCGTCGTGGCGCGCGGCGTTGGGCCTGCTCGCCGACCGGCATCCACCGGCCGACCGGTATTACGCGCATTACGAAGCGGTCTGGCAGGCCGCCCGGCACGCCGCCGAGGCGCACAACCTGGTCACCTGGCCCGACTACCCGATCCGGTACGTCCCGCACCCCGCGTGGGCCCGTCAGGCAGCCCCCTCCCTCTACTTCCTCTCTTATCGCGCGCCAGCGGCGTTCGATCATGTCCCGATCGTCGAGTATCTCGTGACGCCCATCGAACCGGATATGCCGCCCGACGAGCAGCGCCGGCGGCTCCGCGCCACCAACGACAGCGTCATCAAGCTGAACCACGTCATCCACCACGGCGGGCTGGGCCATCACGTCCAGAACTGGAACGCCTATCACCGGGCCGAATCGCGGGTCGGGCGGGTGGCGGCGATCGACTGCGCGAGCCGCATCGCCATGTTCTGCGGTGGGACCATGGCCGAGGGGTGGGCGTGCTACACCACCGAGTTGATGGCCGAGATCGGGTTCCTGGAACCGCTTGAGCAACTGTCCGTCGCGCACACACGGCTACGGATGGCGGCCCGCGCCCTGGCTGATGTGCGGTTGCACCAGGGCACGTGGAGTCTGGAACAAGCCGTGGCCTGCTATACCGACCGCGTGGGCATGTCAGAGGACGCCGCGCGCGCGGAGGCGGTGAAGAACAGCCTGTTCCCCGGCACGGCCCTCATGTACCTGATGGGCACGGAACAGATCCACCGACTCCGGGGCGACCTGGCCGGCAGGCCGGATTTCGACCTCCGCCGTTTCCACGATCGGTTCCTCTCGTACGGGTCTGTCCCGGTGGCGTTGATCGCCGCAGCCATGCGGGATGAGCCCGCCGGTGTGACGCGGAGCCGCCCGAGCTGATCGATTCGCACAAGGCCCCGCAAGATGCCCGGCATTGGCCGATAGAAATGGTGACGGCATCGGGGGTGGAGGCATGGCACGCGAGCAGCAGGCGGCAAGGAGCCACTTTGAGGGGTTCCCGCGCGAGACGTTGCGCTTCCTAGAGGAAATCGAACGCCACAACAACCGCGCCTGGTTCGAACAGCATCGCGACGACTACCAGAAACATCTTCTCGAACCCGCGCAAGACTTCGTCGTCGCGCTCGGCTCGTTGCTGCGCCGGTTGTTCCCCAACATTCACGCCGAACCGAAGATCAACGCTTCGATCCGGCGGATGAGCCGGGACATCCGGTTCTCCCGCGACAAGCGGCCGTACAAAGATCACTTGGATCTCTGGTTCTGGCAGGGGGACGATCCAAGCGCCGAGCACCCAGGCTTTTTCTTCCGTGTCACCGCAACGAGCCTGGTCCTTGGGGCCGGGATGCACATGTTCGAGAAACCGGTGTTGGAGCGCTACAGACGGGATGTCGTCGACTCCCGCCGCGGCGCACTGCTGCAAAGAGTCGTGAAGAAAGTGTTGGCGGCTGGCGCGTACGAACTGGGCGGCCAGCACTTCAAACGACCTCCGCGGGGCGTGGATCCGGACCATCCGCGGGCGCCGCTCACGCTGCACAACGGCCTCTATGTTGGCATCACGTTGCGACCGGTGCCGCCGCAGGCGCGCACGCCGGACTTCCCGGCGTTCTGCTTCGGACACCTCCGGGCTATGTCGCCGATCGTGCCGTGGCTTGTCGACCTGGTCTCGCGAAGTTAGTCCTCGCGGTTCCGGTAACGGGTCCGCATCTTCTGGAGTTCGTCGAGGGTCCTGGGGCGCCGGTCTCCGAGCAGGCGCGAGAGCGCTCGATCGGCGAGTAATTTTCCGTCTGTTTGGCACGTGGGACAGTAATTGCACTCGTTCTCTGCGTACACGATTCGCTGCACCGGCGTCCCACACACCGGACACGGCTGGCGGTACCGGCCGTGCACCGCCATTCCTTTCCGGAACGCCGTCACGCGCTCCGGGAAATTGTCGCCGGTCTCGACACGGAGGCGCTCGACCCACTCCATCAACGTCGCGCGGGTCGCCTCGAACAGCCGTGTTACCTCGTCATCGCGCAGCCGCCGGGTCAGTGTGATCGGCGAGAGGCGCGCGCGGTGGAGAATCTCATCGGAATACGCGTTCCCGATACCGCTGAAGAGTCCTGGGTCGGTCAGTGACCGCTTGACAGTGTGATTCTCCCGCAGCAGTGCATCGTTGAAGGCCGCCAGGTCAACTTCAAGCGGTTCAATACCGCCCGGATCGAACTGCCGCAGACCCTCCTCGCCCCGCACCAGGTGCAAGGACGCCCGCTTCTTGCTGCTGGCTTCGGTCAACATGAGCGTGCCGGTGGGGAAGTCGAACGCCACATGCCCAACCTTGCCCTGAACCCTGGCCCCGCGGCGGCGCCAGTGAAAACGCCCCGCGATCATCAGGTGAACGACCAGAAACAGATCCTCTTCCAGAGCCAGAACGATGCGTTTCCCGATGCGCCGCACGCCCCGCACAATCTTGCCGCGGGCTTCTGACAACGGGGGATCGGCGGTCCGCAGGATTGAGGGACTGACGAGGCGGATCTCCTCCAGTCGCTGCCCGACCACGAAACGCTCGAGGGCTTCGACGTATACCGTGACGTCCGGAAGTTCAGGCATCGCGGCCCCAGGTTCACCTCGCGTCTAGCGCACGTGCCGGGGATCGAGCGCATCCCGCAGGCCATCGCCAACATAATTGATGGCGATCACCGTGACGAAGATGAACAGACCGGGGAAGATCGCTGTCCACGGCGCGATAATCATCTGGTCCTGCGCGTTCTTCAGCATGTTCCCCCACGTTGGGGTCGGAGGCTGCACCCCGAAGCCGAGAAAACTCAGGCCGGACTCGGTGATGATCGAACTCGCCACGCGCAGCGTCGCGGCCACGATGATCGTACTGACGGCGTTGGGCAGGATGTGGCGGACGATAATCCGGGCGTGCCTGGCGCCCAGCGCGCCGGCGGCTTCCACGAAGACCTGCGCCTTCAACGCCAGATACGAGGCCCGCACCAGCCGGGCCACCGTCATCCAGGAGAGCAGCGCAATCGTCAGCACGATGGCCAGCGCGCCGCCGCGCAGGAACGGGACCGGGAAGCTGCGCAGCAGCAGCATGAGGAGGATCAGGAGGAACAGCGTCGGGATCGCGAGCATCAGATCGGTGATCCGCATCAGCAGATTGTCCGTCCAGCCACCGTAGTAGCCGGCCAGCGCCCCCACTGTCGTGCCGATCACCACCGCCAGGCTCATGGCCAGCACCCCGATGCTCATCGAGATGCGGCCCCCATAGAGGATGCGGGTGAGCAGGTCGCGGCCAAGGTCGTCGGTGCCGAGCGGATGCGCCACCGACGGCGGCTGCAGTTGCGCGCTCAGGATCGGCTTGGCCGGGTCGTGCGGTGAAAGCCAGGGGACGAAAGCGCACGCCAGGGCCAGGAGCACGACGAACTTCAGGCTCAGCGCCGCCATGCGGTGTTGCGTGAACCGATGCCAGGCCAGCCCGGCCATGGTCTCCGGGCGCCTCCGCCTGCCCTTGGCCGTTTGCAGCACAGCGGCGTCGGCCACGGCTCACTCGTACCGGATCCGGGGGTCGAGGGACGCGTACGCCACATCGGCCACCAGGTTGAAAAAGACCGTCAGTGCCGCGCTCATCATGATAATCGCCATCAAGAGCGCGTAGTCCGTTCGGAAGGCCGACTCGATAAACAGCCGTCCCATCCCGGGCCACGAGAACATCGTCTCCGTGAACACCGCGCCGCTGAAGAGTACCGGGAGGTCGAGCGCCAGGATCGTGACCACAGGGATCGCGGCGTTCTTAAAGGCGTGCTTCCAGATGACCCGCCGCGGGCTCGTCCCCTTCGCGTGCGCCGTCCGAACGTAATCCTGCCCGAGGACCTCGAGCATGCTCGCCCGGATGTAGCGCGTGTACGTGGCCGCGGTGGCGACGGTCAGCATGGCCACCGGCAGCACCAGGTGGTGCAGACGGTCGATGATCGAAAACGGCTGCCCGAGCGTGTAAATGCCGCCGCCGGGAAAGAGCGGCGCCCCGCTGAACGGGCTGCGCAGCATGACGTGGAACACGATGATCAGGATCAGACCGAACCAAAAGATGGGGATGGAGTGTCCCATAAAGGCAATCGTGGTCACGACGTGATCCATGACTGAATACTGG
>JBGPNN010000152.1:0-8284 GCA_041487495.1 bacterium
CCAGATGGTTGTGGACGTCAATGATTCTCATTGGACGGTTCCCGCTGGCTCACGCTCCAGAGTTTGGCAGCCGTCCCGAACAGGACGTTGTACTCATCCTTCGCTGGCAATCTGGCCCTGTGAATCTTCTCTAGTTCGAGCTCCAGCGACAGAGCGGGGATGTCGCTCCCGAACATGACCCGTTCCGATCCGATGGTTTCCACGACCTCTCTGATGAAGGGGACACCGAGACAGCCAGATGTCTCCAGGATTAGATTCGGGCATTCGACGGCTGCCTTCAGAGCGTACTTGCCCGCCAAATCGAACATGTGCTGCATCACGATTCGTGTTTCGGGATAGTCTTTCGCGAGGTCTCCCACGGCAAGGGGGTGCGCCCAATGCGTTCGCCCGGTATGGACCAGTAACGGCACCTCGAGGTCACGGGCCTCTTGAGCGACCGAGCGCATCGCGGGGGCATTCGCCGCGCACGCGTAGCTGTCAGGGCGCATCTTGATCCCGCGAAATCCTAGCTCTCGGACGCACCGTCGCATCTCCGAGATGGCCGCTTGCCCGAACCGCGGGTTCACCAACCCCATGGGAATTAGTTTGTGAGGATACTTTGCTGCCGCTGCCGCCACACGAGTATTCTCTGCCCGCGGATCCCAATAAAAGGGATTTCCGAAGACGACGGCCGCGTCGATTCGGAATTGTTGCATCAACTCGAGCAGATCCTCAGCCCTTTGGCGGGTCCCCAACGCGTCCGGCAAGAGATCATCTCGTTCATGGATGAGGTGCACATGCCCGTCGATGATCATCGGCTGCCCCCGGGATCCACTGTGCGAATGATTCCCCAACAATAAATCGCTTCGACAATGCTGTGGAGCTGCCTTCGTCGTGAGCAGGTCTGTCCCCCCTCGCGATTGACCGGCGAGCCTCTGGCCACGATGCGGATCGGCGGTGATGCGGTCCCGCGCGTCTGACAGACTACGCAGTCCGATGCCTGCCAAGGGGACGCGCAGGATAGCGGAAACCAAGACCCGGCAGGCGATTGCAGGGAGGGGCTTCCCTACCCCTGTCGTATTAGGCTGACGCAGGTGGGGTGTTAGGCTGACCGGTCCAATCAGGAGTTACAGGGCCTGAGCGATCGAGCATGAACAAGGAGATGTCATCGCCGCCCCCAGGCCGCCCTGCGCGACGCTAATCAAGCCAGTTCATCGATTCGGTCCCCTGCATGAGGTTCGCCGTCTCACCCCGCATTGGAGGATTGCGTGAATGCTTGAGACGCTCCCGGTATTCGACTCCGCGCGCCGGCCGCCACTGATGATCGAGGAACTGGTGCAGGCGATACGGTATCGTGATTTGATCAAACAACTGATTCGTCGCGACGTCCTGACGCGCTACAAGCGGTCGCTGCTGGGTGTGGCCTGGACGATGCTGACCCCCCTCGGGATGATGGTCGTGCTCTCCCTCGCGTTCTCGCGGCTCTTTGGTGGGATGCGGGCGTATCCCGTCTACGTGCTCAGCGGGCTGATCGCATGGAGCTTCTTTGCGCAAGCGACCACGGCGGCGATGACGCACCTGACCTGGGGAAGCGCGCTGATCCATCGCATTTACATCCCGCGCACCGTCTTTGCGATCGCGTCGGTCGGTACCGGCGTGGTGAACTTGGCCCTTTCGCTGATACCCTTCGCGCTCGTAGCAGTGATCACCGGTGGCCCTCTTCGCCCCACCGCGCTGCTGTTGCCCGTATCCATCTTGCTTCTGGCGCTGTTCACGCTGGGTCTGGGGCTGCTCTTGTCCACGATAGCCGTGTACTTCCCTGACGTCGTGGAGATGTACCAGATCGTGCTCCTGGGCTGGATGTATCTGACACCCATCATCTACCCAGAGACGATCGTACCGCAAAGCTATAGGTGGTTCATGCTCGATCTCAACCCCATGTACCACCTGGTGCAAATGTTTCGCCTGCCGCTCTATGATGGCGTCTGGCCACATCCAGCACATCTGGCGTCGGCCGCGACGATCGCCTTGGTCACCGTCGCCATTGGGTGGACGGTGTTCACGAGGAAGGCCGATGAATTCTCCTACCGTGTCTGAGCCGCGGGTCGGGGACCCGATGATCCAGATTGAGCACGTTGGTGTGCGATACCGCGTACCCCATGAGCGTATTGGAACGTTCAAAGAGTATGCGATTCGCTGGTTGCAGCGTCGCAATGACCACAGCGAATTCTGGGCCCTGCGTGACGTGACCCTGCAGGTGTATCGAGGCGAGGTTCTCGGGGTCGTCGGGCGCAACGGTGCCGGGAAGAGCACCCTCCTGAAAGTGATCTCCCGAGTGCTGCACCCAACCCGTGGACGGATTAGGGTTCGGGGCTGCGTGGCACCGCTGCTGGAGCTTGGAGCCGGCTTCCATCCCGAGTTGACTGGTCGGGAGAACGTGTTTCTCAATGGCACACTTCTTGGGCGTTCGCATCGAGAGATCACGCAGCGATTTGCTGACGTTCTAGAATTTGCCGAGCTCAGCGAATTTATTGACGCCCCGCTCCGCATGTATTCGAGTGGCATGACGGCCCGGCTGGGATTCGCTGTGGCCACGACCTGGAAGCCGGACGTGCTCTTGCTTGACGAGATTCTGGCGGTTGGCGATGAGGCGTTTCAGGCCAAGTGCCGAGAGCGCATCGCGTCGTTCCGGGAAAGCGGGACGACGATCCTCCTGGTGACGCACGACCTCAACCTCGTGCAGATGCTTTGCCAGCGGACCGTGTGGATCGATCATGGGACGGTGCAATGCGTGGGACCGTCAGGAGACGTGGCGAGGGCCTATTTGCGGGGGTAGATACCGGTCCCCGACAGCGCCCAGCGACAGCAGGGCAAAGAATCCAAAGCTGATGTTCACATACATGACCGTTCCGTCCACCATCTGGATGGCGAGGAACGCCACCAGGGCCGCCAACACGGCGGCCGCCACGGTCCGCTCAGGCGATCCCCGCGGGCTTCGCGTCATCCAGCGCCAGGACGAGACCAGACCCACGGTGCACAGCGCGACGATGGCCACGAGCCCAAGCACCCCCATCTCGACCGCCGCGTTGAGCAGCAGGTTGTGCGCGAACGGTGGCGGGCGGTCGGGAGGGCCGGGCAGGCGGTACCGGGGATACGCGTGTCCGAACGTGCCGAACCCAGTGCCGACCAGAGGATGGTCACCGATCATCTTCGGCACCGCCTTCCAGATCGCGATGCGGTTCTTGTTTGCCTCGAGGCTGCCGATGGAGCGAACCTCCGCGTAAAGCTCCGGCCACCGCGGCAGCAGCACCGCTCCGAGTCCGACCAGGAGGAGCATGAGGAGCGCCAGCGCCAGGCGTACGCGCCGGTGGACTCCGACCGCCAGTAGCGTCACCACCCCTGCAGCTGTGCCGAGCCACGCGCCTCGCGACCAAGTCGCGACCAGCCCTGCCAGGAGGACGGCCAGGGCGGCCGCCATGGGCCACCGCCGTCCCGGTGCGTGGTTAACCAGCAGGCTTAGCGTGATGACGGCCGCAACGGCCAGCGTCGTACCCACGCCGTTGCTCTCCAGCGCGCCGGTTCCGGGAAGGAGATGCCCGGTGGGGTCAAACTGGACCACTACCCACAAGGCGGCCGCGACGCCTCCGGCTACCCAAAACGTCAAGAACCGCAGACACCGGCCCGTGCCCCCGCCGGCGTAGGCCGCCACGGTCCGGACAGAGAGGGCCATGGTCAGGGCGAGCAGCACCGACGGCACCATCGAGGCGCTGCGCCACTCGGAAAACAGCGCCGAGAGGAATGCGGCGGAGGCGACTGCGACCAGGGGTCGGTCAAGTGATGTTGGGACCCACCGCCAGGTTCGGGAGATATGCTCGAACACCGTGATGGTCTGGATCCACACCAGGCCGTGCGTCGCGTAGCCGGTCGCGTAGAGCGCGGCCGTGGCCAAAAGGGCCGCATTGCGTATCCGCTCGGTCTGCACGGCGTCCAGTATTCGATTCCTGGACGCGCGTGCCTCTAGCATCCGCAGGTGATTGGCCGCGACTCGACGAAGCCGCCTGCACCACGATCACGGACATGGGCACCAAGCCGCGGGTTCTACTGCTCGTTACGCTTGCCGAGTGGGGCGGCGCGCAACACATCGTGTCTTTCCTCGCGCGCTGTTTCAATGGGCGTTACGCTTTGAGCGTGGCGTGCGCTCCACGTGGGGAGCTTGTCACCAGATTGCTGGACCAGGGAATTCGTGTCGTCGGCATTCCGGAGTTTGTCCGGAACCCGCATCCATGGCGTGATGCCCTGGCGCTCTGGAGGCTCCTCCGCATCATGCGCAGCGAGCGGTTCGACCTCGTCCACGCCCACGGGACAAAGGCGGGGCTGCTGGGCCGGTTGGCGGCGAGGATCGCCCGCGTGCCGGTGGTAGTGTTTACCGCTCACGGCTGGGCCTTCACTGACGGTCGCGCCACCTGGCAGCGTTGGCTGCTCGCGTCGCTGGAGCGGCTGGCGGCCCGGTGGAGCACGAGGATCGTGTGCGTCTCAGCGCACGACCGGCAGCTGGCTCAGCAGTTCGGCGTCGGGGGGCAGAGCCAGTTAGTGCTGATCCGCAACGGGATCACACCCGCCGACCCTCCGCGGCTCGACGCCGACGCCGTCAGGCGAACCCTCGGCGTGAGGGAACGGCCGGTCGTCGTTTCTGTGGGACGGCTCGCCTCCCAGAAAGACCCGATGACACTGCTGGCGGCTGCTCGGCGGCTCACCGCCGGCACCGTCGTGCTTGTCGGGGATGGACCGCTGCGCCCGATGGCGGAGCGGTATGTCCGTGACCATGGGCTTCAGAATCGGGTCATCCTATCGGGTATGCGTACGGACGTCGCCAGCATCCTGGCGGTCGCGGACGTCTTCGTCCTCGCCTCCCGGTGGGAAGGACTTCCACTGGCCATCATCGAGGCGATGATGGCAGGGCTGCCTGTGGTCGCGACGCGCGTGGGCGGTGTGCCTGAGCTGGTGGAGGACGGCGTGACCGGCGTGATCGTGCCTCCTCGGGATAGTGAGGCCCTGGCAGCAGCGCTGAAGCGGCTGCTGGCCGACCCGGGGCTCCGCAGCCGAATGGGAAGGGCCGGACAGGAGCGGGCGTTCAGGGATTTCGCGGGGGACCGCATGGCCCGTGAGACAGAGGAACTCTACGAAGAACTTCTGGCGGTCCGGTGAGGAACGAGGCGCGCTCGGCGTGAAAATCGTCGTGACCGGAGCGACGGGGCAACTAGGGACCGAGGTGGTCAACGCCCTCGCCGGCGAGCAGGTGGATGCGCTGGGCCGGCTGGAACTGGACCTGTGCGACTTCGTCTACGCACGTACCAGAATCTCCGGTATCCGTCCAGACGTCGTGGTCAACGCTGCGGCGTTCACCCGGGTGGACGACTGCGAGACCGAGCCGGAACGGGCCTTTTGGGTGAACACCTACGCGGTGCGCAACCTGGCCCAGGTATGCGCGGACGTCGGCTGCGTGCTGGCGCACGTCAGCACCGACTATGTCTTTGATGGGATGAAGAGCACACCGTACACGGAGGACGATGTTCCAAACCCGCTCTCCGTGTACGGCACGTCGAAGCTGGCCGGCGAGTATTTTGTCCGCAATCTCGTCCCGCGACACTATGTCATTCGCACCTCCGGCCTCTACGGCAGGGCGGGCGCCGCCAGCCGCCGTGGCAACTTCGTCGATAGGATGCTGCGCCTCGCGGATGAGCACCAACCGATCCGTGTGGTCGACGACCATGTGCTGACGCCATCATCAGCGCGCGACGTCGCCAGGAAGATTGTCGACGTGCTCCGCACCGATCGGTTCGGCCTTTACCACGTGACGAACGCCGGGCAGTGTTCCTGGTTCGACTTCGCCCGCGCGATCTTTGCGCTTGCCGGGGCGGCGCCGCACCTGGAACCGGCGACCACGACCCGCGGGGCGCGTGCGCGCAGACCCCGCTACTCCGTGCTCGCCCATACTCGGCTGGCGGCGATGGGGGCCGATGACCTGCCGTCCTGGGAGGAGGCTCTGGCCGCGTACCTGCGCGAACGCGACCGCCTGGCCTCGCCGGCCGCCGGTCGGGGCGCGTGCTAGGGCCACGACATGAAGGCGTTGGTGCTCGCGGGGGGCAGGGGCACACGGCTGCGGCCTCTCACGTATACGACCGCCAAACAGCTCATCCCGGTGGCCAACACACCGATCTTGTTCTTCGTGCTCGAGCAGATCGTCCGTGCAGGCCTCACCGATGTCGGCATGATCATCTCGCCGGAAACCGGGGGGATGATTCAGGAGCGCGCCGGCGACGGGGCTCGGTGGGGGGTCGCCATCACGTACATCCAGCAGGAGGTCCCCGGCGGGCTCGCCCACGCGGTCAAGACCGCCCGCGCTTTTCTGGGAGGGGAGTCGTTTCTGATGTTCCTCGGCGACAATCTCGTCCAGGGCGGTGTGCAGGGCCTGTGCCAGGAGTTCCAGGCCTCGCATCCCGACGCGATGGTCCTGCTCAAGGAAGTGAGCGACCCGCGCCGCTTTGGAGTCGCGGTGACCGACGGGTCGGGACGTGTGATGCGCCTGATCGAGAAGCCCGCCAACCCACCGACGTCGCTGGCCTTGGTGGGAGTCTACTGCTTTCAACCGATCATCCATGAAGCGATCGAGCGCATCCGCCCGTCGTGGAGGGGAGAACTGGAGATTACCGACGCCATCCAGGAGATCATCGATGCCGGCGGTCGCGTCGAGGCGCGAATGCTGGAGGGGTGGTGGCTCGATACCGGCAAGAAAGATGACCTCCTCGAGGCGAACCACCTGGTCCTGGACGAATACGTGCAGCGCCGTGTCCGCGGGTTGGTCGATGACGCGTCGCAGATCACGGGCCGGGTGGACATCGGCATGGGCACGGTGGTGGAACGAAGCGCTATTCGGGGGCCGGTCGCGATCGGCGCGGGATGCGTCATCCGCGACGCCCGGATCGATCCCTACACCGCCATCGGTGACGGGGTGCACATCGACCGGGCGACGGTTGGCCGCTCGGTGATCCTGGACAAATGCCGGATCGCCGACGTCGAGGCGCTCTATGACAGCGTCCTCGGCTGCGGGGTGACCGTCTACCAGGCCGAGCGCGGCGGCCGGACGCTCCGGCTCTTCGTGAGCGACGACTCGGAGATCATGCTGTAGGACACGCACGCTGCACGAGGCGGAGGTAGCGGGGATGGAGCTCATCGATGGGGTCGTGATCCGGCCTCAGCGGCTGATTCCCGACGACCGGGGATTCCTGATGGAGATGCTCCGGAGCGATTGGCCAGAGTTCAAGCAGTTCGGGCAGGCTTACGTGACCGCGTGTTACCCCGGGATCGTCAAGGCCTGGCACTATCACACCAAGCAGTGGGATCACTTCTCCTGCGTCGCCGGAACGGCAAAGGTCGTGCTCTATGACGCCCGGCAGGGGAGCCCGACCCACGGGCGCATCAACGAGTTCCATATTGGGCCACTCAGCCCCCGCCTTGTGTCCATCCCGCCACTTGTCTATCATGGCTTCACAGCGGTCGGTATCGAACCGGCGCTGATCATCAATATCCCGACTGAACTCTACAACCATCAAGCCCCAGACGAGCATCATCTGCCATTCGACGACCCATCTATTCCTTACTCATGGCTGCCGAAGTCCCGATGATCGCCGCGCAGAGGCTGCGGCTGCTGGTCACCGGAGGTGCGGGGTTCATCGGGAGCAACTTCGTCCGGTACGCGCTGCGCACCCGGGCCGGGTGGGACATCGTGGCTTTGGACACGCTGACATACGCCGGGAATCCGGCCAACCTGGCCGATCTCGAGACCGAGGGCCTGGCCGCCCGGCACCGGTTCGTGCGGGGAGACATTGCTGATGCCGATCCGGTCACCAGGCTCCTCCGCGACGGCATCGACATCGTCGTCAACTTCGCCGCCGAAACCCACGTGGACCGCAGCATCCTCGACCCGGCGCCGTTTTTCCGGACGAACGTGGTCGGCACCGAGGTGCTGCTTGCCGCGAGCCGGCAGGTGGGGGTGCGACGGTTCGTGCATGTGTCAACCGACGAGGTGTATGGTCCGGCCCCGGCGGGGACGGCGTTCACGGAGGAAGGATGTCTCCAGTCGACCAGCCCGTACGCGGCCAGCAAGGCGGCGGCAGACCTCCTGGGCCTCGCGTTCTTCCGGACCTACGGCGTGCCGGTGGTCATCGGTCGCGGGACCAACACCTACGGGCCGTTTCAGTACCCGGAGAAGTTCATCCCCCTGGTCATCACGAACGCGCTGGAGAAC
>JBGPNN010000153.1:0-8154 GCA_041487495.1 bacterium
CCCGCTGCTGCAGGCGGCTGCGATGGGAGATGACCCGCACCGCCTCCTCGAGCCGGAGGGCGCCGGCCACGTGGGCGGCTGCCACCTCTCCGGCGCTGTGCCCAACGATCGCATCCGGGACGACCCCCCAGGACCGCCACAGCGCCGCCAATCCCACCTGGACGGCGAAGTTGGCCGGCTGGGCGACCTCGGTCCGCCCCATCCGTGAGCGCGTCTCGTCCGCGGACAGCTCGTCCAGGATCGACCAGCCCGCTTGCGCCTGGAACAGCGCGTCGCAGCGCTCGACGGCCTCGCGGAAGACCGGCTCCTGGGCCAGCAGGCCGCGCCCCATCGCCCACCATTGCGGTCCCATTCCCGAGAAGACGAAGGCGAGCTTCGGCGGGGCCCCGGCCGGGCGACGCCCAGCCGATAGGCCAGCGGGCCAGTCGTTGGCACCGAACGCCTCGAGCTGCTCGCGGAGCTCGTTCCGCGATCGGCCGACGACGCTCAGGCGGTGGGCCTGGTGGCTCCGACGGCGGCTCGCGGTGTGGCAGAGGTCGGCGACGCCAACCGACGCCAGGGTGCCACCCTCGGCCAGAGCGTCGGCCACCTGGCGCGCCCGTGTCGCGAGCGCCCCGTCGGAGCGGGCTGAAAGCGTCAGCAACTCCGCGCGGCCGGACGGCGACGAGGCCGGTTGCCGCGGCGCCGGCGCCTCTTCCAGCACGGCGTGAGCATTGGTCCCGCCGAAGCCGAACGAGTTGATCGCGCCCAGTCGGCGCCCGCCGAGCGCGGGCCACGGCTCGACCTGGCCCGCGACCCGCAGGCCGAGCGCGTCGAATGGGATGTCCGGGTTCGGCTCGCTGAAGTGGAGGTTCGGCGGGATGGTGCGGCGGTCGAGCGACAGGGCCAGCTTGATCAGCCCGGCAATTCCAGCCCCGGCCTCGAGGTGCCCGATGTTGGTCTTCACCGACCCCAGGACGCTGCAGTTCCCGGCCGGGCGGCCCGCTCCGAACTCCGCGCCGAGCGCCTTCGCCTCGATCGGATCGCCGACCGGTGTGCCGGTTCCGTGGGCCTCGACGTACGCCACCTGGGCCGGCGAGATGCCCGCCTCCGCGCAGGTCACCCGGCAGAGCCGCTCCTGCTGGTCGCCGTTCGGAACGGTCATCCCGTTGGTGCGGCCGTCCTGATTGACCCCGGTCCCACGGACCAGCGCGTAGATGGCGTCCCCGTCGGCCAGCGCGTTGGCGAGCGGCTTCAGCACGACCAGGCCGGCCCCCTCGCCCCGGACGTAGCCGTTGGCGGCGGCGGCGAATGACCGGCAGCGCCCGTCCGGCGAGAGCATCCCGGCCTGGGACAAGCCGAGCGTGACCTGCGGATTGAGCATCACGTTGACGCCGCCGCAGAGCGCCAGCGACGACTCGCCGGCCCAGAGGCTCTGGCAGGCCAGGTGGAACGCCACCAGCGACGACGAGCAGGCTGTATCGACCGCGAAGCTCGGGCCGAGCCAGTCAAACGTGTAGGAGATCCGGTTCGCGGCGATGCTCCCGGCCCCGCCGATATTGCTGTAGCCGTCCATCTCCTCCGGCGCGCCGTGCTGGATGTCGTTGAAGTCGCGGGTCGACAGGCCGACGAAGACGCCCGTCTGGCTGCCAGCCAGACGGGCGATGTCCAGGCCGGCATCCTCGACGGCCTCCCAGGCCACCTCCAGCAACAGGCGTTGCTGCGGGTCGATGTGGGCCGCCTCGCGCGGGGAGATGCCGAAGAACCCGCTGTCGAAGCCGTCGAGCCGACCGAGGAACCCGCCCCAGCGGGAGACCATCTTCCCGGGCATCGAGCGGTCGGGGTCGTAGAACACGTCCGCATTCCAGCGATCCGGGGGCACCTCGGTGATGGCGTCGACGCCGCCTTCGAGCAGCCGCCAAAAGGACTCCGGCCCGTCCACGCCGCCCGGGAACCGGCAGCCGATGCCGACAATGGCGATCGGCTCGCGCTGAGCGACGCCGCGAGCCGTTGGAGACGTCTTCATGATGCTGCTCCTTTGCGACCCCGGGGCTCAGGCACAGAGCCCCGTGGGGAGAAGGCTTCCAGCCAGCGAGGATCTGCCTGCCAGGCGTCGAGCCGCTCACTGGCGTACCGATAGCCGGCGTCGACGATGGCGTGAATATGCTTGACGTCCGAGATGCGGAAACACTCGAGGGGAGGCTGGACATAGAACAGGCTCTCGCCGCGGAGCGCCCCACGCTGGTGGGTGCTCGAGAGGGTGACGGTCCGCAGCAAGATCTCCCGGATGCCCGGGATCCGGTGGCGGCGTCCGAATGGCCTGGACCGCTGCCAGAGCGCCCGCCAACCCGACAGGCCACCGCTGGCCGCCAGGTCGGTACTCAGGTCCACGTCGGTGGAGACGTCGACGGCGATGATGACGTCGCCGCCGAGCGACCGCGCGGCCTGGACCGGCAGGTTGTCGAGCAGGCCGCCGTCGATGAACAGCTCGCCGTCGTGGAAGACCGGCGGCCCGATCCCGGGGATCATCGCGCCGGCGAGGACCCATCGTCGGAGCAAGCCACGCTCGTGGACAACAGCCTCAGCGCGCGAGATGTTCGTCGAGGTGCAGAAGAACTTGACCCACAGATCTTCGATCCGTCGGTCGCCGAGCATGTTCCGTACGGCCCGGGCGGGCGACCTGACCGAAAACAACGACACGATCGGGAGGGTGAGCTCGGTGAATGGAACCATCGTACGCTCGGAGAGCTCGCGCGTGGTTATCTGAAGCATCTGGTCTGGATCGAGTCCCATGGCGAACAGGGCCGCCATCCCGCCGCCAATGCTCGTGCCGCCCACGATGTCGACCGGCACGCCGCGCTCCCGCAGCGCCCGGATGACGCCGATGTGCGCGAACCCGCGCGCCCCGCCGCCGCCGAGGACGAGCGCGATGGCGCGTCCCACCACGAATCTCGCGACGCGTGCGTAGGCGCTCGGATCGTCGCGACGGACGTGGTGATGGTTGTTCACCCACCGCGGCGCAAGCCAGGCCCGGGTCCCAAGCGGCTCGTGCGTGCTGACCGGGTGGACGAGGATGAGGTCCGTGACCGGGCTGATCCAGTCCGGTCCTGGTGCGAGGAGCCGTCGCTCGACCTCGTTCAGCGCGGGCGGTGAATCCGCCGCGCCGACAAGGAGGACTCGATCGGCGTGACGGACGCAGAGGCTCGACCACGGAGACGGAGTCGGGTCGGCGCGGTAGACGACGAAGCGGTGCGCCGCCTCCTGGTCCCCGAGCCAGGCGACGAGTGCGTCGGTGCCCGAGTCGTGAGACCCGCTTTGCGCCGCCCCTTCGCCGAGCTCATGGTCCACCACGTGACTGTCGAGGAGGCGCGTCGGCCCATGCGCCCCGAGCGCCTCGGCGAACAGCGAGGCGACCTCGGCGTACGGAGACTCCCGACCGGCCGGCAGGACGGCGATCGTGGCCGGGACGGCCGGCCTGGTCTCGCCCTGCAGGGCCCGCTGGAGGCGGAGCACCACGATTCGGGTGATCTGGAGCAGAATCTCCGGATGCCGTTGGACGACGAACTCGCAGGCTGCCCGCGAGAACGCCAGCAGGTGGGTGTCGCGGATGGCGCGGACGGTCGCCGAGCGGGGCTGATCGGTGAGGAGCGCCATCTCACCGACCGTCTCACCACGACCGACCTCGCCGACGGCTTGCTCGCCCCCGTCGGCGGTCACCACGTAGCTCCGCAGCCGGCCGACGACGACGAGGTAGACGGTGTCGCCGTGTTCCCCGGACCGCATGAGGGTGTGCCGACCGCCCAGGCGAACATGTCCCAGCTGGGACGCGATCGTCTGGAGCGAGGACGCGTCGAGTGCCCCGAACAGCTCGGATGAGGCCAGCAGCGCGACCGTTTTGTCGGTCGAAGCCGTCATAGACAGATAGGAAAATCGATCCGGCTCATTTTCTGTCTTTTGCCGGTTGCGGCGGTTCCGCTCCGATTCGGGTCGAGCAGAGGTCCCGCATGCGGGGATTTTACGCGCGGATCGGCGGATTCGCAACACCGGTTGCCTCACACGGCCAGGATCCAGTCCGGCGCAACGCAATCGCAGGCAGCGAGGAGCGAAGGCAACACGAACGCCCTCCGCGCCCTCGCGCCCCTTCCCCGCGCCCCCGTGCCCAGGCCATCACGCCCCCAGCCTCGCACGCCGCCCCCCGCTGGCGCCGCAGGCACAGCGCTCGAGGCGGTCCGGGCGGCGTGAGCGCGTGAAGAGCTCCGGCCCCGTTCTCCCCCTTCTGCCCACCACCGTGGTCGGCAGCTTCCCGCAGCCGGAGTGGCTCGTCGACCGGGCGGCGCTGCTCGCAGGCGGCGTGCCCCGGGTTCCCCGGCCGACGCTCTGGCGCGTACCCGAGGAGCTCCGGGAGCTGGCTCACGACGATGCGGTGCGACTGGTCGTCCGCGATATGGAGCGGGCCGGCGTCGAGATCGTCAGCGACGGCGAGGTCCGTCGCGAGAGCTACTTCAGCTGGCTGGCGCCCGCCCTCACCGGGCTCGACGTCGTACGACCGGGAACCGCGATGAGCCGCGTCGGGCGACCGACGCCGGTGCCGCGAGCGGTGGGCCCGATCACGCGTCCCAAGCCCGTGCTCGCGCGCCACACCGCGTTCCTGCGCGCGGAGACGAATCGCCCGATCAAGATCACCGTGCCCGGGCCGTTCACGCTGACCGCGCTGACACAGAACGAGTACTATCCCGACGCGGCGAGCCTGGCGCTGGCCTACGCCGCCGTCGTCAACGAGGAGCTGCGCGATCTCAAGGCCGCCGGCGCCGATTTCGTGCAGCTCGACGAGCCCTATCTCCAGGCGTGGCCGGACCGCGCACGAGAGTACGGGGTGGCGGCCATCGACCGCGCGCTGGACGGGATCGCCGAGTCCACCGTCGTGCATCTCTGCTTCGGCTACGCGCACACCGTGCGCGAGAAGCCGAGCGGCTACTCATACCTGCCCGAGCTGGAGCGATGTCGCGCGACACACGTCTCGATCGAGGCGGCCCAGCCACGGCTCGATTGCGCCATCCTGCGCACCTTGCCGTCGAAGACCGTCGTCCTGGGCGTCCTCGACCTGGGCGACCCGAACGTCGAGACTCCGGAGGTCGTGGCCGGCCGCATCCGGCAGGCACTCGCGTACGTGCCGCCGGAGCGTCTGGTCGCGGCACCGGATTGCGGGATGAAGTATCTGCCGCGCGACTGCGCCGTCGCCAAGCTCCAGGCGCTGGTGGCGGGCGCGCGTCTGGTGCGCGCCGAGCTCGCCACGGGCGCGTCCTAACGCCCCGGGTGATGGTCTTTCCCACGGACTTCTGTTATCGTGCCGCCCCCGACGCCGACCTGGGGCAACATGCTGGCCGACTCGATCACCGCGCTCGTGCCCCCGTGGTGGCTGGCCTTCTTCCCCGGCCTGGCCATCACCGTGACCGTGCTGGCGTTCAACTTGCTTGGGGACGGCATCCGCGACACGCTCGATCCGCGGCTGTCGCCGGCGTTCTTGCGGATGATGACGGGTGGACGGCGCGGCTGAAGCCGCACGAGGGTTGTCAGCCGGGAGTCCTTCGGACGCACAGCGCGACGACGTACCCTTCGTGCACGATGTGCCGCCCCCGCAATTCCAGACCATCGGCCGTCGTGACCCGGTGCCGCCCGAGCGCCGTCTCCTCGCAGGTCACGCCGCGGAACGCCATACCCAGGCCGTTGCCCAGCACCTTCGCGCAGGCCTCCTTCAGCGCCCAGAGAATCGTCAGGCGTTCCTCCATGGGCCGTGATCCGATCAAGACGTCGCGGTCATGAGCGAACGCATTGGCCAGCCTCAGCAGACGTGGCGACACCTCCTCGACATCGATGCCGATTCTGATGGCGGGCGTGCTCGAGGCTCCGGCACAGGCGAAACGTCCCTTGTGAGACAGAGAGCAGTCGTACCCAGGGTGGGCGGGCAACCCGGGTGCGAAGGAGAGTCGGGGCCGCCCGCGACACGGGATCTCGGAAACCGACTGCCTCCAGATTCCGACGCCGGAAAGGACGCCAGGGCCAGAAGCGGGAATCACCGTTGGATATGCACCCGTTGGCGCCCCAGGAACCGAAATCCACCCACGGATCCTTCTGAGGAGGCGAAAAGAATATGCGTGACCCAAGCCCACGCGAGGACCACGGCATAGTCACCTTCACGCCTACGAGAGACCGCGCCCTCAGAGAGCCAGACACATTCCACCGCCCAGCACACATTTCACAGCCGCCAGCGGCGGTCTCGGCAGAACCCGAAACGCCGTCCCAATCCTCGGAGTCCGCTCGCCGCGGCGCTTGGCGCCGCGTACGCGCAACTGTCACGAGCCAAGCTGGCCGCACCCAAGTCGACAAGGCCCGAATACCCAACAAGCCCGGTCGGGGCACAACCAAGCGCCTCAACTCACCCGCCCCGACTCCCGAAGGGGATTCTTTGGTCGCGGATCCGGGCGCTTCACCTCCCACGCGGCTGACCCCCCGGAGTCTGGTCCAACTACGGCTTCTCCTCCGGGAACTCGCGGCGCGGGTGGCCAACGCTCGGCTATCGGAGGAAACCGACGATGACCCCCAGCCAGATCATCCCGCCGCCGGCGATGGCCGCACGGAGCAGGGAGGTGGGGAGTGATGCCGTCCTCTGACGGGTCCGCCATTGACCCTTCGGGCTGCGGTCACCCCACTCTGCGCGATCTCCTGAAGGATCGCGCCGCACAGGCCGACGCAATCCAGCGCGAGCAAGAAGCTCAGCCCGCGGCGCTCCCGCATGATGCCGGGGGACGCCCCGCCAATCGACGCGACGAGGATCGATGAACGCGTCGAACCGCCAGGCCGGGGAGGTCGACAGCTCCACCCCCACCTTGTCGTCCTCCATCGCTACGCCCATGCGGAAGGGGCCGCCCAGTGCCATCGCCCCACAACTCTGGCTTGACGGCTGGATCACACCCCCGCACACTCCGCCCCAGCGAAAACGTGGTCGTGACTCGGGCCGGAGGACCGAGACCATGGCCCAGCACTTGGTGGAGCTCATTGAGCAGTTCTGTAACTTCCAACGCAAGCAACGCGGCAAGACGGAAGGAGGCGTCAGGACATACCGGTGGACGCTGGAGAGCAGTTCCTCAGTTTTGTGCGTAATCACGAAGCCCGGCTGGCACGCGTGACGGACCTCACTCCCGCGGTCATCCAGGCCTGGATGGATGACATGGCGGCAGCGGACTTGGCACTGAGCACGATGCGGACCCGACAATCGACGCTCTCGAGCTTGTGCGCGTGGCTGGTGAAGCGGCAGGTCATCGCCGCCAATCCCGTCAGCACCTTGGACCGCCCGCCGCATCGCCGCGACGTGCCGCGCCAGGTCCCGGGTCCCGCGATCATGGACGCGCTCGTCGAGGCCGCCAAGCAGCGTCGGCGACCCCGCGATGTGGCGATCTTCCTGATCCTGAGGTATTCCGGCATGCGACGTGAGTCGGTGGCAACACTACGGATGTGTCACCTCGACGGCGCGTGGGGGCTCCGTCGTGTGCCCGTCAAGGGCGGTCGGACGAGGGATATTCCGCTCCCCTCGGTGGTCATGCAATTCCTCCACGCGTACGTCGAGCGCGTGCTGGTGCCCCTGGAGAAAGTCGGACCGGAGACCCCGCTGTTCTGGTCGACGTGGGGGCGCCGGTCGGGCGGCAAGACGCGCGCCCCGATGACGGGAAAAAACATCTAGCGGCTCTGCAAGGTGTACGGCCGGATCATCGGCTGCCCCGAACTCAAGCCGCACGATCTCCGACACGGTGTCGCAATGGAAGTGCTGGAGCAGCACCACGACCTGGAGGAGGTGCGCGCGGTGCTCGGCCACTCCCGGATCGATACGACGCAGATCTACGCCAGCATCCGGCCGCCGCAGTTGAAGCGCACGGTCGCGTTCTACGAGGAGCATGCGAAGCGGATTTTGGCCAGCTAACGAGGCGGCGCATTCCAGGTTCTAGGAACATTCGAATGTTCCTAAAACCTGGAGGCAAAAAGATCAATCAAACCAACTTGGTGGCCCCAACGGGATTCGAACCCGTGTTTCAGCCTTGAGAGGGCCACGGCGGAGCCTATCATGACGTCGATTTAGATGTCCATTCCCATGCGCCGTTCCCATTTCCGGCCCCACTGACCGCC
>JBGPNN010000154.1:0-8142 GCA_041487495.1 bacterium
CGTGTATCTGTGGAAGGCGCGCCAAGTGCAACTGCGCGACAACCGCATCACCCGGGGGAAGGACGGCTTCTACATCTCGTTCTCCGACCTGATCATGGTCGAACGCAACACCGTCTCCGGGTGCCGCTACGGCATCCACTACATGTACTCGAACAACAACACGTTCCACGCGAACGTGTTCCGCGACAGCGCGGTCGGCGGCGCCGTCATGAACTCGACCGGCGTCACGCTCACCGGCAACACGTTCGAGGGCAGCCGCTCGGCCGAGACCGGGGTCGGCCTGATCTTCAAAGACGTCGACCGGGTCCTGGTCAGGGAGAACCGCGTGGTCAGGAATCGGATCGCTCTCGAGTTCGACAATGCCCCCTCGACGCCCGACGGCTGGGTGAAGATCGAACGAAACCTCATTGCCTTCAACGAGGTCGGGTTCTCCTTGATGAGCACCGCGGCCATTACTGTCACCGAGAACACTATCGTCGAGAACCTGCGGCAGGTCCAATCGCGGGGCGCCGTACGGGCGGACGCCAACCACTGGTGGGTGGACGGTCGTGGCAACTACTGGGGCGACTACACGGGCTTCGACATCGCCGGCGACGGGATCGGCGACGTTCCTTACCGGCGGACCGATTTGTTGGAGGACCTCGCAGGGCGCGTCCCGGCGCTGCAGGCGTTCCTCTTCACACCAGCCCACCATGCCATTGACGCGGCCGCGCGGATGCTGCCTCTGCTGGACGCCCAGCCGGTCGTCGAAGACCGCGCGCCGCTGATGCAGCCGCCGGTAGGCGCGGCGTCCGCCTCCGGCACGGGCCCTGCGCCGAGCACCGATATCGCGGTGCTGTGGGTCGGGGTGGCGCTCCTGGCCCCCGCCGCTTTCAGCGTCGCGGCCCTGCGCCCGAGAAAGAGGCTCTCGTGATCGCGATCCGCAACCTGACCAAGCGGTTCGGCGCGATCGCGGCGCTTGAGGGAATCACCGCGTCCGTCGAACGAGGCGAGTTCACGGTCCTCCTGGGATCAAACGGCGCGGGAAAGACGACGCTGCTGCGGTGTCTGGCGGGATTGCTGGCGTTCGAGGGCACGGTGACCATCGGTGGATGCGACGTGGCCAGCGAGGGCAAGGCGGCGCGGCGGTTCATTGGCTACGTCCCCCAGCGTCCCTCGTTCCCGCCAGACCTCACCTGCGCCGAAGCCTTGGATCTCTTCGCGCGCCTACGGGGTCTGCCGCGCGGCGACGCCTCGTGGCTCGCGCGCGTTGGGCTCGACGCGCATGCCGGCGCCGCGGTGCGGACACTCTCGGGAGGCATGCGGCAGCGACTGGCACTCGCGACGGCGCTGCAGGCCGATCCCGCGGTCATCCTGTTCGACGAACCGGCAGCCCACCTGGATCCGCCCGCGCGGCGTGCCCTACACCGTGATCTGGAGGCGCTGGCCAAAACCGGCCACACGGTGGTGCTGGCGACGCACCTCATCGCCGATCCACTGCAGGTGGCCTCGCGCGCGATGGTGCTCGAACGCGGGCGGCTCGTCTACAACGGGCGTCCGGACGGCATGGGCGTCGCGGTGCAGCAACGGGTCATCTTCACGCTGAACGGGGTGGGGCACGCGGAGCTCGCCGGCATCCTGGGGTCGCGACCCGAGGTACAGTTCACGCCGACCCCGGGCGGGGTCATCGCGACGACGCCGGCCGGAACGGCGTTCGCCCTGCTCGCCGCCGTGGCCGCGGCGGGCGTGCACCCGCTCGGTGTGCACCTGGAAGAACCATCGATCGACGCGCGCCGGCTGATCGTCGGTGCTGGAACTCCCAAGGGTCCGAGGGATGAGCCATGAACGCGATGCCCGTTCTGATCCGCTACGAACTCAGCGAGGCCATTCGCAATCGCTGGCTCGTGGGGTACGGTGCTGTGTTCGCTGTGCTGGCGCTGGGTCTGTCGCTGATCGGGTTGTCCACGATCGGCGCCGTCGGCCTGGAAGGTTATGGCCGCACCACCGCCAGCCTGATCAACCTGTGCCTCTCCCTGGTGCCGTTGGTTGCGCTGCTGCTGGGCAGCGCAGGCATCAGCGGCGATCGCGAGTCAGGCGCGCTGGAGCTTTTTCTGGCGCAGCCTGTCGGCCGCAGCGAATTGCTGCTTGGCCGTTTTGTTGGCTCGCTGGCGGCGATCGGGCTCGCCACGCTCATTGGATTCGGGGTGGCCGGTGTGCTGATCGGGCTCGCCAGCGGCGCGGGCGGTGGGTTGCAGTACCTGGCCTTTCTCGGAATCGCCCTCGCGCTGGCCGCCGTCTACCTGGCAATCGGCATCGTGGTCTCCGTGGCCACCCGCAGCCGCATCCGGGCCACGGCCGTCGCGCTCGTCGTATGGTTTGCCAGCGTCGTGTTCTACGACCTGGCGCTGATCGGCGCCGGGGCGATTGCGGGTGCGGGGACGCGGCTGCTGGCGGGCGCCCTGCTGCTCAATCCGGTGGATATTGCCCGTCTGCTGGCGCTGCTGCTACTCGATTCGTCCCTGGAAATGCTCGGACCGATCGGTGGTTTGTTGGTCACGCGCTTTGGCTCAGGCGGCGCCACCGGTCTATTGATCGGCGCGCTGGCCGTCTGGGTGGCGGTGCCGATCCTGATCTCGACCGCGCTCTTCGAAAATCGCGATCCGGTGTAGCCCGCGACACGCAGCCGCGGAGAAGGAACAGGCGATGTCGACACGCCAGCGCCAGGTGAAGACCGTAGGACGCCACCGCACGAACCGGGCGGCGCTCGTCGCCGGCACGGCGGCGCTGGCTGCGGCGCTCGCAGCGGCGGTCATTCATTGGTCCGCAGCCACTCCGCCACCCGCCCCCCCAATCCGCCAGCCGGCCGCGCGGTCCGATGGCAAGATCATGGGCATGGCGACGGCCGCGGTCACGATCGAGATCTTTTCGGACTTCCTCTGCAGTCACTGCGCCGACTTTGTCGCGCAGGTTGAGCCGGCGGTGATCTCGGAGTTCGTCAAGCCGGGGATCGCACGACTGGTCTACCGTCATTTCCCGATTGTCGCGCCGCTATCCCAGGACGCGGCGGCGGCGAGCGAGTGCGCGGCGGACCAGAAGCAGTTTTGGGCGTACCACGACGCCCTCTTCGCGCGTGCGGCGCGGGGGGCGCTGCGCTCCACGGGTGACCTGGAGGCGGCGGCCCAAGAGATCGGCCTCGATCAGGCAGTCTTCACGCAGTGCCGCCGCAATGGAGCGGGCCGCGGCCGCGTCGATGTCGATCGGGCCGAGGGCGAGCGCCGCGGCGTGAGCGGCACACCGACGAGCTTCGTCAACGACAGAATGATCGTCGGTGCTCAGCCTATCGAGGTGTTTCGTGGCGCGATCGAAGCCGCGCAAAAGCGGTAGGGGCACACCGCCCGCTGCATCGCCGCCGGGTTCGAGCACGGCGACCGGGGGATGGGGGATCGCATCCGGGCTGGCCGCCGCCGGTGCGCTGGTCTCCGGGTACCTCCTGGTCTCCGCGCTACGCGGCTATTCCCCGGTCTGCCTGACCGGCGCCTGCGACCGTGTGGCCGCGAGTCCCTATGCGAGGATGCTCGGCCTGCCCGTCGCCGCGTGGGGCCTCATGCTGTACCTCGTGGTGGGGACTGTCGCCATGATCGGCTGTCTGCGGCAGGGCGTGCGCGCGCGGTGGCTGCCCGCGCTCTTCGGGTCGGTCGTGTTCGGCGCGGCATTTTCGGGTTACCTCGTGTGGCTGCAGGTGGGCGTGCTCGGCGCGGTGTGCGCCTGGTGCGCGGCGAGCGCCGTCCTGTGGGCGCTGCTGCTGGTGACCGCAGGGCTGCTACTCCGCACGACTGATTGATGCGAAGGAGTGGCGTGGACACTGGCAAAATCGGGCCGAAACCCGATAGGCGGTCTGGCCGGTGTCTCCTACGATACAGGCAAGCGTTTTGGAGGTGAGGGCCATGGGCCGGACGAAAGCCGCGTTGATCGACGGGTTCAAGGTTGAACACGCCCAGCTCGGCGCCGGGCTCAGCGCACTCACCGACGTCCTGGACCGCCTGCAGCAAGGTGCCGATCCTACGCTCCGAAGTTCGCTGCGCGAGACCGAGCACTTCTTCCGCCAGGTGCTGATCCCCCACGCCGAATGGGAAGAGATCACATTCTACCCGGGCGTCGGCGATCTCGTGCGGCGATATGGCGACGTCAACGCCACGATGCTAATTGATCACCGTGAGATCCTGTCTCGGATCTCCGAGTTCGTCACGCTGGCCGGGAAAATCGAGGCCGGCGACGTCGATCCCATGCTAGTCGACCGGGCGCGCATTCTCGCCTATCAGATCCGTGTGCTGGTGGACGTGCACTGCCGCAAAGAGGAAGAAGTGTACGTGGCGCTGCTGTGCCGTCATCTGACGGATGATGAAGTCGTGAACGCGCTCGCGGTCGGCGACCAGATGGGACACGACTGAGGGGGGAGTTCGATGCTGGTACGCGACCGGATGAGTGCGCCCCCGATCACCATGGATGTCAGGGGATCGATCGCCGAGGCCCACGGGCTGATGCGCCACTATGACGTCCGCCGCATCCCCGTCCTCCAGAAAGGCCGGCTGGTCGGCATCGTCACCTGGACCGACTTGATGCGGGCGCTGCCCTCGCCGGCCTCGACGCTCGGTGCCTGGGAGGTACCAGGTCTTCTGCTGCGGGCCAGCGTCAAGGAGATCATGACCTCCAACCCGATCACGATCGGGCCCGATCAGCCGATCGAAGAGGCGGCCCTGATCATGCGCCAGGAGAAGATCGGCGGGCTCCCAGTAATCGAGAACGGTGGTCTGCTCGGGGTGATCACCGAGAGCGACATCTTCGAGGCTTTCCTCGACCTGACCGGCGTGCGCCAGCGGGGCGCGCGCCTGGTGGTCGACATGACCGATCATGCACAGGCTATCGCCGAACTCGTCACGATCATCGCCTCGAGGGGCGTCGCGCTGTCTTCGATCGCGACGTACACTCAGCAGGCCCGACGCCTGGCCATCCTCCGGGTCGATGCCGGCGATCCATCATCGATCGTGCAGGCGCTGGGTACAGGAGGATTCCGGGTCCTGGACATGGCCGCCACCGCCGGGCTGTCTAACGGGAAAAGGGTCGAAGCAGCGAACCCGCGGCCATAACCGGCAGGCCGCGGGCTCGTGGTTGTCCGCTCGCCAATTCAGTGTCCTTGCGCTTTGGGCTCGTCCTTCCCGGCAACCGGGGGTTCTTTCCCCCAATAGCAGTCGTCGCAGAGGCGCATGAGGACGCCCTGCTCCGCTAGTTCGCGGGTACGCTTGCGCAGCCCGCACCGATGGCAGGAGTCAAATCGCTGAAGCTCGATCCCCTCTTTGACGTCTTTCATCTCCCCCACCTCCTCCGGTCCTCACGGTAACCCCCCGGCCGACCAGCGTCTATCGAGCGGACAACGGATTTCTTGGCCTCCGCCCGGCGCCAATCATCTCTAAACCCGAGCCGGAATCCGGCGGCCAGCCGATGGTCGCTCTTTCGGGCGTGTGTGATCCTGGATACACCATGTGCCTGGCACTCCCGCATCGCATCGTGAGGCTCCTGGCTTCCGGACGAGCCATCAGCGAGGGGCCTGGTGGCCCGCGCGAGATCGACACTTCCCTGGTCGGCACGGTGACCCCGGGGACCTTTGTCCTGGTGGCGTACGGATCGGCGATCGACACGATCAGCCCCGACGAGGCGGCCGAGCTCATTACGATCTGGAAGGCGCTTGAGGCGAATGAGGAACTCGAGGCACCAAGCAGGCGCGCGGACCGGTGAGGATGGTTTCTCCGTATCGCGTCGCCGCCCTCGCCGCGATCCTCCTGATGGCCGGCTCATCCGGCACAGGCACCGCAGCGCCGCCGGACGTTGTCCGAGTCGCCTGGTGGACCGATGTCGGGTTTCCCACGCCGTTCGCCGTCTCGACACTTGGGCCCGGCGGATTGGTCCGGCTCACCCTGATCTATGACTCTCTCACCTGGAAGGACGACACCGGGACGATCCCGTGGTTGGCGCAGACCTGGCGCGTCTCGCCTGACGGCACGACCTACACGTTCAATCTTCGCCCGGGCATCGTGTGGCACGACGGCCGTCCCTTTTCCGCGCGGGACGTCCAGTTCACCTTCGAGTATTACCGCGCTCACCCGTTTGCATGGGTCGATACCAGCATGGTGGTCGGCGTCGTCGCCGAGGACGCACTTACGGTGCGTGTGCATCTGCGACGGCCGTTTGCCCCATTTCTCGAGGACGTCGCCGGCATCGTGCCCATCATCCCTGAACACGTTTGGAAGGACGTCCCGGAGCCACAGCGGTCGCAGACCCTTGCGATGGCGGTGGGCACCGGCCCCTATCGACTCGTCGACTACCGTCCCACGGCCGGCGCATACCGGCTCCGTGCCAATCCCGGTTACTTCCGCGGGCGGCCCGCCGTTGGCGAGATCCAGTATCTGCTGATCGCGCCTGAGCGGCAGATGCTCGCGGTGCAGGGCGGCGAGGTCGACGTGGCCATGACGGACGCTGAAGAGGTCGCGCGGGCGTTTGCCGGTCACTCGTATCTTCGGATCTGGCGAACCGAGCCGCTATCAGTCGCGCGTCTGCTGTTCAACCTCCGGCGTCCACCCTTTGATCGCAAGACGGCGCGCCAGGCCGTGGCGCACGCGCTCAACCGCACGCAACTCGCGCTGGCCCTGACCCGCGGCGCCGGTATCCCCGGTAGCCCGGGGCTGATCCCGCCCACGGATCCCTGGTACGCGCCGGGAACGCGCGCCTACCCGTATGATCCGGCGCGGGCGCGTGTCCTCCAAAGTGCGTCCGGCCTGTCGTCATCGCCGATTGAACTCGTGGCCAGCCCGTCGCCCGCCGTACCGTTGATACAGGAGATGTTGCGGGCGGTCGGGATCGAGTCGACGGCGCGGATCGTCGACGCACGGACGAGGGCGGCGCTGATTGGGGAGGGCAAGTTCCAGATGGCCCTGACCTATCACATCGGCGCAGGCGGTGATCCTGACTACCTCCGGCGGTGGATGACCGGCGAGGATGCAAACCAGTTTGGACAAGGCTCCGATTTCGCGGATCCGACCTACGCGCGTCTCGCCCGTGAGCAGGCGGAAACACTCGACCCGGTCCGCCGCCGCGGGGTCGTGAACCAGATGCAGGCGATCCTGGCCGAGGAACTTCCGACCCTGGCACTGTACTACCGTCGCTTCACCTGGGTCTACGACGGCCGCAAGCTTCGGCCGATCGCCACGCGGGGCGGGTTGATGAACGGCATCCCGCTGATCGAAAACAAAGTGATCTTCCTGCCATGACGCATCGGTTGGTGCGCTACGTGGGGGTGGCCGCGCTGGTTGTAGGGCTCAACTTCTTGCTGCCTCGCTGGTTGCCGGGGAGCCCCGTGGCAGGCGGCGATCAAACAGCCGCGCTGCCCGCCGCGGCGCGGCAGATCCTGACAGAAACGTATCATCTCGACGATCCGCTATGGCGACAGTTCACCCGCTACCTCGGCGACCTGGCTCACGGCGACCTCGGCTGGTCGATGACCTCGCATCGCGCGGTCCGGCTGGTGCTCGCCGAGCGACTGCCGTGGACGCTGGGTCTAGTGGGAGGCGCCGTCCTGGTGGCGGCGGTGTTCGGGGCAACGGTGGGTTGGCGTGCCGCGACCCACCCAAGGGAAAACGGGACACGGGTGCTGACGTCTGCCGTGTTCGGGATCGGCACGTTGCCCGAGTTCTTGCTCGGGATGCTCCTCATCGTGGGACTGGCGTCGAAGCTGCGCGTGTTTCCGCCGGGAGGCGCGCAGACACTCTTCGTCGACGGCGCGGGCGTGCTCCAGCGCCTGATTGATCTTGCGTGGCACGCGGTGTTGCCCGGGCTCACGCTTGTGCTCATCATCGCCCCGGCGTTCGCGTTGCTCGTCCGCAACGCCATTGCTCCCGTGCTCGGCGCGCCGTTCCTGACCGCAGCCCGGGCCCGCGGATTGCCCGCGCGGCGCCTGGCCTGGCACGTGTGGCGCAACGCGCTTCCACCGGTGGTCACGCTGTTGGGGCTACGGCTCGGTGCCGCTGTCGCCGGCGCGGCCGTCGTTGAGCGTCTGTTTGCCTATCCCGGCATGGGATGGTTGCTCTTCGAAGCCGTGTCGACCCGTGATTATCC
>JBGPNN010000155.1:0-8115 GCA_041487495.1 bacterium
GGGTTGATGATGATGGGCCACCGCGGATGAAATGCATCCGCGGATGAGACGGATCGGACCGTTCGAGATCGAACCTAACCCGGCACCCGGGGGCGGGTGGGTGCTGCTCGTGTCCGTCTGCGCGATCCTGGCCGCCTTCATCGCTGCCGGTGTGATCTTCTGGGTATTCGGGATCAGCCCATCCAAGGCGTATCAGACCATCTTCGTCGGAACGCTCGGGGACGCGCGCGCCGCGCCCGAGATCCTGCGCCAGGCGATCCCGCTGCTGCTGTGCGGCGTCGGCCTCGTGGTGGCGTTTCGCGCCCAGTTCTGGAACATCGGCGCCGAAGGGCAACTGCTGGCCGGTGCGGTGGCGGCGGCCGGGACGGCGCTGTTCGTGCCCGTGCCGGGCTTCTTGATGGTGCCGGCGATGTTTCTCGCCGGCTTCGTCGCCGGGGCCCTGTGGGGACTGCTTCCAACGCTGCTCCGGCTTCGCCTCGACGTCAATGAAGTGATCTCGACGCTGATGATGAACTATATCGCCCTCTTTTTCGTGGAGTGGCTTATTCATGGCCCCTGGAAGGGACAAGAGTCACGGGGATTCGCCTATACCGACGGCTTCCCGCAGACGGCCTGGCTCGGCCTCATCCCCGGCACGCGCGTGCACTGGCTGACGTTGCTCCTCGGTCTGATGCTCGCCGCCGGATGCGCCTTCTTCCTGTCGCGCACCGCGTTGGGGTTTGAGATCCGTGTCCTGGGGCAGAACCCGACTGCGGCCCGCTACGCCGGGATCAATCCCCTGCGCACCACCGTGTTGGCCATGATCATCTCGGCCGGTGTTGCCGGGCTGGCCGGCGTCGGCGAAGTGGCCGGCATCCACCACAAACTCCTGGCGCCCGAGCAGGTCTCACTCGGATACGGGTACGCGGCCATCATCGTCGCCTGGCTGGCGCGGGGCAGCCCGCTGGCCGCGATCCTGACCGCGTTGCTGCTCGGGCTCATCTTCACAAGCGGCGACGTCATGAAGGTCACGCTGCAGATGCCGTTTCGCGTCACCGACATCTTCAATGGGCTGATCCTCTTCTTTCTGATCGGGAGCGAGCGGCTGCTCTACTACCGCGTCCGCCCCGCGCGGACGATCATCCCGCAGGCGGGGAACAAATGATCCCCGAGTGGATCGCGACGACGATCATTCGGGCGCTGGCGGTGGGCACACCGCTGCTGTGGGCATCCCTGGGTGAGATTTACGCGGAGCGCTCAGGCGTCGTCAACCTGGGCGTCGAGGGCATGATGATTCTCGGCGCCTTTTTTGCCTTCGCCGCGGCCCACACCACCGGCAACCCGGTCATCGGATTGCTGCTGGCGGGCGTGGTGGGCGGACTCGCCGCCTTGATTCACGCGTTCGTCTCGATCACGCTGCGGGCAAACCAATACGTGTCTGGTCTAGCCCTGGCAATGTTTGGGTTGGGGCTGGCGGGCGTGCTCGGCCGCGGGTACGAAGGGATCCCGCTGCTCAACACCCTGCCCGAGATCTCGGGCCTGACGTACCTGGGCGTGGCGCTCGCCGCGGCCCTGTGGTTCGTGCTCTACCATACGCGGCTGGGCCTGATCCTCCGTTCCACCGGCGAGTCACCAGCGGCGGCCGACGCGCTTGGCGTCAACGTGATCCGCGTCCGTTACCTGGCCGTCGTCTTCGGCGGAATCCTGGCCGGTGTGGCCGGCGGGTTTCTTTCGGTCGCCTACCGCCCATCGTGGACCGAAGGGATGACCGGCGGTATGGGCTGGATCGCGATTGCGATCGCCATCTTCGCCGGCTGGGATCCGCTTAAGGCCGTCTGGGGCGCACTCCTGTTTGGCGCGCTCTACCACCTCTCGTTCCGCCTGCAAACCTGGGTCGCGCCCGAAGCACTGCGAATGATGCCGTTCGCGTGCACAATCCTGGTGCTGGCAGTCACCGCTCGGGGACGACGCGGCCAGGGAGCGCCCGAAGCCCTCGGGCTCCCCTACACCAGTGGTGCCAAGTGACGGCAGGGCCTCGGACAGGTCGTGAAGGTGACGGGCGAGCGGTGGTCGTATCGATCTCGCGGGGAGGGTGATGACTATGCGCTGGTTGATGCTTGCAGCCGTCGTGGTGTTGGTGGCGGGCTTGGCCGCTACCGGTGGTGCCCAACAGCAGAAACTGAAGGCCGGCTTCATCTATGTCGGCCCGATCGGCGACTATGGCTGGACGAATGCTCATGATCAAGCGCGCAAGATTGCCGAGAAGGCGCTGCCCGGGTTGGAGACGATCTACGTCGAGAGCGTCCCGGAGGCCCAGGCCGAACCCTTCATCGACAAGATGATCCAGCAGGGCGCGAAGGTGATCTTCACCACGAGCTTCGGGTTTATGGACGGCACGGTGGCCGCGGCCAAGCGCTACCCGAATCAGATCTTCGCCCACGCGTCTGGATTCAAGCGCGCGCCCAACATGGCCACGTACATGGCCGATTTCTACCAAGTGTATTATCTCAACGGCCTCATTGCAGGCGCGTTGACGAAAACGAACAAGGTCGGCTACGTTGGCGCGTTCCCGATCCCCGAGGTCAAGCGTCACATCGGGGCGTACGCGCTGGGTGTCCGTGCGGTCAATCCTAAAGCGACCGTGCACGTGAAGTGGATCTTTGAGTGGTTCAAGCCGGCGGCGGCCAAGGAGGCCACCGAAGCGTTGATCGCCGAGGGCGTTGACGTGTTCGCCTTCACGGAAGACTCGCCGACGGTCGTGCAGGTGGCGGCCAAGAAGGGTCTACCCTCCTTCAGCCACTACTCCCCCATGCAGAAGTTTGCGCCGGACTATGTCGTCTCCGGCGAACTGGTGCATTGGGAGAAGATCTACATCGACTTTCTCGGCAAGGTGATGTCCGGGAAGTACACGACGGAGAATCTCCAGAACGTCGACTACTGGTGGCTGCTGGCGGAGGGCGCTGCCGAGCTCGGCGGTGAGTTCGGCGTGCCGATCAACCCGAAGTGGGTGCCCAAGCTCAAGGCCGCCATGGTGACCACGTCCGATCTCGGCCGGCTCTCGGTCTACGATCTGGTCATGAAGCGGCACGCCCAGATGTCCGATCCAAAGATGGGGTTCGATCCGTTCAGCGGTCCGATCAAAGACCGCAAAGGCAAAATGGTCGTCGCGACCGGGAAGCGCATGAGCGTGGGTGAACTCAACAGCATGGAGTGGGCCGCCCCAGGAGTCGTCGGGTCCTGGCCCAAAGAACCGTAGGCTCGTTCGTCTGCGGAGGGCGCTGAGGAATCTCAGCGCCCTCCGATGATCATGCGGCTCGGCGCGTTATATCGCGCGCGTCTGCAGCACGTCGAGCACCTGCGACAACCCGACACCACGCGCTTCCAGCAGCACCAAGAGATGATACAGGAGGTCCGCGGCTTCCTCAGCGACGCGCTGATCTGGCTCCCGCCGGGCAGCGTGGATGACCTCTTCAGCCTCCTCGACGATCTTCGTCGCGATGACACCGATGCCACCGGCAAGCAACGACGCCGTGTACGAACCCTCCGGGCGGCGCCGCATGCGATCGGCGATGACCGTCTCCAGCCGCGCCAGGACCGGGCCCTGAGCCGTGCCGTCGCCATCTGCCGAGCGATAGAAACACGTGGGTTGACCGGTGTGGCACGCCGGTCCGTTCGGAATGACCTCCATCATGATCGCGTCGCCATCGCAGTCCATCCGCACCCCGGTCACGCGCTGGGTGTGGCCGGAGGTCTCGCCCTTGCGCCAGAGCGCCTGCCGGGAGCGGCTCCAAAACCAGGCCTCGCCCGTCTGGCGCGTCCGTTCGAACGCTTCCTCGTTCATCCAGGCCAGCATCAGCACGGCGCCGGTGCGCGCGTCCTGCACCACACACGGCAGCAGGCCACCCGACCATGCAAGTGGCGTGACCCCTCGGGGCGCCTCCGTGGAACTCGTCACGGGCCTTCCTCCCTTTGCGTAAGCCGCACCGGAATCCCCGACGCGGCCAGCGCCGCCTTCACAACCGGAATCGGATAGCGATCGAAGTGGAAGATCGACGCGGCCAGCGCCGCGTCGGCGCGCCCAGGCGCCAGTACCTCCACCAGGTGCGCAGGTTGACCGGCACCCCCCGACGCCACTACGGGGACCGGCACGGCCTCGGCGACCAGTCGCGTCACCGTCAGTTCGTACCCCTCCTCCGTCCCATCGCGGTCCACGCTGGTGAGCAGAATCTCCCCCGCCCCGAGCCGCGCGGCCTCCGCCGCCCACTCCACGGTGTCGCGCCCTGTCGGCCGCGTCCCAGCGTGGGTCATGACCTCGTACCATACGCGCCCGTTGTCGTCGCGGCGCTTGGCGTCGATCGCGACGACGACGCACTGGCTCCCGAAACGGTCGGCAGCCTCCGCGATAACGTCAGGACGGATCACCGCCGCCGTGTTCATCGCCACCTTGTCCGCACCCGCCAGCAGGAGCTCGCGTACGTCCTCCACGCTGCGCACGCCGCCACCGACGGTGAGCGGGATGAACACCTGCTCGGCGGTTCGCCGTACGACGTCGAGCAACGTCCCACGGGCTTCGATCGACGCCGCAATGTCAAGGTACACTAGTTCATCGGCGCCGTCGACGTCGTAGCGCGCCGCCAGGGCCACCGGATCTCCGGCATCACGCAGATCGACAAACTGCTTGCCTTTCACTACGCGGCCGTTGCGCACGTCCAGGCACGGAATCACCCGCTTAGCGAGCATCGGCATACGCCTCCACCGCGCGCAGGACGTCCTCAAGCGACACCCGGCCGTCGTACAGTGCCCGCCCAATCACCACGCCCTCGGCCCCGGCCCGCGCGGCGGCGGTGACATCTGCGATCGAGGCGATGCCTCCTGACACGATCAGCGGCACCGCGACCGCGTCCCGCAGCGCCGCGAGCCCGGCGAGGTCGGGGCCGCCCATCATCCCATCGCGCGCTACGCTCGTGTAGATAAACCGGGATGCGCCGGTCTCGGCCAGCCGCATCGCCGCATCGGTCAGTGAAACCGACGTCGTATCCCGCCAGCCGTGGATCGCCACCAGTCCGTCACGCGCATCGAGCGCAACGGCAATTCGCTCACCGAAACGGTCCAGCGCGGCCGCCAGGAACTCGTGCTCCAACGCCGCGGTCCCCAGGATTGCGCGCGCGGCGCCCGCGCGAAAGACCGCATCGAGATCGGCCATCGCCCGCAAGCCCCCGCCAACCTGCACGCGCACCGGCACCGTCCCACAGAGGTGTTGAATAAGGTCGAGGTGCCGGGGGGAGCCGGCCAAGGCACCGTCCAGATCAATCACGTGGAGCCAACCCGCGCCGCGCTCGACCCACAGGCGGGCCACGGCGACCGGGTCGCCGCCGAACTCCGTACGGCGGGACGGATCACCCTGCCGCAGCCGGACCGCGCGGCCGTCCATGAGATCGATCGCGGGATAGATCGTCATGCGGTCTGTATCTGCCGGACCAGGTTGCGTAGCATGGTCGCACCCACGCGGCTGCTCTTCTCGGGATGGAACTGTAAACCCCAGATGGTACCGCACCGGACCATCGATGGGAAGCGCGTGCCATACGCCGTTTCCGCGAGCACCGTGGACGGATCGCCCGGCGCGACCACGTAGGAATGCACGAAGTACGCGTACGGTGTCGGGGGCAGTCCATCGAAACAGGGATCGGGGACCCGAACCTCCAACGTGTTCCATCCCATGTGGGGAACCTTGACGCGATCCGGCAGGCGGTGCACACGGCCCGCGAGCAGCCCGAATCCGGATGTCCGCCCGCCCTCGTCGCTCTCCTCGTACAAGAGCTGCATCCCCAGGCATACGCCGACCAGCGGCATGCCGCGGCGCGCGGCGTCCTGGATAGGGGTCACGAGCCCGGCGGCCGCCAGCCGCCGCATTGCGGGTGCAAACGCCCCTACACCGGGCAGGACCACCGCATCCGCACCGCGCAGCCCGGCCGCTCCGGTCACAATCTGCGGGACCACGCCGGCCAACGCGAAAGCCCGCGCCGCACTGCGCAGGTTGCCCGCGCCGTAGTCGATCAGCGCGATCCTCATCCCTCGCTCCTCCGCGCTACAGCACGCCTTTCGTCGACGGGACACCGCGGCCCACCACGGCAACCGCGCGTCCCAGCGCCACCCCGAGCCCCTTGAAGGCGGCCTCGGCGATATGGTGGCTGTTGTGGCCACGCACCAGGCTGATGTGCAACGTGATCGCGGCGCGTGTCGCAAACGCCCTCAAAATCTCCTCGACGAGCTCCGTCGGGAACGTGCCGATCATTTCCGCTGGAAAGGGCAGATCGACGTGCACGTACGGCCGCCCGGAGATGTCCACCGCCGCTAACACCAGGACCTCGTCCATTGGCAGATGGATCGATGCGAAACGCGCGATCCCATCTGCGTCACCCAACGCCTGCCGGAAGGCCTGCCCGAGCACGATGCCGGTGTCTTCCACCGTGTGGTGGGCGTCGATATGGAGGTCGCCGGCCGCCCGAAGGGTCAGGTCGAAGCCGCTGTGGCGTGTCAGCGTACCGAGCAGGTGATCGAAGAACGGCACACCGGTCTCGATCGAGGCCTGCCCTGTACCATCCAGCGTCAACTCGAGGCTGATGCTGGTCTCGGAGGTGGTCCGCTCGATCCGCGCGTGCCTCATTGTCCCGCGCCCCTCAGGTGCGCCAGCGCCGTCAGAAAACGGTCATTGTCCGCCGGCGTGCCGATCGACACCCGCAGACACGCGCCGAGCCGCGGCGACCCCGAGACATTTCGGATCAGGACGCCCCGCTCGGCGAGCGCCTGCCACACGACAGCCGGCGCTCGCCCCGGTTCGAACAGCACGAAGTTGGTCTCGCTCGGGTAGACGGTCATCCCGAGTCCCTGAAGTGCGCGGCCGACGCGCTCGCGCTCCGCGCCGATCATGCGGACACGCGAAACTGCCAGATCGCGGTGTGCCACCAGTACCGGCGCCGCGGCCTGCGCCAGGACGTTCAGGCTATACGGGGGAATGGTCTTCATCAATTCGGCGATCACCGGCGGCTGCGCGGTCAGCCAGCCGACGCGCAGACCGGCGCCGCCCATGGCCTTGCTGAACGTGCGCACCAGGACCACATGGCCACAACGGTCGAGCGTATCGAGGTACGAACTGCTCGTAAACTCCCAATATGCCTCATCGACGATCACCGCGCCCGGAGCGCCGGCAATGATCGCCAGGACCGCCTCGCGGGAGAACACGTTCCCGCTCGGATTGTTTGGTGACGCGAGGTAGATGAGTTCGGCACGGCGCGCGTGCGCCACACGCAGCACCGCCTCAGGATCCAGCGCGAACCGCTCTCCAAGCGGGACCTCCACCACGCGGGCCCCCGCGGCGACCGCCAGGGTCTTGGCCATCGAGTACGTGGGCGAGGGCATCACGACGGTCCCGCCGGCCGCGAAGGCTGCGTAGGCGGCCCACAACGCCTCATTGGATCCCGACGTCGCGGCAATCGTCGACGGCGCGGTTCCCTGCATCTGCCCAATGGCCTCGCACACGGCGTCGGCGCGCGCGGATGGATACCGGTGCCAGGGCGTCGCCACAAGCCGTTCGGCCACCTCACGTTTGACCGCATCGGGCCAGTCCTCCGGCGCCTCGTTCTGGTGCAGTCGTACCGCGTCCGGACCCTGCGCGGGAGCGGCGAGCCGGTAGACCTGCAGCGCACGGATCTCCGGCCGGATGTGCCGGACGCCGTCGATCGCAAGGGGCTGATCAGCGGTCTTCATGAATCTCCCAACCTCCGTTCCGTGATCGCCTGCACGTGCGCCGGAAATCCTTCGTAACGTCCCATCTGTTCTGCGACCGGGGCAACCTTCCGCAGGCCTTCGGCGGTCAGCCCGGCGACGAACGTGGCCTTCATGAACGCGAGCACGCTCACTCCCGACGCGGAGGCGGCCCACCCTCCGGTTGGAAGCACGTGGGGCACGCCGATCGCATAGTTCGCCGCCGAAAACGGCGTGTGCTGTCCGAGTAGGATCTCGCCGGCGTGACGGATCCTCGAGGCGACCGCAAGTGGATCACGAACCGCCAGTTGAAGATGCTCGGGCGCGTACCGGTTGATCCAGTCGATCGCGTCGTCGAGAGTGGCGACGAAGACC
>JBGPNN010000156.1:0-8115 GCA_041487495.1 bacterium
AGCGTACCTCCTATCCTCCTCCGGCGGCAACAATACGTTTGTGCGAAACCGCTATACCGGTCGTTCGTCTATCCCGCTGCGGCTGCAGGATATTGTTGGCAGCGACGTCATCGCACAACCGACGTACGACGCGAATGCACCGCCTCAGAGATGATCCGCACGGGTCAAATCGCATGGGCCCGCACTTCTTCAGCCCATTGTGACTGGTGGTACCGTGTTCGTCACACCGTGGGTAGTTGGTCGACGGCCGCGCGTGTCAGGCGCGAGTGCATTGTCGAATGCATGGTTGAGGGTCATTGCGTCTGCTCTATGAAAGATAGAGCGGCCCTCTCATCCTTGCGAGGAAGCATCCTTCCTCAAGGCAGGAGCTGGCTATGGGAATCTGCGTCATTGGCGGGCTCGGCTACGTGGGGCTTGTGACCAGCGCCTGCCTCGCCGAACTCGGTCAGGACGTCACAGTCGTAGATGCCGACCACAAGCGGCTCGCGGCCGTCGAGGCCGGACGGTTGCCGTTCTTCGAACCGGGCCTTAAGGAGCTCGTCGAGCGCAACGTGGCGGCCGGTCGCTTGCGCTTTGCGCCCACGCTGACGGACGGCGTGCGCAACTGTCGCATGGTCTTCATCGCCGTGGGCACGCCGGCCCGTCACGATGGCGAGACCGACTTGGCGCAGGTGATCGCGGCCTCAGACGAACTGGCACAGGTACTACAGCGCGGGACCATCATCGCCGTGAAGAGTACCGTACCCATGGGCACACATCAGATCCTCAAGCGGATCCTCGACGCGCACGGTCACGAGGAAGGCGGAGACTACAACCTGGTGGCGCTGCCGGAGTTCCTGCGCGAAGGAAATGCCGTATACGATTTCTTGCATCCCGCGCGGATTGTCATCGGCGCCTCCGATCCCGCCGTCCGGCAACGGGTCCGGGAGCTGTTCCGAGGCGTGAACGCGCCGGTGCTGGAGACGACTTTCGAACACGCGGTGTTGATCAAATACGCTTCGAACGCCTTCCTGGCCATGCGGATCTCGTTCGCCAATGAACTGGCGAGCATCTGTGATGCCGCGGGGGCGGACGTGTTTGAGGTGCTGCACGGCATGGGCCATGATGCCCGGATCGGCCACGCCTATCTCGCTCCCGGCATCGGCTTTGGCGGACCGTGCCTCGAAAAGGACCTGCTGTCCCTGATCCGCTTTGCAGAGGGCGCCGGTTATGAACCGGCATTTCTCCGCGCCATCCTCGAGAAAAACGAGCATCAGGTCAGACAAGTGGTCCGACGGGCCGTGGATATACTGCAAGGTGATCTGTACGCGCGCACAATCGCGGTCTTCGGGCTGTCGTTCAAACCCGGTACCAGCGACGTTCGCAACTCGCTGGCCGTGCGAATCGTCGATCGCCTCCGGCGGCGCGGCGCCATTATCCATTGCCACGACCCGGTCGCAAACGGCGAGGCGCGCGAGGTGCTGGGCGATGTTGTCCTCTTCGACGACCCCTACGGCGCAGCTCGAGGCTGCCACCTAGTGTTGGTTCTCACCGCCTGGGAGGAATTTCGGCAGCTCGACCTTGCCCGGTTGCGCAAAGAGGTTGCACTACCCCTGATTGTGGACGGCGTCAACGTGCTGGATCCGGTGGCGGCCCATGCGGCGGGATTCGTGTACCGGGACATCGGGCGAAGCGAGACTGAGGAGCGGACGGGTCGTGTCCTAGTTTCGCTCCGGGCGGGTCCTTTGATCCATCATCACAGCGGTCGATGACGACATGACCAACTTGATCGGTTTCGCGGCGGCTTTCTTGCTGTCACTCTCCTTGACGGCGGTCGTACGTTGGCTGGCAGTTCGTGCCGCCCTCGTGGACGCGCCCCGCGGAGACCGCTGGCACCAGCGCCCCGTACCGCGGCTCGGGGGAATTGCCATCTATGTCGCGTTCACGGGGACCCTGCTCTTCATCCACCGACCGGCGCTGACGAGTGAGATGCTCGGCCTCCTGATCGGAGGGGCCCTCATCTTCCTGGTCGGTCTGTTCGACGATCTCCGCAGATTGGAGAACCGGACGAAGCTGATCCTCCTGATCGTCTGCGCCGTGATTCCCGCGACCGCCGGCGTGCGGTTCACATTCTTCCCCGTACTCCTCGGCGTGCCGCTGGCTATCATATGGATCCTGGGGATCACCAATGCCTTCAACTGGCTGGATAATATGGACGGAGTCGCTGCGGGCATCGCGACCATCGCCACGCTGAATCTGGTCCTGTTTGACCTGCTCTTCAACGGGGGCACGGTGGCGCCGCTCGCGCTGGTGCTGGCGGGCGCCGCCCTGGGATTCCTCGTTCACAATCTCCCGCCGGCACGCATCTTCATGGGCGACTCGGGCAGCGGATTTCTCGGATTCACGGTGGCGACGATCGCGGTCATCGGCACGTATCGGGATGTGTCGAACGTCCTGCTGGCCGTGCTCGTGCCGGCGATGATCCTGGCGGTGCCGATCTTCGACACCGCGATGGTGACATTGATGCGGATGCTCAACCGCCGCCCAGTCTTCAAGGGCGGGCGGGATCACCCGGCGCACCGCCTGGTGGCGATGGGCCTGCCGGAACGCCGGGCCGTGGCGCTCCTCTACGGTCTCAGCGCCCTGGCTGGCGCCTCGGCCCTGGTCGCCTCCCTGCCCGGGCTGCTGACCGGCGTCACCGTATCGATTATCCTCATCCTGGGTTTCGTGGCGCTGGGCGCCGTGCTGGGGGACCTCCAGGTATACGAGGACCCGCCGGCCCGCAACGGCGAGCGCCGGACCGTACTGCCGCAGCCTTTCAAGAACAAGAAGTGGATCGCACTGATCGGGCTCGACATGGTGTTGATCGCGATCGCGTATGTCGCGGCGAACCTGCTCCGTTTCGAAGGGCATCTGGCCGGGTCGATTGGGATCATCGTGGCCGAAACGCTGCCCGTGATGCTGGCCGCCAAGATGGTGGGTTTCGCGGTCTTCGGTGTGTACCGGGGCTCGTGGCGGTACGCTGGGCTGATGGATCTGGTACGGCTCGCCCAAGGCGCGAGCGTGGGCTCGCTGCTCGGCGTCGCGGTCCTGTTCATCTGGATGCGGTTGTACGGGATGTCCCGCACCGCGCTTGTGATCGACTGGCTGCTGACGCTGCTCCTGCTGTCCGCGAGCCGCCTGTCGTTCCGGCTGCTGCGCGAGTATCTGGCCGTGCAGGCGGAAGCCGGACCTCGGGCGCTGATCGTTGGCACCGGCGAAGCCGAGACGGTGCTGCTCCGCCTGCTTCGCGCACGGCGCGCGCCGGCTTACCAGCCTGTCGGGTTCGTCGACGATGACCCCTCCAAGCTGGGGGCGATCATCCAGGGCATCCCTGTGCTGGGATCATGTCGCGAACTTCGCCACCTTATCCGCCGGCACCGAGTAGAAGAAGTGCTACTGGCGGCGGCGTCCTGTTCGCCGGAGGTCGCGCAAGAGATCATCGACACCTGCCAAACCGCGGGGGTCCGGGCGCGGAAGTTCTCCCTGGTCCTCGAGTAGACTTCCAAGAGTAGACGCTCCAAGCACGGCGCACGAGAGGTACGAATGTCGCTCCACGCCAATTCTCCTTTGCGCCGCCATGATCGCGCGAGACCGGCGCGAAGGAGGTTCCATGGAACGGCTGCGAGATCGGGTCGCGCTGGTGACGGGCGCCGCGCAGGGATTGGGCCGCGCCATTGCCACGACGTTGGCCCGCGAAGGCGCAGCGGTCGGCATCATCGATCTCGACATCGGTGGCGCCAGCCGCGTGGCCGACGAGATCGCGGCGTCGGGGGGGTCAGCGCTGGCGCTGCAGGCCGACGTGACACGACCTGAGCAGGTCCGCGACACGGTAGCCCGTCTCGCGGGAAGGTTCGACCGTCTCGATGTACTCGTCAACAACGCCATGTGGTCGCGCCGCGATCCCGTGGCCGATGTCACCGAGGAAACCCTGGACCGCATGATCGCGGTCGGCCTGAAGGCGATCTTCTGGACCGTACAGGCCGCGCTACCTCATATGCGCGCGGCCGGCCGCGGCTCGATCATCAACATGGCGTCTCTCGCGGGGGAGACGGGATTCACCGATACCTCAGTCTACTCTGCCGTGAAGGCGGGGATCATCGGATTGACGCGTTCGCTGGCCGCGGAACTGGGAATCGCGGGTATCCGCGTGAACGCGATCTCGCCGGGCGCGATCCCCACACAGGGTTCGCAGGCGACCATCGACGCGGCAGGGTGGGAGGCTCGCCGGCGGCGGACGCCGCTGGGGCGCATCGGCGCGCCGGACGACGTCGCTGCGGCGGTGGTCTTCCTGGCGTCTGACGATTCGGCGTTCATCACGGGCGAGGTGTTGCGGGTCGACGGAGGGTGGGGGATGGCCGGGTCTGTCCCCCCGACGTAGGCCGTCGGCGTCGACAGAGATCGGTAGCGTGACATGAGGCCGGGCGGCATGCGCCGTCCGGCCTCATGTCGTCTTGATAGTGTGGAAGGCTAACGGATCAGCCCGCGAATCTCTCCTCCAGGGTTCGCCTGGGTGTGGAAGTTGGCGTACGCGTTGCCCGCTGCGATCGCGTTCATCAGCGCGCTCATCGGCTGATTCGCCAGTGGTCCCCCAAAGTTCGCGGCCGTGATCATTCCCGATGCCACGAGCCCGCTGAACGACCCCGGGATCGCGACAGGCGGCGGCGCCGCCGGGTACAGCCAGACGGCAACCGGGCCGGCGACGCCAGGCGCGCCGATATGGATGTGCCCCATGATCACGTTCGTGATGCCGTCGAGATAGACCCAGTAGGCCAACCCGGTGGGCGTCATCTGGAAGATCGCCGTGCCGGTCGCCTGCGAGTTGACCCGTGGCACGGTCTCCACCGCGGACAGGTTCGCCACCCATGCCGTCTGCTGACCCATTGACGTGCCCATCGAGACGGCCATCAGCGTCGTGAACAGTGCTGTAACCACCAGCGCTCTCCTCATATCGTCCCCCCGCATGCCAGGATAACAAGACCCGTACAAAGTATAACCGTCCGGTGTCACGGGACGGTAACGGGCGGCCCGCCTTGACACCGAGGGCTCGGCAATTGTATACAGTACATAATGCACACCCTGACCCGCGCCGGTGAGCCGTCCAGCCTCCTGAGCCTGTGGGCGACGCCGGCGGTGCTGAACTTCGATGCGATCCAGGTCCGCTCCCTCCACCACCAGGTCCAGGCGTACATTCTGAAGGCCACCTACGAAGGCACGTTGAGCTCGGGCGACCGGCTCAACGAGGGCGCTATCGCCGCGCAGATCGGCGTCAGCCGGACGCCGGTCCGCGAGGCCTTGACGTATCTGGAGAGTACCGGACTGGTCACGCGGAAGCCCCGGCGCGGCTTCTTCCTGACCTCGCTCTCAGCCGAAGACGCCGAGCACTGCTACGCGATGCGCGAACTGCTGGAAGGCTATGCCGCCAGGCAGATCGCCGGCCGGCTCAGTGATGCGCAGATCGAGACCCTACAAGGAATCATCGACGCGGTGGGCCGCGCCGTCGAGGCCGGCAACTGGCCGCAGGCCGCGGTCCACAACATCGTTTTCCACGAGACGATCATCGCAATGGTTGGGAATCCGGTGCTGCTGCGGATGTGGCAATCCGTCGGGCCGGCGCTCTGGTATTTCGACTCGCTGACCCGCAGGACCGTGGACGCGCGTGCCAAAGAAGGATTTGTCAGACGGCACCGGGCGCTGCTGGCGGCGCTGCGTCGAGGCCAGCCCGGGGCAACCGAAGCCGCTTTTGTCGCGCATATCGCCGACGTCAGGCGGGTGGTCGTGCGCCGCCTGCAGACCGTGAAGGCTAATCAGAGGGGGGAAGGACGATGAGCAGGATGTTCGGCCGGATCGCTCTCGTACTCGTGGTACTGTTGGCCCTCCCCATGCTCGCCACTACGCCATCGCGCGCCCAGCAGCAGGTGATCCTGCGCGTGCTCGACGAGGGCCCGCAGTCTGGGCCCTGGGCCAAGTACGCGGCAGAGTACGAACGGGTGACCAACGGCCGGGTGAAGGTGGAGTGGATCGCCTCGCCGTGGCCCGGCATCCAGACGCGGCTGGCGACGAGTTTTGCCGCAGGCGACACGTCCATCGACATCGCCAAGACCTGGGGCGGCTGGACCATTGAGTTCTGGCCGTTCTTCCAGTCGGTCGACGAGCGATGGCCGGCCAACCAGCGGGATAACCTGCTCCCGTACGCCCTCCACCCCGTGTCCGCGGCAGGGCACTACTTCGGCGTCCCGCGGCACGTGTCGGTCTACTCCTTCTACTGGAACAAGAAAATATTCCGCGAAGCCGGGCTCGATCCGGAGAAGCCGCCGCAGACCTACGATGAACTCGTGGCCATGTGCAAGAAACTGACCAAGACGGGCCCGGATGGCCGCGTGGTTCAGTGGGGCTACGCCGAGAGCATGGAGGGCGGCTCCCCGATGCTGAACACCTTCGAGCGGTGGCTCTACCGGGCCGGGGGCGACATCCTCGACGCGCGCGGCAACCCCACCCTAAACGATCGGCGAGGACTGCGGGCGCTGCAGGTCATCTACGATCTGATCTATACGCACAAGTGCGTGGACCCCGGGGCGCTGCAGCTGGGTAACCCCGGCACGCGTCAGGTCTTCAACGCGGGTCGCGTCGCCATGATGTCGATGTGGGGATCCGGCTGGGCCGAGGCGAACGACCCGAACCGGGCGACTAAGGACGTCATCGGTAACGTGGGCATCACGATCCTGCCGGCGCTCGACCCGGCGATCACCCGGAGCGCCACGATCCATGGCTCGGAGGGCTACGCGATCACCAAGGCGGCCGCGCGGCGCGGCGTCGCCGACGAAGCGTGGAAGCTCTTACAGTACATGACGTCGGAGACGGTGCAGATCGAAGCCCTGAAGACCCGAGGCTACATGCCGCCGTCGCTCCGACTCTATAACGACCCCGAGCTGAAGCGCGACGCGTATCTCGCCCCACTGATGGCCGCGACGGCGGAGGCCGGCAAGTACCCCGTCAAGCGGTTCGTCTGGTCGGATTATGGCAGGCTGGAGGACACGATCGAGTCGGAACTGCAGGCCGCGCTGCGCGGTCGCAAGCCGCTGCAGGCCGCCCTGGATTCGGCGGCGCAGGCGGCGACCCGCATCCTCAAGGGACCCTAGTCGGCGTTGGGAGTGGCCGGGACTCCTGAGCGTACGGTGCGGAAACGGCGTCGCCTGCGGCTGCAGGCGGCGCCGTTGGTCTTGCTGGCGCCGGCCGTGGCGCTCCTGCTCGCCGTCGCCGGCTACCCGCTGATCGGCGCCCTCCGGCTGAGCCTGCTGCAGTTCAAGCTCAATACACCCGAGCGGTTCGTCGGGTTGGGAAACTACCAGCGCCTGCTCGCCGACCCGCAATCGCTGGAGTCCCTCGGGATCACTGCCGTGTTCGTGGCCGGCAGCGTCACGACGGTGATGGTGCTCGCGTACCTGCTCGCCCTCCTGTTGTATCAAGAGTTCCCGGGACGCCGGCTCGTTCGGACGGTCGTGCTCATTCCCTGGGCGCTGGCGCCGGTCGTCAACGGCATCATGTGGAAGTCGCTCTACGCGCCTAGCTTTGGTCCGCTGAACGACATCCTCACCAGATCGGGACTTCTCGCGCAGCCCGTGAACTGGATCGGGGATTATCCGACGCACAGCCTGATCCTCGCGTATGTGTGGAAGGTGCTGCCCTTGCCGACCCTGGTGATCCTGGCCGGGCTCGAAGGCATTCCCGGCGAGTTGTACGAAGCCGCGCAGTTGGATGGCGCGGGGTCGCTGCGGCGCTTTCGGTTCATCACCCTGCCGCTGATGGGCACCGTGACCCTGCTGGCGCTCATCTTGATGCTCGTCGATTCGCTACACGTCTTTGCCATTGTCGACCTGTTGACCCGCGGTGGCCCAGCGGGCCAGACGATGGTGCTAAACTACACGATCTTCCGCACGGCCTTCCGCTACCTCGACTTTGGCTACGGCGCGGCCATGGCGTTTGCCCTGACCGGGATTGTCCTGGTCCTCGCGCTCGTGTACCTGCGCGCGTCGGCCAAAGCGACGCTGGCGACGGAACGATAGGATGGCGAGCCGATGAAGCGGTTCGGGCGCGGGA
>JBGPNN010000157.1:0-8100 GCA_041487495.1 bacterium
ACGCATCGCTTATGCCTGCGTCCGTTTCAAGAATCAGATCTCGTGATAGTCTCGACAAGGAGGACCCCTAGGGCGATTGGCTACCACATGGGGTTGTCCGGCCTCGCTTACATCGCGCAGGGATGGGTGCTCAGATCTGGCTTCTGATCATTGCCTGGCGGATGAAGGAGCAAGCGCCGCTGAAGTCTGACCAGGAGTAGTGCAATGAAGATGAAGCAACAAGTAGTCGAATCTGGCGGGGGCCCAGACTACGATTGGGCAAATGATCATATCTATGTGAAAACAACATGTGATCATGCAGATGGACGCGTAACCGTGGTAGAGGACACACTCAAACCTGGGTTCCGTCTTGACATTCTTGAAGGTGAGGTGACCTTCAATTTCAACGATGAACCGGTCGTCGCCTCGCGCGGGATCACCATGCGAACGTTGGCGGAGCAATACGATACCTGGATGGTGTAAATCTTCTGGGCGACTATGCTGATCGACGAGTATCTTCCTCAGTATGACGCCGTTGAGCGACATGCCACAGTCGTTTGTGCCTCCGCCGTACGTGTCTATGCAGCACTCCGCACAACCGATCTCGCCGCGTCCCCGCTTGTCCGTCTGCTGCTCGCTCTCCGGACGCTACCGGCGGTCCTGCGCGACGGAGGAAGCGGTATGCGGCACCTGCGGACACGCATGGCCGCCTCGATCACGCTGCGCGTGTTAGAAGAGCAGGGGCTTGTGATCCTGGCAGAGACCCCGCCGCAGGAACTGCTGATTGGCCTCGTGGGTACATTCTGGACGCTGCGAGGTGGGTCGCGGCCCGTCGATGCGCACACCTTTCGAGCGCCGCAGCCGCAAGGGACAGCCCGGGCGGCCTGGAACTTCGCCGTCGAGGAGGGGACAGATGGCCGCTGTCGCCTCGCAACCGAAACACGAGTGCAGTGTGCGGATGCGGCGAGTCGCCGACGCTTTCGGTACTATTGGTGGGTGATTCGCCCTGGCAGTGGCCTCATCCGGCGCTTCATGCTGCGGGCGATTCGACAGAAGGCGGAGGGTCTCATGCAACTTTGATGCCGCGGGAGGGCGCTATGTCTCCTCAGCGGGCAGTCGCCAACCGTCCTCGTGGAGCGGAAACAGCCGACGGTTCAGTCGCTTGAATGGGAGATGCCCCAGGTTGTGGACGCTTGGCTCGGACACGACGTGGATAGCACTGGCCCACGCTTCGAAGCCGGCGCGGAAGTGGGCGGCCGACTTCACGCCCACGTAGCGCATCTGACGCGGGTCGAGCCGCAGCGTACGAGCGAAGGCGGTGTCGAAAGGTTGCTCACGGAGCGTAGTCAGGATCACGTGAACCCCATCCTGCACGATGTGCGCGGACGGCCCCAGGTTGCCCTCCAACCCCGCGAGCATGGGGCCGTCGTAGCGGAAACGCCCGTCTGAGAGGGCGACGACGCGCGCGGTCATCCGTATCGGTTCGCCTTGAAGAGGTGTGGATTTGCCGCCAACGTTTAGCGCCAGCGTGGCCCCCACGCCGGCCGCGTGGCATCGGCTGACCGATTCCGGATCGCTGATGTTGAGCACACAGGCGTTGTGCAGGCCGCACTCGATAAACGTGCGCAGCATGCCGGTACTGTCCCCCGGCGAGCCGCCGCCGGGGTTGTCGCGCATGTCCGCGAAGATCACTGGATAGCGACCGGCGGCTTCGGCGTGGGCCAACGCCTCGCGAGTGGGCGGCATGGGGATGTGCCAGTCGGCCCGGCGTTCGAAGCACCACGCGCCCAGCTCGTCCGCGTAGCGCTGGGCAGCGGCCCTGTCATTGTCGGTCACGACGTAGACCGACGCGCCCATGTCCGGAACATCGGCCAGGAAGTAGCATGTGGCAACGGAGCCGCAGACCACGCCCGCCTGAGCCTCAATACGGTGCAACTCGGCGATCGCCTCGCGCATTGGCGAGTGGGCCGTCACCTGATTCATGCCCCAGATCATCGGAATCTGATGCAGCGCCATCGTGGGCCGCAGGCCCTCTTGCCAGATGCGGGTCAGCACCTCTGCGCACTCCCGCGCCCGTTCTGCCATGTCGACTTCGGGATACGACTCCCGGCCGATGAGCCCGTTGGCCATCCGCACCATGAGCGGCGTCATGTTGGCGTGGATATCGAGCTCGGCCAGGATCGGCACATCCGGCCCCACGCGTTTGCGAATTTCCGCGAGCAGGTGTCCCTCAGCGTCAGGGATGCCGTCGGGGCTGTCGAGGTCGCCGGCGCACATCGAGCCGTGCAGATCGAGCAGGACGCCGTCGATGGCGCCCGCGGCTTCGATGCGCGCCAGCAGCTCGTTGAGCAGGCTGTCGAAGAGCGGGCGGGGCGTGGGTGCGCTAGTGTGAGGCTCGGCGAAGAGCGTGGGAATCAGCTCAAAGCCGTGCATCTCCGCACCCTCGATAAAGCCGCCGATAGGGGTGTTGGTTCCCCGAAAGACATCCACGATGGCTCGGTCGCGCAGAAGAAAGCGTTCCTTGTAGCTGTCGAGCGTTGTCGCAACCGGTGTGAACGTGCTAGTTTCGTGACTGATGCCTCCAACAATGACACGCTTCATGACGCCCTCCAGTTTCCTTGGGGCGTATTGTATCAGGAGGCCGGCTTTCGCGCCCTTTTGGCCGACCGGCGGTGATCGGCCGCCGTCGAGATTGCTAGGCTCATCCAACATCACCGATGTGGAGGACACGAAATGGCGGCAAGTGGAAGACCCAGACGGGAATCCGGTGGAGCTGTTTGAGCCTGCCTCATAGCCCAAGTGCCAACCCGCCTTGGCACCTGCTGCTGGCGCCCCTGCCCGCGGGCGTTGTGCCCCGGCGAAAGCCAGTCGGCTCCCCCGAGATCCTGGAGACGCCACACGGTGCCGCGATCGCAGGATGGGAGCAGCTGACGGTCGACCTCTCGGCCGGTAGCGCCGGCTTGCGGGTCGTGCTGGTTGTACTCGATGGCACCGGTCGGCCGATCAGCGCCTCAGACACGGTACTCTACCGAATCGAATCCACAACGACGGGCGCGCCGGATGCCCCGGCGCACATGCGCCAGGACAGCATCGGTGGCCGCATCGAGCGAGACGGGACGTTCCGCGGGACGTGCTGGCGCACCGAAGGACCGGAGCCGCCCGACGGCGAGGAGCCGCAGTGGAAAATGGAACGCTCGGAGCCAAGCCCGAACCAGATCAGCGCTCTCATCGCGCTCGTGGCTGAGGTGCTGGGCAGGCAGCCGCAGAAAGAGGATACGATATGAAACTATTACTCGAGCAATGCTGGCAGGTGCCGACCCTGCGCGCCCTCGTCGAGGCCGGGCGGACGCTGAAGGTGAGAGCCGGATGAGCAAAGGACGTCTCGAAGCGTTTAGCGACGGCGTGATCGCCATCGTGATCACCATCATGGTGCTCGAGCTCAAGATTCCCCACGGCGCGGACTGGGATGCCCTGCGTCCCGTGGTGCCTGCGCTGTTGACGTACATGCTGAGCTTCGTCTTTCTGGGTATCTACTGGAACAACCATCACCATATGTTCCAGGCGACCGACCGGATCAACGGGAGGATTCTGTGGGCCAATCTGCACCTCTTGTTCTGGCTCTCGCTCATACCCGTCATCACAGGCTGGGTCGGGGACAGCCGCTTTGCGTCGGTCCCGACCGCTGTCTACGGTGGGGTGCTGCTCCTGGCCGCCATCGCATACACGATTCTTCAGACGACGATCGTGGCGGCGCAGGGCACGAACTCGAAGCTCGCGACCGCGGTGGGCAACGACGTGAAGGGTAAGTTCTCTGCCGCCTTGTACGTCGCGGCGATCCCACTGGCCTTCGCGAATCGGTGGATCTCCATCGGCATCTATGTCTTCGTGGCGTTGCTGTGGCTTATCCCCGACCGGCGGATTGAGTCGAAACTGAATCAAGGACACCGATGAGTCCACACGCATCTTGTCGTCAATCACCATCTAGTTCGTCAGGAGGAGCCGGTCCATGAAACGAACACATCTAAGCCTGTACTATCTGGTTGGATACCTGATCCCGGCCGGTATCGCGCTCATCGCGGCGCCGCAACTGGCCTTGAAGTTACTCCTATCCAACGGCGACTACGGAGACGTGCTACCCCGGTTGCTGGGAGTGGTTCTGCTGGCGCTGGGCATCATCGTGCTGCAGATCATTCGTCTACATGCGGATGTCCTCTACAGCACCACGCTGATGGCCCGGGCCGTCATTGTCGTGTGTCTGCTGGGTTTGTATCTGTACGCCCGTGATCCCCTGTTTCTGGTCTTGTTCGCGGTGGTCGGGTTCGGCCTTCTGCTGACCGGCACAAGCTATCTACGCGATCGACGAGGTTAGGATGGAGGGCGACCCATGACAGAGACAAACACCCGGTTTGAGGACACCATCCCGGAGCACTACGATCGCCACCTCGGTCCGGTCATCTTCGAGCCCTATGCTGTAGACTTGGTCCGCCGCGTGACTGTTCGCGCCGGTGGTCCCGTGCTTGAGACGGCCTGCGGCACCGGCATTCTGACGCAACAACTGCGCGCGCATCTGCCGCCCTCCTCTCGTCTTGTGGCGACCGATCTCAACGAGCCGATGATCGACCATGCGCGCACGAAGTTGGGCCGGGCACCGTCTATTGACTGGCAACAGGCCGACGCCGCGGCACTCTCGTTTCCGTCCGCCTCCTTTGCCGCTGTGGTGTGTCAGTTTGGTCTGATGTTCGTACCCGACAAGCCGGCGGCCTTTCGGGAAGCTCGTCGGGTTCTGATCGACGGCGGGTTGCTCGCCTTCAACGTGTGGGACAGCTGGGCCCACAACCCGTTTGGCCGCATCGCGCACGAAACTATTGCCGAGTTTTTCCCGGCAGACCCGCCGAACTTCTATCACGTGCCCTTTGGGTTTCATGACCCCGAGGTCGTGAGTGCCCTCCTGGCGACCCACGGGTTTGGTCACGTGGAGATCGAACGGGTGACGCTGGAGGCCCTCAGCCCCTCGGCGGAATCATTTGCAGTTGGACTCGTGAGAGGCAATCCGGTGAGCATCGCGATTCAAGAGCGCGGTGGCTCCTCTACGGCGATCGTGCAAGCCGTCGCGGCCGCTCTTGCGCGGGCCGGCGGCGACCATCCCTTTCGATCGACCATGCAGGCCCTGGTCGTGACCGCGCGGGCAGCGGCACCCTAGGGTGCGGCCCCCTAAGTTTGACGCCCCCGCACCCACATCATGGCCCCGGCCAGCGCGGCCTCGTAGTCGTGGGTGGTCGTTCCGTACGGCTGGTGGACGGGCCCGAACGTCACCGACACGCGCGCCAACCGGATCATCCGGGCACCCATCGGGAACACGCGGTCTGATCCCGAAATCGCGGCGGGCACGAACGCCACTCCGGCCCGCGACGCGACGACCGCGGCACCGCGCTGCGGCGGCGCGGGTTCCGGACTGATCCGTCCTTCAGGAAAGATCACCACCTTGCGACCGTCCTGCAGGGCGCGGACGGAATCCTTGATCGCCGAGAGATCAGCTTGCCCACGATGGATCGGGATGCAGCCATACATGCGCATGACCCACCCGACAAAGGGAATCTGTAAGTACTCCGCGGCGCCCACCATCAGGACCCGCTCGGGTGCGGCGGCGGCCATGAACATCGGGTCGAGGGCGCTCACGTGGTTGGCCACAATCAGGGCCGGTCCCGAGGGATAACGATCCAGCCCTTCGACTCGAAAGTGGAACAATAGCTTGAAGAGCGGCAGGAAGAAGATGCGGGCCAGCCAGTAGAGTGGGGTCTCCTGTGGCCAGTCGCCGTGGCCCGTGTTACGTGCCCCCATGCCCGCCTGGGGAAGTATGGTGACGGCGGCGCCGGCCCCCGTGGGTCGGAGGCCCCGCGCGGCCGGCGCGGCGCGAGCGGATCACGGTGCGCCCCGCATGCACCGCCCGGCGGCCGGCGTGCAGCGTCCGGCGCATCGCCCAGCCCAACGGCGCATAGAGTACCCGCACGATCGCCGTCAGCGCGAACATCGGGCCCCGAATCCACAGGAGTCGCTGGCCCACGGCCTGCAGCCACGGCAGCCGCGCGTACAGCACCGTCACCACGATGACGCCGGCGGAGAGGCCAAACTTCAGCCCGTTGGAGATGTGAGCGCCGAGCAGTTCTTCCGCGAACAACTCCAGTCCGATGACCATTACCAGCAAATAGGCCGCTTCTTCCAGGATGGGTTCGCGCTCGATCAGCCGCGTGAAGACGCCCGCCGCAAACCGCATGGTCAGGATGCCGAGGAACACACCGGTCAGCACCACCCACATCACGCGTGAGAGCGCGACGGCGGCCACGACATTGTCCAGGCTGAAGGCCAGGTCGGCGAGCTCGACGTTGAGGACAACCAGCCAGAACGAGCGCGCGCCCGCCGGGACCGGCTCGGCTCCGGTGCTTTCCTCTTCTTTGGCTTCGGCCGCAAAATGGGAGAACGCCAAATAGATGAGGTAGAACCCGCCCAGCAGCAGCAGCCACTTGTTGCGGACGATCCAGGCGGCCATGAAGAGCATAGCGCCACGGCCGACGTACGCACCGAACAGGCCGGCCCGCAGCGCCGCGCCCTGCTGCGCACCCAGCAGGCGATGCATCGGCTGCTGGAGGAAGCGGAGTGCACCCGGCCAGGGGATGGGCTCGTGACGGGGTAGTTGCGACACCATCGCGCCCAGCACGGCCGCGTTGTCGATCGAGAGGATCCCCTCGAGGTAGATCAGCTGGAACACAATGAGCGTTGCCGCCCAGACCTGACCCCAGGAGACATGGGCCAGCCACTCAAACGACATGATCGCTCACGCAGGGATTTTTCGCGCGCACCTCTTCATCATACCGCCGATTTGGCGGTTGCGCTGCGGGGCTGCCTAGGACGCGGGGCGCGCCTGCGCTCGCCGGTTTTTCAGGCTGCCGAGGAGCGGTAAGAGAAACAGCGCGGCGGCCATCAAGAGCAGCACCAGCGAGATCGGCCGGGTGAAGAAAATCCCGAGGCTGCCGTGAGACAAAATGAGGCTGCGGCGAAGCGCGGCTTCCGTATCGTCTCCCAGGACGACGGCGACGATGAGCGGTGCCAGCGGGTAGTCGAGTTTCTTGAAGAGAAACCCGAGCAGCCCGAAGGCGAGGACCGTGACCATCGTAAACAGCGTGTTGTTCTCCGTGTACCCGCCGATGTAGCACAGCAGGGTGATCAAGGGGACCTGCACGGTGAACGGGATCCGCAGGATCTGTGTCCAGAGCGGAATCGCGAACAGGTTCAGGCTCATTGAGAGGATCGCGGCCAGGTACATGCTGGCGATGAAGCCCCAGACGACTTCGGGGTGGTCCGTCATCAGCAGCGGCCCCGGCTGCAACCCCCAGATCAGCAACGCCCCCAGGATGACCGCCGCCGTGGGTGAGCCGGGGACACCCAGCGTGACCATCGGGAGCAACGCCCCGACCTCGGCGGCGGACGCCGCTGCCTCGGGGGCGACGACCCCCTCGAGGATGCCGGTGCCGAACCGCTCGGGATGCTTCGAGAACCGCTTCGCCATGCCGTAACCGACGAATGAGGCGGGTGTCGCGCCGGTCCCGGGCAGGACCCCGATCCAGAATCCGCTCAGGGTCGAGCGGATAAACGTCTTCCAGTAGCGGCGCATCTCGTTGAGGGCATCCAGGGTATCACGCCAGGTGACCTTGGCCCTGACGGCGCCCTTCGTCATGATGTTCTCTTCCCCGGCCCGCAGCAGCTCGCCTATGCCGAATGCGCCGACCACGACGACCAGGAACTTGATGCCCGCCAGCAGCAACGTGCTGCCGAAGGTGATCCGCAGAGACCCGGTGATCTGATCCGTGCCGATGGTCGTCAGGATGAGCCCGAACAGCACCGCCATGACCGTCTTGATCACGCTGGACCCGCCCAGCCCAACCAGCGCGGCGTACGCCAGGACGAGGACCGAGAAGTACTCCGGGGGTCCCCACTTGAGCGCGTACTCGGCGAGCGGTCGGGCAAAGAACGTGAACATGATGATGCAGACGGAGCCCGCGATGAAGGCTGACAGGGCGGACCCGGCCAGGGCGCGGGCGCCCTGCCCTTTCCGCGCCATCGGATAGC
>JBGPNN010000158.1:0-8089 GCA_041487495.1 bacterium
AAGGCAGCGTCGGCGTACCAGGTCGATCCCGCGTACCGGCCGTGCGAGTGGCCGGGCCACCAGGCAAACCGGAGTCCGCGGCGCAGCCGCTTGCGGTGACGGTTCGCCACGCGCGCCATCTCCATCAGGCACGCATCCCCGGTGGCATTGTCCGTGATGCCCTCATACCACGAGTCGACGTGCGCGCCCACCAGCAAGAACTCCGGCTCGGCGCCCGGGATGTCTGCGATCGTCACCGGCAACGTGCGCCAGCCCGTTTCGGCACGCGCGTGGATGCGCACGCGCACCGGGCCCCGCGTCATGACCTGCCGCAGCCGCTCGCCGTCGGTCTTCTTGATGGAGAGCGCCGGTATCCTCGGCAGCCTGCCGATCGACTCAGGGGTCGGCGTGCCCCAGATGCTTGTGACAATCATTTCATGGATCGCGTCCTCGCCGGACGGCCACATGTGGATGTAGGCGGCGGCACCGTGTTCGGTGGCGCGCTTCACGCCGTCGGGCCCACCGGCCGTGCCGAGCACGACCTTGCCGCGCGCGTCGATCCCTTCGTACTCGGACTCCTCGCCGGTGCGCGCGAAGATCATCTTGCTGCGGTCTTCCTCGACCGATCCGACGAAGAGGACCTCGCCGTCCAGCCCCCCGGGCGGCGTGTTCCCGCCGAACGAGCGTGGGCGGCACGGGATCGATATCCGTTCGGGCGCGAGTACCTCCAGCGTTGCCTCGCGCGGGAAGCTTACGAAGCCGCGGAACTCGTGGATCTGCACGGCGATGCCGTCGGCGCGTAGGGTCTCGGCGATGTAGTCGACGGCCGCGCGCTCATCCTGGCCTCCGGTCTCGCGGTGCCAGCGCGCGAACTGTTTGAGGTGCGCCTGGAGCCGCCGGACGGAGACAGTGGCCCGCATGCGGGATTCGAGGTCGGTCTTCTGGGCAACGGCCATGATGGAGTTACTACGCGGCACCGCTCGCAGAGTCCTGGGGCCGGGTCTGGCGTGACAGGTGGCCGGGACGGCCATGTCGAACCGGCTCGCCGTATTCCTACTGACTGATCTTCGGAGGTCCATCATGAGAGCCCGTGTCTGGAGCCTGGCTGTGGCCGGGCTGCTGGCCGTCATCATGGTCGCCGCGACGAGTCGGGGGGGCGGGGCGGCCCCGGCGCCGGCCGCACTGCGTGTTCCCCTCGATGCCGATCCCACAACGCTTGATCCCGCCCTCGTCAATGATCTGCCCTCCGCGGTCGTGGTCAGCCACCTGTATTCCACGCTGGTCGAAGTGGACGCCGCGGGCGTGCTGGTGGGAGACGCCGCCGAATCGTGGACCGCCTCTCGCGACGGCCGGACCTACCGGTTCGTCCTACGCGAGGATCTCAGGTTCCACAACGGGCGGCGCGTCACGGCCTATGACGTCAAGCTGTCCTTTGAGCGCGCCGTCAACCCCGCCACCCGGTCTCCCAACTCCAAGCTGGTGTTCGACGACATCGTGGGGTGGGATGACGTGGCGGCCGGCCGAGCCACCGAGCTCCGTGGGATTCGGGCCGTGGACACCCGCACCCTGGAGATCACCGCCAACTTTCCGCCGAAAGGCGGGGACGTGTTGCAGCGTCTGGCGCACGCCGCCGCATCCATCGTCGCCATCGAGATCGCCGGGAAGCCGGGGAACTGGTTCGAGGAGACGGACGCCGGCAGCGGCGCGTTCCGTCTGGTGGAATGGTCCCGCAACCAGCGGGTTGTCCTACAAAACGCGCCGGGGTCGCACCGGAAGGCCGCCATGGGCCGTCTCGAGTTTCACGTGATCCCCGACGCCAGCACGCGCACCGCGGTCTATGAGCGCGGTGATGTGGATCTCGTGCAGCTCACCGCCGAGGACTTCCTGCGCTTCAGCCAGGACCCCGCTCGGGCCAAGGAGGTCCGGCAGGTCTCCCGCGCGACCACCCAGTTCTTCATCTTGAATCCCGCGGTCTACGCGCCCGCGCGTGACGTTCGCGTGCGCCGGGCATTCGCCCAGGTGATCAACAAGGAACAGATCATCCGGGTCATCTTCCACGGCGTGGGGGTGCCCGCCGCCGGGATCGTTCCTCCGTTCGTCCCGGGCCACGATCCCAAGATGAAGGGCCTGGCCTATGATCCGCCCGCCGCCCAGAGGTTGCTGGCCGAGGCCGGGTTCCCCGGTGGGCGCGGGCTGCCGCCGCTGGAAATTGCGTTCAACCCGCGGGGCGCATCCAGCAAAGATGTGGCCGAAGTCCTTGCGGCGGCCTTCCAGAAAGAGTTAGGCGTGCAGCCGTCAATCGTGCAGATGGACTTCGCCCGGTACCGCGCCGCCTGGTTGAAGGGAGACGCGCTGGCCGGCAATTACACGGGGTGGACCGCGGCCTTCCTTGACCCCAACTACCACCTGGGAGGCCTGTTCACGACCGGGTCCCCATCGAACTTCGCCAACTACTCCAACCCCGCGTACGATCGCATGATCGAAGAAGCGAATGCCATGACGGACCGTCGCCGGCAGATCGCCCGCTTCCAGCAGGCCGAGCGTCTGGCAATGGTCGACGATGTCGCCGTGATGGCGATCATGCACCCGCGCAGTATCATCGCGACCAAACCGTATCTCAAGGGTGTCGAACTCACCCCGCTCTTCATGGGATACCGGCCGCTGGTGAACGCGCGCGTGGAGCGGTGAGGTGGCGGTGCCCTCGGAGGATCTCTGGTACACGAATGAAGGGCTGAAGCAGATCGCCTACCTGTATCTCCCGCCGGGACGCGGTCCGCATCCGGTCATCGTCTACAACCACGGCTCGCGGATGGGCCGGGAACGTGAGACACGACGATGGGACGACATCGCGGAGCGCCTGGCGGCGAAGGGCTACATGGTGCTGGTGCCGGAACGTCGTGGCTACGGCGCGTCGGAGGGTTCGACCTTCTCCGACGCCACCCGCGCTGCCGACGGGTCCCTCGACAGCGCCCTGTTTGCGCCGCGGATGATCGCCGAGGCGGGGGACGTGCTGGTCGGTCTCGAGCTCCTCAAACAGCGCTCGGACGCGAACCTCTCGCGCCTTTACATCTGCGGGCGTTCGCTAGGCGGCATTATCACCGTGCTCTGCGCGGGGAGCAGCGCCGCCTTCCGGGCCGGGTGCAGCATGTGCGCTGCCGCCTTGACCTGGGACCAAAGCCCGCATATCCAGCAGGCCCTGCTGGCAGCCGCGAGACGCACGACAATCCCGATGTTGCTATTGCAGGCGCACACCGACAAGAGCCTGGGACCCACCCTGGCGCTCACCCAGGCCTATCGGGACGTCGGGGTGCGGTTCGGCAGTACGATCTACCCGAGCGTGCTCCCCGATGACCATCCCATGGCCGGCATCCAGGGCGGGCAGTGGCGCTGGCTGGGGGAGATGGCCGATTTCTTCGCCTGGGTGGAACAGAGCGGCAACTAGCGCGTCGCGGTCAGGCGCTTCTCCCGCGCGGCGATGTCGAAGCATCCTTCAACACAGTGAGCTTCGCGTGCTTCTCTCGCAGTTCGTCTTCGACATACTTCTCACGCAGATGCGCGCCAACCCGAGCGGCCAACTCCCCGGGATTGAACGGTTTGGTCAGATAATCGTGGCCCCCGGTCTCGAAGCCCATCACTTTCGCCGGGGTATTGGCGAGGGCGCTGATGAAGATGACGCGCATGTGTTTTGTCGCCGGATCAGCCTGCAGGGCTTCGCAGACCGCAAAGCCCGATTGGTCCGGCATGACCACGTCGAGCAGGATGAGGTCGGCGTTGAACTTGCGTGCCACGGCGCGCGTTTGCGCGCCGCTGCTGGCGACCTCTACCTTGCAGCGCCACTTTTCAAGCTGCGTCTTAAGTGATTGCTGGCCGACGGGGTCCTGGTCAGCGACGAGGATGCGCGGCGACTTGTTCCCGATGAACGGTGTCAAGGGTGTCCGCGACTGTGGCTGCTGCATGGCTTTCTCCCTCGGTGGAGCACATGTCAAGCAATAACCTATCGCCCCAGGCCAGTGAGGATTTCCAGTCTCGGTTTACTTATACCCAACTAATGGTCCGGCAGACCCTTGAAGGATCCCTCCCGCTGGCGGAGCACCTGAGCGCCACCACGATGATTGTCGCGGCCTCGATGACGACCCGTCCTGTAGGGAGGGTGTCGACCACTCGCAACTCTCGCGGTCCGTCGCCATTCACGGGAGCCAGCAGTCGATCGCCCGCCGAGACCGGGACACCCTCCAGGTCCGGGGCGAAGAACCGCACCCGGCCACCGCGGATCAGCATCTCGGCTGCGTCCGCCGGCCTCACAAAGACACACACGGCCTGAGGAACAGGCGCGGTTCCGGCAACCCCGCCCATACCATGGAGCCTACGCGCCGGAAGCCATCCGGCGCGTTTGGCCTGCGTTGGATATTATTGGCCCGGCGTTGGGGGGGTCAGTCGTGCGTGCGAGCGGGCGTGGCGAAGACGTATCCGTGACGCGGGACGGTTTGCAAGTGGACCGGCCGCGCGGGGTCCGCTTCAATTTTTTGTCGCAGATTCATCATATGCCACCGCACGAGCCCGTAGTCCCGCCCCTCGGGCGTGTGACCCCACACCGCCTGCAGGAGCTCCTGAGAGGAGAACACTTCGCCAGGATGGGCCATCAGGTGATAGAGCAGGTCGAACTCTAGCGGCGTCAGTTGCAAGCGCTGGCCCCGCACGTGCGCCTGCCGCACCGCCGGATCGAGCCGTACCCCACCCACCACCAGCTCACTGGACCGAGGCTCCGACGTGGCCCGGGTGCGCCGCAGCAGCACGGCGACTCTGGCGCGCAGTTCGCGGATGTCGAAGGGTTTTACCAGGTAATCGTCTCCGCCGTCTTCCAGACCCCGGAGGCGGTCCTCCATGCTGCGCTTCGCCGTCAGAAACAAGATCGGGACATTCGACAGCACCGGATCCCCGCGCATCCTCCGGCACACCTCTAGTCCGTCTGGCTGGGGGATCATAATGTCGAGGATGATCAGGTCGGGACGATGGCGGCGGGCCAGGCCGAGCGCTTCGCTTCCCGTTCGCGCCGTGAGGATTTCGTAGCCCGCGGTCCCCAGGCTGCGGGAGAGCGCCCACAAGAGATCCTGTTCATCGTCGACCACCAGGATTCGCGCCACCGGCTACCTCCCCGGTTTCCCCGGCACGCGACGCCGCCCCGCGTGCCGGCGCGCATCCGCCGCGGCGGGGAGCCGCACGACGAACGTCGCGCCTCGCTCGGCGTTGTTGAAGGCCTCGATCGCGCCCCGGTGCTGCTCGATGATCCGGTAACTGATCGCGAGGCCAAGCCCGGTACCCTGGCCGGGTGGGCGCGTCGTGAAGAACGGATCGAAGATGTGTTGCAGGTCCTCGGTACGGACTCCTGGCCCCGTATCGGAGACACGGACGGTGATCTCGCCCTCACGGTTTGTTCCCGTGGCGACCGTAAGCGTGCCGCCCGCCTCCATCGCCTGGCATGCATTGAAAAGCAGATTCGTGAACACTTGTTCCAGCGCGCCGGCGTTGCCGAGCGCTCGCGGCCGGTCGGCCGCAAACCGCGTCTGGAGGTCGATCTTGTTTTGGGTGATCTCGCGCTCGACCAGCACGAGCGTTCGCTGGACCAAATCGTTGACATCCACGGGTTGCATCTTGCCCGAGTCCGACCCGGCAAATTTCAGCAAGTTCTCGACGATAAGCGACGCGCGGTGGATGCTGATCTGAATCTTCTGGAGGCCTTCAGCGCGCAGCCGCTCGTCTTCGGGCTGTTCTTGCAGCAACTGGGCGGCGGCCGAGGCGATCGCCAGGGGGTTGCGCACCTCGTGCGCGATCCCGCCCGCCATCACGCCGAGCGAGGCCATCTTGGCCGATTGCGCGATCTGGGCTTCGAGCCGCACCCGTTCGGTGATATCGCGCGCCACGGCCAGGACCTCGGCAGGCTTCCCGTCGCGGTGCAGCGACTTTGTGCTCACCTCGATCTGGATCCGGCGGCCGTCTTTCGCGATCAGTGCGGACTCGTAGATCGTAGGACCACCCCCGGCGGCCTTCGCCGCCATCCGCCGCAGTGCTGCCGGGTGCTCTTCTGGGGCGATCAGCCGGAGGAACGTCGTCCCGAGCAACTCCTCGCGCGTGTACCCGAGGAGTTGTTCGCCGGTGCTATTGATGGACGTCAGCGTTCCCTCTACATCCATCGTAAATACCATGTCGTTCGCGCTCTCGAATAGTTCGCGGTAACGCGACTCGCTCTCACGCAGGCTCTCCCCGGTCCGTCGTCTCTCGGTGACATCGCGATAGTTGACCACGATCGCTTGCACGTCCGGGTCATCGAGCAGGTTGCTCGCGACACCCTCGAACCACCGCCACGAACCGTCCTTGTGAACGCCGCGGAACGCTCCGGTGATGACGTGCCCAGACCGGCCGGTGAGTTCGGCGAGCACCCGTTTCACAAGTTCTCGATCGTCAGGGTGAGTGAATTCGAGCACATTGCGCCCCATCAACTCCTCGGCCGTATACCCGTGCACCCGATCCGAGTTCAGACCGACGTACAGGTACTCTCCGGTGGGCCTGAGCAGCACCATCGCATCGTCGCCGTGTTCGACCAGCGACCGGAACCGCCGTTCGCTCTTGCGGAGCTCACCTTCGCGCTCGGCCAGCCGCTCGGTCCGTTCGCGGACGCGCTCTTCGAGGTGGGCGGAGAGCGCGCGCAGTTCCCGGGTGGCATGCTCAGCGTCTTCCTTGCGTGCCTGCAGGGCCGCCGTCATCTCATTGAACGCGCCGCCGAGCGTACTCAGTTCGCCCCGCCCCGGCGTGACCGGGACCCTGACCGACAGGTCGCCTTTGCTGACCTTGACCGCGGCGCGCGCCAGGCCGTCGATCGACCGCCCCAACAGCAGGCCCCCGCCCCACCAGGCCACGGCCAGCGCCAGCAGCCATGCGATCACGAGGCCCGCCAGGTTGAGCGTCAGCAGCCGGTTGGCCGCCGCGAACACGTCGGCCGTCGACAGGCCCACGGCGACGTACACGGCGTTGAACGGATCGTTATAGAGCGAAGTAAAGGCGTAGAGACGCACCACGCCGTCAGCCCCGGGAACCTCGGCGACCCCCTCTGTCATGGAGCGCCAGCTCGCGCGCATGACGGCCGCCTCGGGTATCGTGCGCCCGACCCACTTCTCAGGCTCCGGGAACCTGATGAGGATCGTCCCCCGGAGATCGAACACCGCGACCGCGGCGCTGGCCGGGAGACGCGCGCCTGTCACCAGGTCTTCCAGCCGCGACAGCTTCAGACCGACGGACAGAATGCACTCTACCCGGCCCTGCTGATCAAGCACCGGATACGCCAGGTCGAGGATGCGGATTCGACGTTCGATGCCGGTGTGCGCTTCCCCGATCGCAAACGCCTGCGTTTGAAGTGCGCGTCGGAAGTGAGCGAGTTCCGAGCCGCCGGACGGGGGGTTACCGGGTCGCGTGCTGCATTTGACCGCACCGCTTGAGCCAAACACCGACGCGTCTGCGTATTGCGGATAGGTCTTCAGCACCCTGGTGAGGAACGCGTCGCAGGCGGGGCCATTCCCATCGCGGATATCCGGGACGAGCACGAGGGCCATCAAGAGGTGCCGCGTGCCGTCGATAAGGTCCTCAGCGTGGGAAGCGGTCAGCCTGGCAAGCCGTAGGGCATCTTCGGTGGCGTTCGCGGCGGCCAGGTGTCGTGCCTGGAGGCCCGTACCGAGCGTCAACCCCAGAGCCGGGATGATGGCCACAAAAATGAGCAGGACAAGGATCGACCGCACGCTCCAGGAGCCGAAGCGGAGAGGACGAGGCACGCCCCGAAGGGGTTTTCCGGGCATCGCAGGGTCTAGATTGGCGGTCCCTCGGTCCAGCCCTTCCGCGCTTTCTGGTAGAGAAATGGGTAAGATTCCCTATGGGGGTGTGGTATGAGGAAGCGATTCCTGGTTCTCTCGCTTGTGACATCTCTGTGCTTGAGCGCGGTGCCGGCTCCACCCGCGTCGGCGCAGACCATCCGGGTCTTTGTGGACGGCCAGCAGGTGGCGTTCGATCAACCGCCCCTGGCGGTCGGCGGCCGGATCCTGGTGCCGCTGCGAGGCGTGTTCGAGAA
>JBGPNN010000159.1:0-7977 GCA_041487495.1 bacterium
CGACGGCCGCGAGACGCCGCGAGTGCAGATGATCGCCCAGACCCTGAGCGCCGTCATGCCCGCCCAGGTCACCGATCACATCTGGGACTGGCTGTGGACGAAGATGTGCTATGGATCGCTGTATTTCGCCGGCGCGTTGATCGACGTCCCCATGCACGAAGTGCTGCGGCGGCGCGACTACCGCCCGACGTTTGCGGCCGTGGTCACCGAAGCCGTGCGGGTGGCCCACGGTCTGGGACACCGGCGGTTGGAGCAGATCGGGGGCTTTCGACCGGGGGTTTTCGCCGACGGCTACACGGCGGAGGCGGACGCTCTTTTCGAGAAAATGTCCCAGTGGGATGGCAAGTCGCTGAAAGTCTTCACGGGCATTCAACGCGACATCATGGTGCGCAAGCGCAAGACTGAGGTGGACATGCAGCCCGGTGCAGTCGTGGAGCGGGCGGCGCGGCTAGGGATCCCGGTGCCGTATCACCGTACGGTGATCCGCTTGATCCACGAGATCGAGGACGGTCGGCGACCGTTGGGCTGGGCGAACCTCGATGAACTCAGGCACTGACACAGGGAGGCGAGAGAACATGGGGTTTGCGAATCAGGTCGTCCTGGTCACCGGCGCCGGTGGGCGCATCGGTGGCGCCATCTGCCGCGAGTTTGCCCGCGCGGGCGCGAAAGTGGCCTGCTGCGACCTCGATCCCACCAGGGCTGAAACGACGGCCCAGGCGATCACAGGGGCCGGGGGTACGGCGCGGGCCGTCCCCGGCGACGTCGGCGATGAGGGCCACGTGAAGAGGATCGTGGAGGACACGACCCGCGGTCTCGGCCCGATCGATGTCCTGGTCAACTGCGCCGGCGTCTTCCCAAATTGCCCCGTGGTCGAGATGGACACCGCCGAGTGGGACCGCGTGTTTGCCACAAATGTGCGGGGTCCGATGATGCTCTCACGCGAGGTCGGGCGCCAGATGCTGGCGCGCGGGGCCCGGGGCAGCATCATCAACATCACCTCGACCGCCGGCGAGTCGGCGCGGACGGGCGGGGCACATTATTGTGGCTCGAAGGCGGCGCTGAACATGCTGACCAACACCATGGCCATCGAACTGGGACCGACCGGCATTCGGGTCAACTCGGTTGCGCCCGGGCTGGTGATGGACAGTGTGATGAGCTGGGAGCATCCACCGGCGGATGAGTACCCGCTGGCTTTGCTCAAGGGGATCCCGATCGGGCGCACGGCCCGCGGCGAGGAGATCGCGAGCGCCGTGCTCTTTCTCGCGGACAACGAACGGGCGTCGTACATCAACGGGGCGATCGTCAACGTGACGGGCGGCGGGCACGCGGGGAGGGCACATCTTCCTCCGAGCCGGCGCCCCCAACGGAAGGGGTGACCGCGGGACTATCCGCCCAGAATCTCTCGCAACTGGTTCGCGGTCGGCGTCGTGATTTGGTCGGCCCCAGCCTCCAGCACCGTGGCAAGCGTGCGCGCGATGTCCGGCTCATCGGCGTAGAGTGTCCAGACGTCCACGAGGGCGCCGGGCTTGTGCTCGTGGACGAACCCGATCGGATTGAAACCCCTTGTGAGGGCCTCGACCACGAACGCTTTCGGCATGTAGTACTCGCTCACGTCCTCGACGAGGCCGAGCCGGCGAGACACCTCGTCGGCGGGCGCTTCGACGGGCGCCTCGACGTCGAGCCCAACACGGAGCGAGGGATCGAGACGGCGCAACGCCAGCAGTTTCTCGGCGGCCTCGCAGCCGACCACGACGCGCACGTGCGGGTTCGCGCGCAGCGTCGCGAGTTGATCGACCAGGGCCTTGGCGAGTTCCCCGGACAGTGGCGCCTCTTCCACCAGGTCGACCTGGACCTTCACCGGGTGGCGATGTTCCCGCAGCACATCGACGACGGCGGCGAGCGTGGCCGGCGGTTCATCCGTGTTTCGAAGATGCAGGGCCGCGAAGACCCCGCTCGTCATCTGCCGGACCGGTCCGCTCCCCGTGGTCTCGCGCTCGAGGGTCGGGTCGTGGACCAGGACACACACATCGTCCCGTGTGAGGCGGACGTCGAACTCAATCGCGTCCGCGCGGTCGGCGAGGACCCGGCGCAGGGCTGAGAGAGAGTTCGGAGGGTGGCGGTGCGTGCCGTCGAGCAGCCTGTGATACTTGAGGAGGACGGTCCGGCCCTTGTAGACGAGGTGACCGCGGGGGCTGCTCACGCCCGGAAGGATTTTGCCATCGCGCGCGCCCTTCCTCCAGGCGCGCTTGCGCCGAGCAGCGGGAGCGGGCGCGGCATCGCCGAACCTGAATGACCTTGGATGTCGAGTTTCCGCGAGGTCCTGAAGTCGCGTAAATTCCTGACGGTCGCGCATCGCGGCGCCAGCGCCCATGCGCCCGAGAACACGCTGCCGGCCTTCGATCTGGCCTGCGGCCAGGGCGCCGATGTCATCGAACTTGACGTCCACCTCACCCGCGACGACGAGGTCGTGGTCATGCACGATGAGCGGGTGGACCGGACCACCGATGGTCGGGGCGAGATCAGGTCGATGGCGCTGGCGGAAATTCGGGCGATGGATGCCGGGACGTGGTTCGGCCCGCAGTTTCGGGGGGTCCGCGTGCCGACGCTGGCCGACGTGCTGGAGCGGTTCCTGGGGCGGGTCCTGATCGACATCGAGCTCAAGGGTGTCACCGAGGACGCGACCGCCTCGACGCACCTGGCGCGCAGCGTGCTCGCGGTTGTCGAGCGGTCGGCTGCCGGCGATCGGGTCGTCGTCTCAAGCGCGGGCGCTCGAGCCCTGACGTGGGTCCACGCAACGGCCGCGCAGGTCGCGACCCAGTGGTCGGTGTTCACCCTGGACATTGCCCGCGAGGCGGCGTTCGCGGCCGGGGCCGGATTCGATGTGCTCTCCCCGCAAGACTACGCGGCTACCGAGGCCAACATCGCCCGCGCCCATGAGCACGATCTGGCCGTGCACATCTATACCGGCGGCGACGACGCGCAGATGGCCCGGCTGATCGAAGTGGGAGCCGACGCTGTGAAGACGGGCCGCCCGGATCTGCTCCGCGCGGTGGCTGCCCGCCTGGGGCGCGCCTGAACGATTATCTCAGCGCGCGGCGCCAGGCCGGTGGGAGACGGCGGCCGTACGCGATCTCCCGCGCGCCCAGAAACGCGGCCAGGTCCTCGATCGCGCCGGCGACGGCCCGGGCGGTGTCGGGGGATCTCGGGGCATCCGGTTCAGCGTACACGGCATGGACGTCCAGGCGACCCTTCGAGCGATCCATCTTTTGATCGACCCGCCCGATCAGCCGATCCTTGTGGAGGATCGGCATGACGTAGTACCCGTGACGGCGCTGGGCAGGGGGCACGTAGATCTCGATGCGATAGTCGAACCCGAAGAGCACCTGCGTGCGGGCCCGGTCACAGATCAGGTTGTCAAAAGGTGACAGCAGCGTCGTGCGCGGCTGCCACCCGCCGCCGGCCAGGCGATCCAGGAGCGGCAGGTCGTCTACGTGAACGTACCAGGCACCCGGCCAGGCGTCGCCACGGTCACCGATCTGCACGCGCACGATCCGGCCCTCGGCGTGCAAATCGGTGAGCACCTTCGCAAAGCCCGCATACTGCCCGCGGATGAAATGCTGCTCGATATCGCAGGGCCGCGCCACCCCCAGTGCGCGCAGCGCCGGGTGTGCCGCACGCCGCGTCACCTCGCGGTCCGATAGGCGCTCTCGCGGCGTCCACGGCGGCAGACAGCGTTCCGTCAGGTCCCAGAGCTTCTGCCCGCCGGATCGTCCCGCGACCATGATCGTCCCGGCGTGCCACAGGTGAGCGAGCATGCGGTCGACGTTCCGCCCCGCGTTCCAGCCAGTGGAGGACCAGTCGCTGGTCGCCTTGTCTTCGATCTGCCGCGACAACAGTGGGCCTCTCCGCCGAACCTCGCTGAGCACGTGACGGCGCAGGACATCGTTCTGCTTGAGCCAGACGCGAAACCGGCGGACCCACAGCGAATCACCGGTGAGGTGACGACGCTTCAGTACCCGAATGATTGGATAGTCCTCGGTGAGGACGATCGACGCGGCGTGCGCCCAGTCCTCGAAGAGCTTTCGCTCCTGCCACAACAAGACATCAAGATGGGTGGTGTCAAACGGTCCCAGCCGGCTCCACAGGACCAACAGGTGGCTGCGGGCCACGGCGCTGATGGGATCGAGTTGCAGGCAGCGGAGGTCGCGGATGACGTCGAGCATGCCCGCGGCGTCGGCGGGTGGCCGGACGCCGGACAGGCGCTGGCGTGTGACAGCCAGGCGGCGCGCCAGCGCCGAACTCATGATGGGCCCAACGGTCACTGCTGGATGCGCGCGCTAGTCGCCGCTGGCGATCCGGTAGGCGGGGATGCGTTCTGCCAGGCCCGCTTTGATCTTCGCGTACGATGCCGCGGCGGCGACGGCCAGCATTCTCGCGTCGGTTCCATTCGAGACGAACCGAAAGCCCTGGTCGATGCGCTCGAGCACTTCTTCGGTCGACGACGCCATGTAGCCGGCCGCGGAGCCGTGACGCTTCGTGGCCTTCACGATGCGGTCGACGGCGCTTTTGAACTCGGGCCGATCGAACTGGCGGAAACCGTTGAGGGCCGCGGAGAGGTCGTTTGGCCCGATGAACAGCACATCGACCCCGGGGACCGCCGCAATCGCCTCGACGTTCTCCAGCGCCTCGACGGTCTCGATCTGACAGATCACGACGACCTGACCATTCCACTGTGTGAAATAGTCGCCCAGGTCCATGCCGAAGCGGTTGACCCGTGTACCGGCTACACCCCGTATGCCTTCGGGGGGATACTTGGACGCCGCCACCGCCGCCCGCGCCTGCTCGGGTGTGTTGACGAGCGGCACGATGACGCCGAGCGCGCCACGGTCCAGCGCCCGTTTGATCAATACCGGATCGTTGCCGCCGACACGCACGATCGGCACGACGTCCGTCCCCTTGAGCGCCCGGATCATGTCTTCGACCCTTTCGGTGTCGGCGGGACCGTGTTCGGTATCGAGACACAACCAGTCCATCTGAAAACTCGAAAGGAGTTCAACGATCGACGGCACCGGCATGCTGACCCATTGCCCAACGGTCGGCAGGCCCTTGGTCAGTCGCTCCTTGACGGGGTTGTGCAAGGTCATCCACGTGCCTCCTTGTATTGCTTTCGACGTTTGACAATGGTGTTCAGGTGTCCCGGCACGTGCTCGGCGAAGTGCTCCACGATCCACTCGAGGGTCTGCGGCCCGCTTTCATTGTGGATGCCGGTCTGCTCCCAGGCTTCGGCCGGCGCACTGCGCAGCAGCTCCGCCGTCGAATCGCGCACGGCGCGGAAGAGCGCCAACGAGCCACGCAGCGATCGGGACGGATGATGAAGCGTCTTGGCCCACAGATTCTGGTCGAAGCCGACGAGCGTGGCCCCCGGCTGTGCCAGGACAAATCGCAGGCGCGCGGCCGCGACCAGATCGGCGTCAGCGAGGTGGAAGACATTCTCGAGAATGCTCCAGTGCTCCGGCCCGGGTTTGAAGTGCAATTCGTCGTCGGTCAGCCCGGCGACGGCCGCTTCCAGGAGCGGCGGGCCATCGGCATAGGTCTTGATCAGTTCTTGCATGCGCTGGGGTGTGGGCATACGCAGACGTTCGCCTACCGGGCGTCCTCTACCTGCGCGAGGATGGTGTAGAGATCTTCCAGATGGCGCTCGGCGCTTTCATACCGCTGCCGCATGGCTCGGGCGCGGTCCGGATCGCGGTACAGGTCCGGATCGCCCAGCCACCGGCCGGCGTCCTCCAGTTCGCGCTCCGTCGCGGCAATCTGCACGGCGATGTCGTCGAAGGTGGGCCCCGCGGGTTGCGCGAGACCCTTCTCCTTTCGGGACTTCGCGCGCGAGTCGGCCTGGCGGGCGCGCTGGGCGGTCGCGTCCTTGACGCGGCGCTCGCGTAGTTCGTGATACGTCCCCCGGAAGTCGGCGATGCCCTGATCCTCAACCGTCAAGATGCGCGTCGCCAGGCGCTCGAGCAGGTACCGGTCGTGCGTCGCGACGATCATCGTGCCCTGGAACTCGCGGAGCGCAGATTCGAGCGCCTCGCGCGAGGGGATGTCCAGGTGGTTGGTCGGCTCGTCGAGCAATAGTAAATTCGGTTCGTCCAGCAGCAGCTTCGCCAGGCTGAGGCGTTGGCGCTCGCCGCCCGAGAGCATGCTCACACGCTTGAAGACGTCCTCCCCGCTGAATAAGAACCGGCCGAGGTACGTACGCACCTGCTCCGGGAGCAGCGGCCTCTCCGCGAGGATTTCATCGAGCACCGTCCCGGCGGGATCGAGCGCCGCCGTCGATTCCTGCGCAAAGTACTGCGGCCGGACGTTCGCACCCAGGGTCAACGTCCCCGAAGTGGGCGTCTCGAGCCCCGCGATCATCCGCAGCAGCGTCGACTTGCCCGCCCCATTGGGTCCCAGCAGACCGATGCGCTCCCCACGATATATCTCCACATTCGCACCGCCGAGGACCTCCACGTCCTCGTAGCGCTTGGAGACGTCCTTGAGCCGGACGACGATTCGACCGGACAGCGAGACCGCGCCGGTCTTCACGCGCATGGCGTGCTGGTCGGGCGGCCGTTCGACCTTTGCGGTGTCGATCCGCGACAGCATCTTCTCGCGGCTGTGCGCCTGCGCGGCGCGCTGCCCGGCCTTGTACCGGCGAATAAAGTCTTCGAGCTTCGCGATTTCCTCTTGCTGCCGCTGCCAGGCTTCATGCTGGAGGCGGACGCGCTCGGCCTTCAGCGTGACATACGCGGAGTACGCGCCGGGGTATGACTCGACCAGGCCACCTTCGAGTTCGATCGTCCGCGACGTCACGGCGTCGAGCAAGTAGCGGTCGTGGCTCACGATCAGGCACGCGCCGGGGAAGGCTTTGAGATAGGCCTCAAGCCATTCGGTCGTCGTCAGGTCGAGGTGATTTGTCGGCTCGTCGAGCAGCAGCAGGTCGGGTTCGGTCAGCAGCGCGCGCGCGAGTTCCGCGCGCACCCGCCAGCCGCCGCTGAGCACGCCCAGCCGCCGATCGACATCGGTGTCGCTGAAGCCCAGCCCCGAGAGGACCATTTTCGCGCGGGTGTCCAGCGCGAAGCCGCCCGCGTGCTCGAAGTGCTCGCGTACGTGCCCGTACTCTTCCATGACCACTTTCAAGCGGTCCGGATCGTCGTGGACTTCGGGGGTGGCCATGAGGTGTTCGAGTTCGCGCGCCCGGTCCTCCAGCGCATTGATCTCGGCGGCACCGGCGAGGACGTGGGCGAAGACAGTGACATCCGGTTGTCCTTCGGGGGTCTGCGGCAGATAGGCCAGGCGAGCCCATGATGCCAGGCCGATCCGCCCCCGGTCAGGTGCATCCAATCCGGCCAAGAGCCTCAGCAGTGTCGTCTTCCCGGTCCCGTTGCGGCCGATGAGCGCGACCTTTTCCCCCGGTTCGAGGGCGAAGGTGACGCCCTGGAGGATTTCGAGGTCGGCGTGGGATTTAGCGACGTCGGTCGCGGTCAGGATAGACATTGCGACACCTAGGATACCAGCAGGAAGACCCCGGCGGCGAGCAGCCAGACCGACCAGAGGAGTGGCGAGTCATCGCACTGCCTCCATCGCCTCCCGCCGAACATACACATCCACTCGCCACACGACCGTTTGGTTGTGCGACAAGGGTGCCAGCCCGTTGGCCCGCACTGCGGCTTCGACATCCTTAGACCGGTGGACGAAGACGCGGAATGGATCGTGGCGGAGGCGGCGGAGGAGGTTCAGGAACGCTAGCCCTGCGCGATTCCACCAGGTGTCCCGCGGATAGACCAGGCCGTAGAGTCTAAGCGCGCGGGCAGCCGACAGGCCGACCAGAGCGCGCATGTCTGGATAACAGCAAATCACGCGGTCAAGTGTCACGACGTCTGCCGGCGAAATCTCACCGGCACGCTCGACAAAATCACCGTGGAGGTACCTTACACGGTC
>JBGPNN010000160.1:0-7887 GCA_041487495.1 bacterium
AACACCGAGGTTCCGCCGCTCACCGCCTCCTTGATCTGCTGGACCTGGCGCATGATCGGCGCGGGCCCCGCGACCCAGCCGAGTCTCCAGCCGGTCATCGCGTACGTTTTCGAGAGGGCGTTCAGCGTCAGCGTGCGGCTCTTCATCCCCGGGAGGGAGGCCGGAGACGTGTGCACGGCACCGTCGTAGAGGAGCCGGTCGTAGACTTCGTCGGCCACGATGATCAGATCGTGCTCCTCGGCGATGGCGGCCAGCTCCCGCACCCGCGACGGCGACAGCACCGATGCCGTCGGATTGCCGGGTGAGACCATGACGAAGGCGCGCGTCTTCGGCGTGATCGCGGCGCGCACACGATCGGGATCCACATCAAAATGCTCTTCCATCGATGTGCTGAGCGGTACCTTGATCGCGCCGGCAAATGGAATCGCGTCCCGGTAGCTGTTGTAGGTCGGCTCCGGCAGGATGATCTCATCGCCGGGCCCCACCGCGGCCTGCACCATCAGGAAGAGCGCCTCCTGCCCGCCCTGGGTGAGCACGATCTCGGTGTGGGGGTCGACCTCAATGCCGTTGATGGCCTTCAGGCGCGCGGCGATCGCCTCGAGCAGTTGCGCCCGTATCGCTTCCGGTGTCGTGCGGTCGCGTTCGTTCGCCGCGAGCCAGTTCCGCACCGCTTCGCGGATGTGCGTAGGAGTGACGAAGTCGGGGTCGCCCCGGCCCAGGGTGATGGCATCGGGGTACTGCTTTGCTCGTTCTGTGAGCGAGTAGAGGAGGGACGTCCCCGCGCCGCCGGCCGATGCCGCGGCCGATGCCGCGGCCGGTCGGGGATTCATCGCAGATCTCCGCCGCCCGCCGCCTGACGTGCGGCGATCGCGCGTAGTGCGCCGACGACCTCACCGGTGGGGGTCACGGTAAAGCGGAGAATACCGGGCGCGCCGAAAGCTTCACCCGCCATCGGCTTCGCCGCGAGGCTGCGTGGATCCACATCTCCCGGCGGCCTGACGGCCAGCACCGAGGTGGCCTCGCCGGCAAGGACGCCCGCCGGGAACTGGCTCGCGGCCTCCGATTTGATCCGCCGCAGTTGCGCCCGCCGGGTGATGAGCGACTCGGTGCCCGCCTTCAACACGCCAAGCACACCCCACTGCGCGGGCGTGGTCGTGCAGATCGCGATGATCTGTTTGAGGTTTCTCGCCCGGCCAAAGAGCGCCGGTGGGCCGGCCAGGTAGGCTGCGAGCCAACCTTCGACGCCGGCGCCGGACCAGAGGGTGCCGATGGTGATGGTGCGCTCCGCCATGCCAGGCAGGGTGCCGATCAACTCGTACGGGGAATCCTCGGGGACCCAGGGCGCCAGCGACGCATCCCAGATCACGATCGCATCGGCCCGCACGGCTTCCTCCGCGATGGCCCGGACCAGCGGCCCCTCGATGATCTTGCCGGTCAGCCGGTTTGGCGATTCCAGATAGAGGGCGTTCTTACCCGATGCCAGCGTGTGCGAGATGGCGTCGATAACCAGTGGCACGCGACTCACCTTTACCTGGCCCAGCGCCGCGGCCTTTCTCGCGCCGGGATGCACGATGGAGGGGAGGACGATCCCGTAGCCCACGTGCGCCAACGCGTGCAGCGCCAGGAAGCGCGCTTCCTGCTCACCCGATGCGATGATGAGACCCTGCTCCGCGTCGACGTGCATGCCCCAGCCCGCGAGCGCACCTGCTACAGCGTCGCGCAGCGGCGCGATCCCCGGCACGTCGGCATAATGCGTCTCTCCCGCCTCGAGCGCGTCGGACGCGGCCCGGCGCGCCTCCGGGGCCAGGTCGAAGGCGGGATGATCACCGGACAAATCTTGGCCCGCGGCCAACGGCCCCGGCATCGCCAATTGGAGCGCTTCGGTCGCCTGCAGTCTGCGGACTGCGTCTTCCGTGTGGGTCGATCCGGCCATGACGTGCCTTGGGGAGGCTAGCCCCCAATCTCCTCTTCGATGACCCCGTAGAACACGCACCAGTCGCCGAGTTGCACGCTTGGGTTCGTCCGCATCCCGAAGGGAATCCCGTCGTAGGGCGCCTTGATCTCAGCGGTGACCTCGCCGTGGAGGTTGTAGATATGCGCCATCACCGTGCCTGCGGGGATCCGCCGCCGCAGCACGTCTGGCACCGCGACCCAGAACCCCGACGTCGGGGCGAGCACGACCGTCTTCTGCTGACCCACCATCCACTTCTTGGCGTACTGTGCGGTGCCCGGGATCATCTTGTAGTGTCGGAGGACGTTCAGGAAGCACCCGGCGAGGTGCTCACCGGTCGCCTTGAATCGCTCCGGGAACAGATCGCACGTCCCGCCGAGCTCGACGGTGATCGCGGGCCGGCCCTTTTGTTTCATCGCCGCCTGAGGGCTGCCGCGATCACTGAACGACTTCAGCAGCAGGTCCCACTGCGGGCCCATCGCCTTTGCCAGTTCGAGCCCTTCCGGTGAGGGGGTGAAGAACTGTGCATGGGCGAGATACGAGTGCGCGCCGCCGGAATGGATCGAGATCTCCATGTCGGCGAACTGGATCATGGTTTCGTGGTGAGCGTGAGCCACACGCTCGGTCAGGTGGCCGTCGGGTCGTCCGGGATAGATGCGGTTGAGGTCGTACGCGAAGAGATCCATGGGGTTGCCACGTGAAGAGTTCTCCCACGCTCCCACATTCACGACGGGCACGCCCACGACGGCGCCGCGCAACTGCTTCGGGTCAATCTGCTCGGTCAGACGGAAGACCGCGATGGGCCCTTCGTGTTCGTCCCCGTGGATTGCCCCGTCAATCCAGAGCACGGGTCCGTCATCGGCGCCGTTGATCACGATGAGTGGGATGTCGATGGGGCCGCCACCTGCGCGGTTGCCGATCGGAATCACGCCGTGCGCCCGCGTCCCGCTCGCCGCCCGGGCCGTGCCAATGTTGAGTTCACTCTTCAAACCCGCTGCCTCCACAACCGTCTGCGCACGTCAGCCGGCGCAGGAGAGCGCAGGTTAGCCGCAAATGGTCATTGGTATACTTTCTGTATACAGGCCGAGCTGGATATTTCATCTGAGGCGAGGCGAATTCCTGCTTCGAGAGCGGAGGCCCTGCTGTGAGAAGCGGTGTCAGCCAGGTTGACCTCCTGGTGCGCGGTGGCCACGTCCTGACGATGGACGATGACAATCGGATTCACTCGCCCGGCGAAGTGGCCGTTCGCGGCGACCGAATCGTTGCCGCTGGGCGCGCAGGGGACGTGGCTGCGCAATATGAGGCCCGAGAGGTCATCGATCTTCCGCATCACGTCATCATGCCGGGGCTGATCGATGCGTACTCGCACGCCGGTCACGGCATGATCAAAGCGCTGCACACCCCTCGACTGGGCTGGCCCACCAACAAGGTCTACTTCCACGCCACGACACCGGAATGGTGGGAGGCCGAGGCGCAACTCAGCGGGCTCGAGCGGGTGCGCTTTGGAACCACGACCGGTCTGACTGTGCTCGGGGCGACGCCGGCGCGCGCCGACGATGCCGCGTACGCTGATGCACATTTGCGCGGCGTCCTCCGCGCAGGCATCCGCGAGATGCTGTCGATCGGCCCGCCGGATCCCTTCATCGACCACGTGCCCAAGCCGTGGAGCGCGACCGATTGGCGCAGCGGACAACCGGTGGTTCGGTCGTTCACCCACGAGCAGTGTATGCACGTCACGGCCGACGTGATCACGCGCTGGCATCGCGCCCACGGCGATCGGTTTCGTGTGTGCGTCCACCCGCCGTACTTGCTGGGGCGCTTTGCGAAGCACCCGCGCTTCCCGCACGCTTATCGCCCGCAAGACACCGAGAAGATGATCGAGAGCGCGGAGGCGATGCGGGTATTCGCCGACCGCTGGCAGGTGTTGATTCACACGCACGCGTTCCGCGGGTCGCTGGAATGGGGTTTCAAGCATCTCGGCGATCGATTCTGGACTATCCTGGCGCCCGACGTGCTGCTGGCGCATGCCAACGGCCTGACGGCCGACGAGGTGGACCTGGCGGCCCGTTCGGGGTGCGCCGTGGTCTGGGTGCCGACCACCGACGAGAACATCCACTACGGCGTGTGTCCCGTCGTGGATCTGCTCACGGCCGGCGTGCGTGTTGCCATCGCGACCGACGGCAGCGCGCCCTACATGAACCTGAGTCTCTGGAAGGATCTTCACCGCGCCATGTTCCTGCAGCGCATGGATAAGCGCGATCCCGCGGTCCTGCCCGTGGGGAAGGTCCTGCGCATGGTCACCATCGAGGCGGCGCGCGCGATCGGATGGGACGATCAGATCGGCTCGCTCGAACCTGGAAAGAAGGCCGACATCATCACCGTCGACCTGGAGCAGCCCCATCTCACGCCGCGCGCGCATATCCCCCAGTTGCTTGGCTACTACGCGGAGGGCGCCGACGTCGCCAACGTGATCGTCGATGGCCGGATCCTGATGCGCGATCGGAGGATCCTGACTGCCGATGTCAAGGAGACCGTGGCGTGGGCGCAGGCCGAGGCCGAGGCGGCCTTCGCGCGAGTCGATATCAGCGCGTATCTGGAGGTTCCGCCCGGATTCTGGCGGGCGGCCGTGTATCCGATGAACGCCCGGGATTAGCCGACGAGCCGGCGCTTGGCGCCCTGGATGTGCCGCTTGCTCGCCGCCACGGCCGCGTCCACGCTGCCGCTCGCGAGCGCCCCGACGAGCGCTTCGTGTTCGTCGAGCGTCTCGCGCATCACCGCCTGATTCGTAAGCGCCCGGTAGCCCCCATACGTCAACAGGTCGGACGCGTTCTGCATGATCAGCGTGAGCTTGCCGTTGCCGGCCGATTCGACGATGCGCAGGTGCATACGGCGGTCACATTCGAGAAAACGCCGCCGGTCGCCGGCGTCGACCGCCTCTCGCTGCAGGCGGAGGAACTCTCCGAGTTCCTCCGTGTTCATCCGGCGTCCCGCCTCGAAGACGCGCACGATCGCGAACTGCTCCAGGCAGGCCTGCACTTCGATGACATCGAGGAATTCTTTGACGCCGAGTTCGAGCACGATGACCCCGCGCCCGGCGAACCGCTGCGCCAGCCCTTCATGGGTGAGTTGCGCCAGCGCCTCGCGCACCGGTGTCCGGCTGATCCCAAGATCCTTCGCGACCTTGGCTTCGGATAGCACGGTGCCCGGAGGAATGTGGCCCTCGAGAATACGCTGCTTGAGCGTCGAGAACGCCTTCTCGCGCAGCGGGAGATCCGCCTGTTCGAGAAACGTCACACCCACGGTTGTCGAGGCACCTCGTCCAGCCTATCGTAGGCGACGGGTCGACCGGCCGTAAAGGTGGGCGCGATCACGTGCCTCGGAGGCGCGGGTCAAGGACCTGGCGGAGGTAGTCGCCCAGCAGGTTGATGGAGACCACAGTCAGGAAGAGCACCATCCCCGGAAAGACCATCACCCACCAGGCGTGACGCATGAACTCCCGGCCCTCGCTGAGCATCGATCCCCACTCGGGCGTCGGCGGCTGGACGCCCATGCCCAGGAACCCCAGGGCCGACGATTCGAGGATGGCCCGCCCGATGTACAAGGTGGCGAGGACGATTATCGGAGCGGAGACGTTGGGCAAAATGTGGCCGACGATGAGTCGTGTCGGCCCCGCGCCCATGGCCCGCGCGGCTTCGACGTAGACGTTTTCCCTTGCGGAGATCGTGGCGCCCCGGACAATGCGCGCGAACCGCGGGATGCCGCCGATCCCGACGGCCACGATCACGTTGGAAATCCCAATCCCCAACACCGCGATGATCAGCAGCGCCAGCATGATGGGCGGGAACCCCAACATAATGTCGATCGCTTTGGTCCCGATCGAGTCGGCGCGCCCGCCGAAATATCCCGTGACCAGACCGGCCAGCGTGCCGACCACGAGCGCGAAGGACACGGCCAAGAGCCCAATGGGCAGGGACAGCCGCGAGCCGACGATTATGCGACTCAGCATGTCACGGCCGTAGCGGTCGGTGCCCATCGGATGCGCTCGACCCGGCGGGTCCAGCGCTGGGCCGACCGAAACCTGGTTGGGATCGTACGGCGTGAGGATCGGGGCCAGGAGCGCGACGATCAACAGCAGAACCAGGAGGACCGCGCCGGTCGACGCGCCCGGGTTCCGGACGATGTCGCGCCAGGCGCGCCGGCGGCGGAGCGGACGGTCAGCCATACCGGATACGTGGATCCAGGATTGAATACAGCAGGTCAACCAGGAAATTGGCAAAGACATAGGCGGACGTGACCATCAGGATGATCGCCTGGACGATGGGATAGTCCTTCTCGAGAATCGCGTCCACTAAGAGCTTGCCGATCCCCTGGCGCGCGAAGACGGTCTCGGTAATGACGCCTCCGCCCACGAAGAGTCCGAGCTGCAGCCCGATGAGCGTTACGACCGGGATCATAGCGTTGCGAAGCGCGTGGCGCAGGATGACGTGGCGCTCGGGTAGGCCTTTGGCCCGGGCGGTGCGAATGTAGTCTTCGCCCCTGATCTCGACAATGCTCGACCGGACGAGCCGGGCGATGTCGCCGACCGCGAACGATCCGACGACGATCGATGGCAGGATCAGCGCCGGCAGCCCGCTGCCCACGATCGGCACCCAGCCGAGCCTGAGCCCGAACAGGTAGATCAGCAGCATCGCGGTCCAGTACCCCGGGATCGAAATACCGACGACCGCGACGAGCATCGTCAGGGTATCGGCCAGGCTGTTAGGCTTCAGGCCCGCCACGACGCCCATCACCATCCCAAACGTGATCCCGATGAACATGCCGCCCGCCGCCAACTCCAGCGTCGCGGGGAGTTGCTGCGAGATGACCGTGACTACAGGCGCGCGTGACCGAAACGAGTCGCCGAGATCTCCCCGGACCGCACGGGTTACGAAGCGCAGGTATTGCACGTGCAAGGGTTGGTCGAGGCCGAGCTTCTTGCGGAGGTTATCGCGCAGTTCCTCCGACGCCGGCCGGCCGGCCAGCATCAGGTTGACAGGATCACCGGGGATGAGGTGTAGTACCAGGAATGCCAGTGTGGTAGCGACGATGAGGACCGGGATTGTCCCCACCAGCCTCTTCAGGACGTAGGTGGACATCGGATGATACCCTGAGACATTGCGCGCTCAACCCCTCTCACGGGAGCGTGCCGGACCGGCACCGCTCCCGTGAGAGCCTGGACACGCGCCGGCCTACCGCGACACCGTCGCCTCGTAGAAGAGAATCTGCCAGAAGCCCTGGGCGAACCGCAACCCCTGCACCGACCGTCGGTACCCGATGGGCTGGGCACTCACGTGGATCGGGAACACGAGTGCGCGGTCCATGATGAACCTCTGGACCTGCGCCAGGACTTCAGCCCGCCTGGCAGGATCGATCGTCGTGTCGGCCTGGAGGATCAACCGGTCCAGCTCGGGCGAGCCGAAGCGGGCCCAGTTGAACTTGAACTTCCCGGGCTGCGGGATGTTGCGCGAGTAGAAGGGAATGCCCATAACGCTGGGGTCGACGGCCACCCAGCGGATCCCGCCGACCTGGTACTCATTGTTCAGGACGATTTCGTCCTGCTTGGCCTTGGTCACCCGCTCGACATCGAACTTGATGCCCGCGTCCTTAACGGCGGCCTGGATGGCGACGCCGACTTCGGGCTCCAGCAGCGCCGGGAAGTAGAGCTCCAGCGACTGCCCGTTCTTGGTGCGGATGCCACCCGAACCCGGCTTCCACCCGGCCTCGTCGAGGAGTTGACGGGCCTTCTGGAGGTCGTACGGGTACATCTTTTCGACGCCGGTCCAGTAGCCGGGCGTCGTGGGGGTGATCGGTCCCCACGCCGGCTTGGCGACCCCGAAGAAGATCTGGTCGGTGACTTTCACGCGATCGACCGCGTACATGAAGGCCTGGCGCACCCG
>JBGPNN010000161.1:0-7858 GCA_041487495.1 bacterium
CGCGATGACGATCGAGTACGTGGCCCCAGATCGGAGGCGGATGATTTTCACCGGCGGAGAGTTCATCATCATCGGTGAAACCATGTGGTCTCGCGATCCGTCACGCTGCGTGAAATTGCCGCAGAAGATGCCATTGCCGGATCCCCGGGAGGGCGTCCAGCAGGACGCCGACGCGACCTTCCAGGTCACAAAGGGCGCCGCCGAAGCCGTTGAGGGCACGCCGACTCAGACATACAACGCGGTGATCACCGCCAAGGGCAGGACGATCCAGCAGAAGATGTACGTGGCCATTCAGACCGGCTACCCGCGGCGGGTCGAAAGCGCGTCATCCCAAGGCACGGCCGTGATCGATTACTGGGACTTCAACGCGACCATCGCGATCGAGCCGCCCTGCTAGGGCTGGATCGCCGCCAGCTCTTTCATCGCCGCCTTGATCGCGGCTTCGGGATAGGCAAAGTCCTCCAGCCGGCCCGCCAGGTACGCCTCGTAGGCGCCCAGGTCGAAGTGCCCGTGGCCTGAGAGCCCAAACAGGATCGTCCGCGGGCGACCTTCCTTCTTGGCCTCCAGCGCTTCATCGATCGCCTTGCGAATCGCGTGTGCGGATTCGGGCGCCGGGAGGATCCCCTCCGTGCGCGCAAACTGCACGGCGGCGTCGAACACCGTCCGCTGCTGGTACGCGACCGCTTCGATGTACTTGTGGTGATAGAGCAGGCAGAGCAGCGGTGCATCGCCGTGGTAACGGAGCCCGCCCGCGTGGATCGGCGCTGGGATGAAGTTGTGCCCCAGCGTGTACATCTTGACCAGCGGTGTGGTGGCCGCGGTGTCGCCGAAATCGTAGAGGTATGCGCCACGCGTCAATGACGGGCACGCCTCGGGCTCGGCGGCAACAAAGCGCACCTTTCGGCCCTTGAACTTCTCGGGCATGAAGGGAAACGCCAAGCCGGCGAAGTTACTGCCGCCGCCCACGCAGCCGATGATGACGTCCGGCGCGTCCCCGGCCATCTCCATCTGTTTTTTCGCTTCCAACCCGACGACGGTCTGGTGCATCAGCACGTGGTTGAGCACGCTGCCCAGCGAATATTTGGCGTCGTCGTGTGTGGCGGCATCCTCCACCGCCTCACTGATGGCGATGCCCAGGCTGCCCGGCGAGTTGGGGTCTTGCTGGCGGATCGTCCGGCCCGCGTTCGTGCGGTCCGAGGGACTGGGTAGCACCTCGGCGCCCCAGGTTTGCATCATGATCTTGCGGTAAGGCTTTTGTTCGTAAGACACTTTTACCATGTACACCGTGCACACGAGGTCGAAGAACCGGCAGGCCAGCGCCAGGGCGCTCCCCCACTGCCCCGCGCCGGTCTCGGTGGTGAGCCGCCGGACGCCTTCCTGTTTGTTGTAGAAGGCCTGCGCGACCGCGGTGTTGGGTTTGTGGCTGCCGGCCGGACTGGTGCCCTCGTATTTGTAGTAGATGTGGGCTGGGGTATCGAGCGCCTTTTCCAGACGCCGGGCGCGATAAAGGGGCGTGGGCCGCCACAGCCGGTAGATGTCGCGGACAGGCTCGGGGATCTCGATCGAGCGCTCGGTGCTGACTTCTTGCATGATCAGTGCCATCGGGAATAGCGGTGCCAGATCGGCGGGTCCGATGGGCTGCTTGGTGCCTGGGTGAATCACCGGCGCCATGGGCACCGGCAGGTCGGCGGCGATATTGTACCAGGACTTTGGGATATCGTTCTCACCGAGCAGGATCTTGGTTGAGTCCATTCCTCACACCCCCGGGGTTCTCTCACCCTGATCTTCGGCTGGAGTTGCATCTGCGCCTTCCGGCGAAGCGGCCGGAGCCGCATCCTGTGGCGCCGCGGGCTCCTCAGGCGCAGTCTCGCCGGCCCGCCGCGGCCGGGCCTGGAACGACCGCATCCGGTTCATGACAGCCGTCACTTCATGGCGGCGGGGTAGCGCGTAGTCCGCCGGTTGCCCGTTCTGCTGCGCCAGCACCGGGAGTCCCGACGTCTCGATGTCGGCAAACACGCGATCGAGGGCCTCCGTGATGGATGCGTTGCCGTCGATGTACCCCTTCTCCAGCGCGTAGAGGATCGCATCGCCCGCCGCCCGGGCCTGGCCTGGATCGGCCACCTGCGCGAGCGGGGCGAGGTCGATGGTTTCCCGACCGACGGCGAGCGTACCCCTTCCGCGGACTTCGGCCCACATGCGGCGGCCGCGCAAACCTCCAAAGCTGCGCGGTTGGGGGCATCGGGGCGCCGGCAGCGAGAACGCCTGGCCTTCCTGGGTGCGCCGGTCGCCGCGCGCGGTCACGAGGCTGCGGGCCTGCTCGGTCGCCGCGACTGGGGCGCACGCTTCCATGACGATGACGGTGTCGGCGACATCAAGGTAGTCGCCAAGGCCGCTGGTGGCCACCATTGAAGAGACGCCATGGACCTCCCACAGCGTGCGAACGATGTCGAGCAACCGCGCAACAGGCTCATGGCTTTTCGGTACCAGTTGCTGCATCAACGCATCGCGCGCGAGAAAGGCTACGGCGCTCTCGTCTTCATCGAAGAGCAGCAGCCGCGTCCCGACTTCCAGCGCTTCGGCGATCGCCGCGGCCATCGAGAGCGGTCCGGTGGCGTGCTCCAGGGAGAGCGCGGTCACGTCAAACCGCTGCGGCACCTCGCGCACGCAGGCGCTCACATCGACGTGTTCGATGCGCCGGCCCGGCTCGGCGCGGATCGTGACGGCGTCGGGGACCGCGGCTACCAGCTCGCGCCCATCGCCGGGGATGTGCGCGTAGACGCCACGACCGATCGCCCGGATCAGTGTAGACTTGCCCTGAAAGCCGCCGCCGCTGATGAGGGTCACGCCCTGCCGGATACCCAGGCCCCGCACCGGTCCCCGGTGCGGCAGTGTGATGCTGACGGCCAGATCGTCGGGGGCGCGCAGCACGATCGCGCGGCCACCGCGCATTGGCCCATCAGATGGACCAGGCTCGCGGGCCAGCACCGCGCCGTCGGCCAGGAATGCCACCAGCCCATGCGACGCGAGCGTATCGCGCAGTGCCGCGTAGTCTTCGACCGTGGCCACATGGTGTCCGGCGGACTCACGGTCGAGATTCTCCCAGACGAGCGCGGCGTTGATCACTGCCGGCAGCTCGTCGAAGAACAGTCCTTGCGCGGCTTTGGCCAGGACTTTGCGGTTCTCGGCGGGTAGACCGACCGCGAGCCGCACCTCGACGAACTCCCCCGCGATCACGCAGCTCGATCGCGGCAAGACTTCCTGACCACCGGCGTCGACGGCCAGCGGCGGCGTCCGCCCCGACCATCGCGTCCGCACGTGGCGGCGGATCGCGTCCTGGACGGTACGCGCAAGATAGTCCTGCATCGCCATCCGGCCGGCGGGCGACGTCCACAATGCCGCGGGCACCTGAGCTTCGGCCTGGTCGATCAGCACGCGCGCCAGGGCCGGAGCCACGACCGGATCCGGAGGAACGGCCTCCAGTGACAGCACGAAGCGCTCGAAACGATACGCACCCACGAGTTCCTGGTACACCTGCACGTTCTTGTTGTTCATGGTGACGAGCTTGTCGCGCAGGCGTTCGGCGGGCAGCATCGGAAGGTCGGTCATGCGCGATGCAACAGACACGTCCTCACCTCAAGACGGGACAGGGGCGCTGCTCCCTGGTTGTCGTACGGGAGAGATTCGCCGCGGGCGGCCCGATTACCGGCCTGCGACGGCGTCGAGTCGTGCTGCTGTGCCTAGCCGCTGGCGGGCCAGTTGGAGGGCCGCCTGAAACTGCGAGTCGCGGCCCTGGTCCATATCAGCAATCGACAACTCGACGGCGATTTCCGGCACGACCCCGTTGCCCTCCAGGCGATGGCCCTGCGACGAGCTGAGCCGCCGCACCGTCACCGACATCCCGGACCCGTCGGAAAGACCAACCATGATGGCCGCTTCGACGGCGCCCATGGTCTTCTGGCCGACGAGGACGGCCCGGCCGTTCTCCTGCAGGGCGGCGGCCAGGAGTTCGGCGGCAGATGCGCTGGCCTCATCCACCAGCACGATGATCGGCTGCTGCTGCGGCATCACCGGCACCCCCGCCGTGCGCACGGCGCGCGCCTGCCCGCCCCTGGCGACTTCCTGGTAGATGGTCCGGCCCGGCGGGAGCAGGAGGCTGGTGATGGTCTCCAGTTCGTTGACGAATCCTCCCAGATTGCCGCGCAGGTCGAGCACCATCGCCCGCATCCCGCCCGCCAACATGCGCTCCAGTGCGCCCCGGAACTCCGCGCCCGACCGGGCGCCGAATTGATAGAACTGTAGATAGCCGATCCCGCCGTCGATGACCCTGGCCTGGAACACCGTCGGCACCTGGATCGGTGCTCGGGTCACCGTGAGCGACACGGGATCGGCGTGGCCGGGCCGCTCCAGAACAAGAGTCACCGATGTGCCCGACGGCCCGCGGATCAGCCCGCTGAGTTGATCCGCCTGGAGTCCCCCCGTCGGGGTGTTATCGATCCGCGCAATCCGATCGAACTGCTGCACGCCGGCGGCCGCCGCCGGACCACCTGGCACCACATCGCGCACATAGAAGCGTCCCTCACGCGGGATGAGCACCACACCGATGCCTGAAAACGCGACCTGGCCTCGCTGCCGCCGCTGGTATTCCTGGTAGGAATCAGGCGATAGGTAATAGACGTGCGAGTCCTGCAACTGGGTGGTCATGGCACGAATCGCGGCCTGGGCCAGCGCGTCCCTCGAGACCCGCCCCCCGGCCGCGGCGATTGCCGCGTCGAAGCGCGTGCGGAACAGCGCTTCCGCTTGAGTGGCCTGCGTCCCCGCGGGGATCTCCGGCGTGTCGGTCTGGACCCCCGCGTTGGACAGCGCCGAGCGCACCCCGGCCAGTGCGCCGTTGAGCAGCGTGATCACGTCGAGACGGTCGACGTAGTATTCGCGCAGGAGACCGACCGCTTCGAGAACGTGGCCGACGTCGACCGCGTATGCGGGTCGGACGACCGCCAGCGGCACGACCATGAGGCTGATCGCCAGCAGGACGGCACACAGGGATTGCACGGCGGAGCGCGGGCGATGATCACTCATCGGGGTTTGAACACCTCAACCGTTGATGTCGGCCGGGCATTGGCGAGACCCAGACGCTGGCGGGCGAGTGCGATACCCCGCACGAGCTGTGTATCGCGACCCTGTTCCAGATCGTTGGACACCTGGGGAATCGTCACGTCGGGCGCAACGCCCGTGCCTTCCAGACGCTTGCCGAGCCCGGTCGAGAGGCGCTGCACGGTGACGCTCAAGGCCGATCCGTCCGAGAGATCGATCAGCACGCTGGCTTCGACCGCGCCGCTCGTCTTGGCGCCGACGACCGTGGCCCGGTGGTGTTCCTGCAGCGCGGCCGAGAGGAGCTCGGCGGCCGAGGCGCTCCCCTCGTCGACCAGAACAATGACGGGTACCGAGGGAAGCAGTAAAGGCGTCGCCGAGGTTGTGACGGTGTGCATGAACCCATTCCGGGTTGTCTCCCGATACACAGGTTTGCCCGGCGGCAACAGCGTATCGAGGACCGCCGTCAGTTCATGAAGGTACCCACCGTGGTTGGCCCGCACGTCGAGGACCAGCGCCCGCATGCCGTCCGCCAGCATGCGCTCCAGCGCGCCGCGAAAGTCGGCGCCGGTGTGATTGACGAACTGGTAAAGCTGCAGATATCCGATCCCGCTGTCCAGGACTTTCGCTTGAAAGATCGCGGGGATCTGAATGGGCCGACGGCTGATCGTCACGCTCTCCGCGGCCGCCCCCGGCCCCCGCTGCAGGGTCACCGACACGGACGTGCCTGCCGCACCGCGGATCAGGCTGGCCACCTGGTCGATCTGCATCCCGGCGACAGAGACATTGTCGATGCCGACGATGCGGTCGAGCGGCCGGAGTCCGGCCGCTTCGGCCGGGCTTCCGGGGATGACGTCGCGGACGTACAATCGTCCATCCCTCGGAAGGAGGACGACGCCGATCCCGGAAAACGCCGCCTGCCCGCGCTGCCGTGCCTGCCGCTCGCGGTTCTGATCCGGCGTGATGAATCCGGTGTGTGAATCGTGCAGCGCCCCCGTCATCGCCTGAACCGCCGCGTACGCGAGCGTGGTCTTTGGGACACGACCTCCGGTGGCCGCGGCGGCCGCATCGAAACGAGCGCGAAACTGCATCTGCGCCTGCCAGGAGTTGGTGCCGGCGCCAAGCGGCGGCAACTCCGCCTTGACCCCGGCATTGGAGACGATGGCGCGCAATCCTTCGATCGCGCCGTTGAGCAGGGTCACCGTGTTGATCTGATCAACGTAGCGTGCGCGCAGGACCCCCAGAGACTCCAGCACCAGCCCGGCGTCCGCGGCGTGCGCGCGCGGCACCGGGGCAGGCGGCACCAGCACGGCAACGCCCAGCAGCGCGATGATCGCGAAAATCCTCGCGCGAGTCGGCCCGGATGACGTCCGCAAACCCCTCAGATCTCGCTCCCTTGCGGCCACCGGCTAGATCGCCGGCCGGATCGGTACGAGCCGGATCAGCCAGGTATTCAACGTGAAGAGCACGTCGGTCACCATCGCCGTGCCCATGACCAGCAGGAAGACCCCGCTGACCGTTGTGACGACGGCGGCGTGGCGGCGCATCCAACCCATCGCATCAAACGCCGTCGTCATCAGCACGGCAGTGATCAGGAACGGCAATCCCAGACCCAGCGAGTACGCGAAGAGCAGGACCGCGCCCGCTGCCGCGGTGTGCGCCGCGGCCGCCATAGTTAACACACCGCTCAGTACTGGGCCTACGCAAGGCGTCCAGGCGAAACCGAAAGCCATCCCCACCGGGAAGGCGCCGACCAGGCCGAAGGGCCGCCGCGGCATGTCGAACCGGCGCGTCCTGAACAGCCCCGGTACTTTGATGATACCCAAAACGGCCAGACCCAGGACAATGACGATTGCCCCGCCGATGCGGGACAGCCACTGCCGGTTGTCCAGGATCAGGGTGCCCAGCGCGGACGCGGAGGCACCGAGCGCGGTAAAGATGACCGAGAACCCCAGCACGAAGAGCGTCGTGGCCACGAGCACCCGGCCCAGGTGTTGACGGCGCTCATCCAGGCTCATGTCGCCCAGCGACACACCGGAGACGAACGAGAGATACCCCGGGATCAGGGGAACGATGCACGGGCTCAGGAAGCCGAGGACGCCGGCGGCGAAGGCTACGATCACGCTCGCTTCATTCATGAGGCTCCATCACCACCCCGGCCATGTTCGGGATTCGACGGGCGCCCCGCCCCCCCTGTCTCTTGACTATCATGAACGCCGTTTCTTACTTAATTGTGAACGCCGCCGGCGGCGTGTCTGTTCCGGCAAAAGGCGTTCCGGCGTGCTACCGCGAGACGTTGCAGAAGCGGGACGCCAGATCGGCCAGCACCCGGGCGCAGTCGACGACCGATGCCACGTCCACCCATTCTTCGGCGGCGTGAGCGCCCGCGCCCGATGGTCCGAAGATCACCGTGGGGATGCCGGCTTCCCCGAGGAGCGCGGAATCCAGCCAGGCCAATTCACCGACGATGCCGGGCTCGCCGCCGCGGACCCCACGGATACTCGCGATGAGCGCCTGGACGATCGGCGCGCCGGCGTTGATTTCGTAGGCGGGACGGCTGAGCAGGATCTCGACGGTCGCGTCCAGCCCGGCCGACGCACCCCGGGCCTCTTCTATCACCCGCCGCAACTCGGCGGCGATAGCGTCATCACGTTCGCCGGGAAGCGTGCGGCGCTCGACTTCGAGCGCGCAGCGATCGGGATACGTGCTGAGCCCCAGGCCTCCTGTGATCGTCGACGCGTGGATCGACGCCCGCCGCAGCAGCGCGTGC